>NZ_CP018835.1:315551-631102 GCF_002196515.1 Vibrio gazogenes | reverse complement strand
GTTTTGTGTTGTTGCCATCTGATTGGGACAACACCGAGCGCTTTTTACAACCCATTAAGCATAGGATTAGCAATGCTGGATTCTAAATTACTTCGCACAGAGCTGGATGAAACAGCGATAAAACTGGCGCGTCGCGGATTTACCCTCGACGTCGAGACCATTCGTCAACTTGAAGAGCAGCGTAAATCGATTCAAGTCGAAGTTGAAAATTTACAATCCACTCGCAACTCCATTTCGAAACAGATCGGTCAACTGATGTCGGCGGGTGATAAAGAAGGTGCTGAAGCAGTAAAACAGCAAATCGGTTCTCTGGGCAATGATTTAGATGCCCGTAAAGCAGAACTGGAACTGGTGCAGAAACAGCTGGAAGATATTGCGTTATCTGTGCCGAATATTCCTGACGATGCTTCACCTGATGGTCTGGATGAAGAGAGTAATGTCGAAGTTTCCCGTTGGGGTGAGCCGAAGCAATACGATTTTGCAGTCAAAGATCATGTTGATTTAGGTGAAATGGGTGACGGACTGGATTTTGCCAGCGCGACGAAAATCACCGGTGCCCGGTTTATCGTAATGAAAGGCCAGTTCGCTCGCCTGCACCGGGCGATTGCTCAGTTTATGCTTGACCTGCACTCGGATCTGCATGGGTATACCGAAATGTATGTGCCATATCTGGTGAATGCCGATACCTTGTATGGTACCGGGCAATTGCCTAAGTTTGGTAAAGACCTGTTTCATACCGAGCCACTGGCTGAAAAAGTCAATGATGAAGAGCCACGTCGCTTGTCACTGATTCCGACTGCGGAAGTGCCTCTGACAAACTTAGTCCGTGGCTCAATTTTGGATGAGGCTGAACTCCCACTGAAAATGACGGCACATACACCGTGTTTCCGTTCTGAAGCCGGCTCTTATGGTCGTGATACCCGGGGGCTGATCCGGATGCACCAGTTTGATAAGGTTGAGCTGGTACAGATAACGCGCCCTGAAGATTCGATGAATGCATTGGAAGAACTGACGGGTCATGCTGAAAGAGTGTTGCAGTTATTAGAGTTACCTTACCGTAAAGTGATTTTGTGTACCGGAGATATGGGATTTGGGGCACGTAAGACCTACGATCTGGAAGTCTGGGTACCTGCACAGGAAACTTATCGTGAGATTTCATCTTGTTCAAACATGTGGGATTTTCAGGCGCGTCGGATGCAAGCACGTTTCCGCCGCAAAGGTGAGAAAAAACCAGAGTTGGTACATACCCTGAATGGCTCTGGTCTTGCTGTTGGCCGAACCATGGTTGCGATTCTGGAGAATAATCAACAAGCGGATGGACGTATTGCGATTCCTGAAGTGTTGCACAAGTATATGGGTGGTCTGACTCATATCGGATAATCATTATCCAGTCACATCATCAATGATCAGTAAAAGCCGGGAATTCAATCCCGGCTTTTTTATGTGCTTTTGATGTGTAATACGCTGTGGCTGAGTTGCTCATGAATGTACGAGAGACTGCATGGTGATCAGGGGGTGTCACAAATCGTCACAGTTACCGAAAAATGGAATGGATATACTAGGGGCTGTTGATCTTTCATGGTTGAATTTTGTTCAGATGAACCCTCTAGGCAGCATTTGTCGCTCATTTATCCAGCGTTAGGTCATGGTTCATGTAGATCGCTACACTTCACATGACCTGCCTTGACTAAATGCACGACAAATTGCTGCAAAATCCATCACGAAAGATCAACAGCCCTAGGTGTATATTATTGATGGATTCAGGCAGATTAGGGTTGCTTTCTGGGTTAACTGTTTGAAATTAAATGATTTTAATGAATTAATTCGCATTTTATATTCTATGATAGATACAAGTATGATGGATATTCTCAGCAATAAAACGATTGTTGTGGTTGAAGATGATATTGAGTTAGCCGTGCTGATGAAAGATTTCCTTAGCCGTTACAATTTTAATGTCGTGCTCGTCGATAACGGGATTGATGCCGTCAAGACGATTCTGAATATTGACCCCGATCTGGTTATTTTAGATATCTTACTCCCGGGCATGAATGGCATGGAAGTCTGTAAATCAATCCGTCATCAGTATCAAGGGTTCATCTTGATGCAGACGGCTTTAGAAGACGATATTGATCAGGTGATGGGGTTGGAAATCGGTGCGGATGATTATGTGGTGAAACAGGTACAGCCCAAACTCCTGTTAAGCCGTATTCATGCATTATTGCGCTGTGCTCAAAGAGGTTGTGCTGCAAAAGAGGCCCCCAAAAAAATGGTAAGCAATGAATCTGACTATCAATTTGGCCCGTTGAGAATCAGCCTCGTTAGTCGCAGCGTGACATTGCATCAAACGAGCGTGGATTTAACGAGTGCTGAATTTGAATTATTAGTTTTACTGGCTCAGTCCATCGGGGAAGTTGTTTCCAGAGATGAGATGATTCACCGGCTCAGAGGATTTGAATACGATGGTCTTGATCGTTCAATTGACCGCAGAGTGTCGCGACTCAGGAAAAAAATTCAATTGGAGAACGGTGACGATCTGATTAAAACTGTCAGAGGGGTGGGTTATCAACTGTGTATCTATAGTGAGTGAGTATCGATGATAAAGTCATTTTCAGGCCTATGGTTTCTGGTCTTCGGCCCCTTATTTTTTCTCCTCTATCCTAGTCATTTGAATCCGATATTATCATTCAATAATTATATTGAAGGGCAGCGGTATGAGCGAATCTATCAGGGGACATTTACGTTGATTGAGTCCCGACTTGAAGCCATGCCGATTGATACGTGGCAGCAAGAAATAGATGAATTAAGTCAACATTTCGGTTTTGCGTTGCAATTACTGGATATCAATAAATCCAACCTTGGACAACAGAACCGTGAGGAAATTGAGCAGCAACAGATTATTTTTTTCAATGAAGAGCCTGAATTTTTAATTAAAAAGATTGGCAACAGCCCTTTCATGCTAAAGATATTTGTGGATGCTCCAGAAGCCGAAAAAATACGACGGGGTTCAGAAGGGACGGTGTATTTGCTTCAGCAACAGTTTGCCTCGACTAAACCAGAACATTGGCCGACGCTACTACGTGATCTTTCAACGCACTTTCCGTTTGATTTACAAATCGCCACAAGCGATCAGGTCAAGCTCAGTCAAACCGAACAGAGCCAGCTCGTAACCTACTCTTTTTTCTGGCGAACCAATTCAAGTGACGAAATTACATTTTATATACGATTGAGTGATGGCAACTCTTTTCTTTTAGCCAATTTAATTCCGCTGTCTTCGGTGAGTTCGTCAGTCATTATTGTATTGATTCTGGCTTTTGTCCTTTCCATTTCGCTGTGTATGTTTTTCTGGACTTATCCGCTATGGCGGGATTTGAAGAACCTGCTGGCGGCCACATCGCGGTTCGGTCATGGTGATTTGAATAGCCGGGCAGTGGTATACAAGATTTCGACAGTGGCAACGTTGGGGAATGCTTTTAACCGTATGGCGGATCGTATTGAGCAACTGTTAAAAGGGCAAAGAACACTGACCAATGCGATTGCCCATGATCTTCGGACCCCGCTTTATCGTCTCAGGTTTGCATTTGAAATGTTATCTCACGCCACGACAGAGATTGAAAAGGAAAAATATCAACGGTCTATCTCGAAGAGTCTTGAAGATCTGGATAGTTTAATTAACCAGACCATGGTCCTGTCACGCTACAGTGGCGACAGTCAATTGCTTTCTTTTGCTAAACATCACTTGGCACAATTGATTGATGATGAATGTGTGAGTGTTTTTCAGCTTTATCCGGACATTGAGTATCAGTTGCAAATTGCACCTGAAGCAATCGATAAACTGGCTCTGATTGATCATATCGCGATGAAACGGGCGATGAGTAACTTACTTGTCAATGCGTGTAAATATACCCGGACCCGAGTGTTTGTGTCTCTGTCATATGTTGCTGAGACAGATATGTTCGTGATTAACGTGTGTGACGATGGTATCGGCATTGATGAAAGCGACTGGGAGCGGATTTTCTTACCATTCGAACAACTTGATAATGCCCGTAGTCACGTTGCTTCAGGCCATGGACTTGGCTTAGCCATCGTCAAACATATCGCCCAATGGCATCAAGGGTCGGTATGCGCAGGACGGTCCGAACTGGGTGGGGCACGATTTACATTTCAATTTCCAAATCGGACATAAGCATGGCTCTGCGCGTTATCCATTATGGCTTTGGTCAACGTGATTCATTTTATAGTCAATTTGATAGGTAGGTGAACAATGACTCTTGAACGTAAATTAGCGGCACTATTTCATTTAGATGGCAAGGGGTGGGACAGACATGCCAATCCGTGGAGTGTCTGGACCCGATATAGCGTTTTACCACTCTTTATCTTTGCCGGGTTATTGAGAGAGTGGAGTGTTTGGTTGAGTATTTTGGCTGTGGTCATGGCGGTTGTGTGGATGTTTTTAAATCCGATCTTATTTCCGAAACCCGTCTCGTTAAAAAGCTGGGCAACGCAGTCGGTACTTGGAGAACAAATTTATTTAAACCGGGATAAAGAATCATTGCCTGAGCATCATCAGCTACCCTTATTTGTGATACTCCATTTGACATCAACTGTGGGGCTCATATTAGCGGTGTGGGGTGTTTATCAGTACGATATACAGCTCTGTATTTTATCGACCCTGATCACCTATCTGGCCAAAAGCTGGTTTTTAGATCGTATGGTCTGGTTATATTGTGACTATCGTCGTGAGCATCCAGCGGACGAATAAACGTACTCTGCTTTTCCATCAAGTCATCGATGCAATAGTGATTCTGTCGCTGGTGTTGAGCCTGATGATTGAATCAAATCGTTACAATGATTTAGATATATCTAATATTATCACTCGTTTTATCTGTCTACTTTTGTCTGCATAGATAAACAAACCGCTACACAAAGACAGCACAAGATTCGTTAAGTTATTTATCACGGTGAATGACAGATATTGAATAGAAAATGAAACGATTAATAAAAGGATATGCGATCACGGCTATATTTATTTTAAGTGGCTGTCATCATGAGAATTATGGTTTCTCGGCACAAGGTATATGGGTCTCTGAACATGATGGTTCGGCGTTGAAAATTATGGATAATTCGGTGACATATTATGAATTTACTTCTGGTTACTGTGTATTAACAAATCAAGAAACATTCAGTCAGAAAACGTTTGAAAAATATTATCAGCAGGTCGGTAGTCAATTAGTCAGTTTTATTTATCCGGGATTAAATGTTTATCCGACCGACTACGCGATTAAATATGTGAAAAATACTGAGTTACCGAATAGCTGTATCAAGAATATCAGTGTCGTCAATGAGATGGATAATGATCCGATTAAAAACCTGAATATTTTTTTACAGACTTTCGATGAATATTATTACAATTTAGATACTTTGATTGTTGATTGGAGTGCAGTTAAACAATGGGCCCGCAGTCAGATTTCTGAACATTCAACGCGAGATGAACTGTTCGAGATTATGTCACAAGTCATTGCCCCATTACAAAACGGGCATGTCTATGTATTCGATCAGGATAAACTGGCTCGTTTCAGACATCGAGACCGACCGATTCTATTGGATCGGTTACGACAAGAATATATCAATGATCATGGCCTGGTTACTCCTTTTTCCGAATCTGAGAATACGGCAATTCAACAGTATATTGATGATAACGAGGTGCTCATTCAGTCTATGATTACCAATCAACTGAATCTGTCGGGGAGTCTAGGTGAGCATATTATCTGGGGAAAAGGAAAGAGTGATAATATTGGTTACCTGTATATTGATGGATGGAGTGACTTTGTCGCGGGTAATGATCATGCCGAAACTTTAGCAGTGTTCAGACAAACAATGAACCAAGTGATGGATGATTTTGCATTAACCGATGGAATGGTGATTGATCTGCGCTTTAACGGTGGCGGTTATGCATATCTTGCGAGAGCCTTAGCCGAATATTTTGTTGACCATCAAACCTTAGGCTATATTAAGAGCGCCCGTGACGGGGCTGGATTCGAGCCCGAGCATGACATTTATCTTGAGCCACAATTCCCGAGTTATCGAAAGCCGGTTGCTGTTCTGATTAGTCATACGACAGCATCCGCTGCTGAGTTATCGGCACTGATGCTCAGTGCCTCGGATCAAGTCATTTTGATTGGTGAAAGAACGCAGGGGATGTTATCGGGCAGCTTAGGTAAAACGCTCCCTAACGGGTTTCGCTTTGGTATATCGAACATAAAGACCTTATCAGCCGATCGGGTGAACTATGATCAGGTTGGGATTCCCCCGGCGATCACCACTTCATTTTTTACGAAAAATGATCGCACCAATGGCATCGATAAAGGGCTTGAAGCTGCTTTTAACTGGATTGAATCTCGTTAATGACCCTCTATCTTTAAATATATACCCAAATGACCTCAAGATGCCGTTTCAGCGAGAATCACTGGGCTCAGAGGCAAGGCAGAGATTTGAGTCATAGCCATTCTATGGCGAGAAGTATATATCATTCCTTCTTGGTTAATATTCCCCCAAATAGTTCGGTCTTTTTATTTTTCTTTTCGCGACAACACACTTGAAAAGAGTTATTAATTGACGATAGATAAATATGAAATCAATACAATAATAAGCATTCTTTTCTATCACTGAGTTTCATATCGAAAGGATATTTTGGGGATGCTTCAAGCCATGTTGATGTTTCATATTGTGCGATAGATATGATTTTATGATCTATTTATGCCGTGATCTATGATGCAAAATTCAATATGATCGAAGCATTGAAAATGTATCTTCGGGCAATAAGGTCGATTCGGATATGTATTTTTGGAGAGATAATGAAATTTACGCATTACGATCTTAACATGTGTGAGCGAGGGCAAAAAATAGAAGTGACGTTGAAAGATAACACGGCCAATGTTCTGCTACTCGATGATGACAATTTTCAAAAATACAAGAAACGCCGCAATTATAAATATAATGGCGGGCATATGACGGATACAGTGAGTGTATTGCTGATTCCTTATTCAGGACATTGGCATGTGGTTGTTGACCGTGGAGGGTATGCCGGAACTGTTCAGTCGAGTGTGCGGGTAATTGCTGACTGAGCAGAAGACTGACGATACGTATGTACCGTCAGTCTGCCGTATTCTGCCGAACTCGGGTCAATTAACCGAGCAGGCCTTGTTTCGCCAGATATTCATCGTAAGTGCCGTGGAAGTCATTCACGCCATCTTTGGTAATTTCGATAATGCGTGTGGCGATTGAAGAAACAAACTGACGGTCATGGGAGACAAATAGCAGCGTTCCCGGGTAATTTTCCAGGGCTAGGTTCAGAGCCTCGATCGATTCCATATCCATATGGTTGGTCGGTTCATCCATCAGCAAAATATTGGGTTTTTGCATGATCAGTTTACCGAACAGCATGCGACCTTGTTCTCCACCGGAGATGACCTTGACTGACTTCTTAATCTCATTTTGTGAAAAGAGCATCCGGCCTAAGATACTCCGCACGGTTTGCTCATCATCGCCTTCTTTTTTCCACTGTCCCATCCAATCCATTAAATTGAGATCTTCACTGAATTCGTGGGCATGATCCTGCGCGTAGAAACCAATGTTATTGTTTTCAGACCATTTGACTTCACCGGCCATGGGGGGCATCACAGCTGCCAGTGTATTCAACAGGGTTGATTTACCGATCCCGTTTTCCCCGATAATGGCAATCCGTTCACCGACTTCGACCATCAGGTTGACATCATTAAACAGAACATTGTCGCCGTATCCCTGTTTGAGTGCGTTGACCTCGAGCGCATTGCGGAACAGCGGTTTTTCCTGTTCGAACCGAATAAACGGAGATTGACGGCTGGAAGGTTTAACTTCTTCAAGCTGAATTTTTTCAAGCTGCTTCTGGCGGGATGTTGCCTGTTTGGCTTTTGATGCGTTTGCAGAGAAGCGGCTGACGAAGGTTTGTAACTCCGCGATTTGTGCTTTCTTCTTGGCATTGTCAGCATGAAGGCGCTCTCTGGCCTGTTCTGCTGCAATCATATATTCATCGTAGTTACCGTGGAACAAGCGCAATTCACCATAGTCGAGATCGGCCATATGGGTACAGACGGTATTCAGAAAGTGACGGTCATGCGAGATGATAATCATCGTGCAGTTACGAGCCAGCAGGGTCTGTTCTAACCAAGAAATGGTGTGCATGTCCAAGTTGTTGGTCGGTTCGTCGAGCAGCATGATTTCCGGTTCGGCAAACAATACCTGTGCCAGCAGCACTCGCAATTTCAGACCCGGGGCGATTTCACTCATCAACCCGAAGTGTTGTGCTTCTGGGATGCCGAGTCCGAGCAAGAGCTCTCCGGCACGGGCTTCCGCTGAATAACCATCCATTTCGGCAAATTCTGTTTCCAGATCGCCGACACGCATTCCATCTTCATCTGACATTTCAGGCAATGCATAGATACGGTCGCGTTCTTCTTTGACTTCCCACAGTTCTTTATGACCCATAATCACGGTGTCAATGACGGAGAACGTTTCAAATGCAAACTGGTCTTGTCCCAGCTTTGCCATGCGTTCATTGGGATCGATTGAAACACTTCCGACGGAAGCCTCTAGTTCACCACTCAGAATTTTCATAAAGGTGGATTTGCCGCAACCGTTCGCGCCGATAAGACCGTAACGGTTACCGTGGCCAAATTTAATGGAGATATTTTCAAATAATGGCTTATCGCCAAATTGCATGGTGATGTTTGCAGTTGATAGCACAGGGAATTCCAGATTGAGTGGTGAATATGAAAAAAGCTGGCCTTGCGGCCAACTTGATAGATAAGCGTTATATTAACAGATTCTGTGATAGACATCACCCCTCATGTGGCACGTGACTATGAGGGGGTCACGGTACCATGATGCGTACACTGCCATGATTGATGCTGTGCTTTTCCTTGCCACACTTTCTCGTGGAAGTAATAGGCACAGGTATTGATGCTCGGTTCAATCAGCGCCATGACGCCCCCGATCAGCCAGCTCCCGGTCAATAAATAGGCCACATTAAAGGCAACACTGAAATGGATCACCGCGAAACTGGCGGTTTTAATATGTGGCGCTGAGGCATAACGCTGGAGCGGTGCATATTGAGACCATACTTTTTCATGAAAGTAGAATGCCACGGTATTGATCATCGGCTCTAGCATGGCAATTAAACTCCCCAAAATTACATCGCCAGTCAAGATATAGGCAACTGTAAACGCGATGCTGAAGTGAATGACTGCAAAACTAATGGTCTTTTTCATGGGTTGTCCACCTGAATCATAGATTGAGGTGTCATTATTGATAATTATTATCATTCAGTAAATTTGATTATATCTATCTATGGTATAGGCAAAACCGTATATATCGATCCATGGTGGGCAGCGTGTGAAAGGTAGGGCAGATAAGACGGAGCTTTCTGTTATTGGCGATTACTGTCGGTACAGATTGAATGGGCTCTCAGTTACGCGGTGAAGAATGATGAGTAATTCGCCTGATTGTGATCCTGCTAACTCACCCATTCCTTTATTTTCCTGTAAAGTAAAACACTGTTTCAATTTTATAAAATAAATCGAGTGTATGTGGTTTAGCGCTCTTTTCTGCTAAAGGATAGTCAAATGAATCAGTTGATTAAAACCATACTTATGACGAGCATGATCACGCTGACCAGCGCTGCTGTTTTTGCTCATAGCACTTATCGTAATGATGCCCCGGCTGGGCCTGATTACGTCACGCAAGCGATCGATTCGCCTGATAATAGTTTTCCGCTGTTTTATGAAAAACTGAAAGCGTCGCGTATGCCGTACAAACTTGCGTGGCATGATGGCTACAGTCCGGAATTGTGGCACAACCTTGCCAAGGCCAAGGCGCAGGAAATTATTTTACCTTATCAAGATGACACTCCGTTTAATCCGATGGTGATTGACCAGATTGATCGGGGCAGTTATATCGCTCAGAAAATCGTATTCAATATCAGTCATGAAAGCCGGGTACTGGCATTGATGTTAACGCCTAAGGGGGACGGCCCTTTTCCTGCTGCGTTATTTTTACATGATCACGGGGCGCGGTTTGATATTGGCAAAGAGAAATTTGTTGAGACTTGGGGAGATGATGCCCGCGTATCGTCATCGCGTGAATGGGCGCACCGTTATTTTACGGATCGTTTCCCCGGTGATGAATTGGCAAAACGTGGCTATGTGGTTTTATCCATCGATGCATTGGGTTGGGGGGATCGCTCCGTAGCGGGATTTCGCACCAATTCACAGCAAGCGTTGGCATCGAACCTGTTTAATTTAGGCACTTCGTTTGCGGGGATCATTGCACTGGATGATTTACGGGCCGCGAAATTTCTGGCGAGCCAACCCCAAGTTGATCAATCGCGTGTCGCATCCGTCGGTTTCTCCATGGGCGCATTTCGTTCTTGGCAAGTGGCCGCATTATCGGACGATATTACCGCCAGCATTGTGGATTCATGGATGGGGACAATGAAAGGTTTGATGGTGCCTGGTAATAACCAGTTGAAAGGCCAGTCTGCGTTTACGATGTTGCACCCGTATATGGCGCGTTATCTGGATTATCCCGATGTTGCCGCGATTGCGGCGCCCAAGCCAATGTTGGTTTTTGCCGGTGGCTTGGATCCGTTGTTTCCTGTTGATTCAGTCCAAAATGCATTCGATAAATTGCATCGTGTCTGGCGAGCGAATGGCGCAGAAGATAAGCTCCACACGCAAATCTGGCCGAATAAAGGGCATATTTTTACCGCAGATATGCAGGAAGCCGCGTTCAACTGGCTGGATCAACAGTTTGAGATGGATTAAGACGTCCAGAATATCGTTGTTGATATGATGAAAAACAGGCGCTTGATCAAGCGCCTGTTTTTTTCTTCGGTGAGTGGGGAGAGAATGATTGCCGAAAGATAAGGTGCGAGATAAATAAAGTCAGCAGTCAGAAAATCAATCCGTGTTCCACGATTTAACCGTTTATTCGAGCATTACTGTGGACAATCCGCCGAGCTGAGAGCGATCCAATTGATTGACCACTGGTAGCCATTTGCCGTTGCAGGAGTAAGGGCTCTGCCATTCGGATATCTTATATAGACCCGAAAGCCAGTCTCTGTCGCATTGTAGATAGATGTAGTGCCAGTGATTTCCCAATGAGTACTGTTGCCGTTCATCGAAGTCATATATGTCGGCATGGACGTTAACTCACATGCAGAAGTATCGATATCTACATATATTCCTGCACTATAAGGGTATTGTTGCCAGCTTGTATCTCCGGATGTTGTCTGACCCGAGCAGACAATGTTTGGTGTTCTACACACAGTGTCTGCTTTAGCCGGAGAGATCATACCGGCAGCAAGCCCAACCAAACTGAATGTAAGAATCGTTTTTAATTTCACGATTTGTCTCCATGTACTCTCTTCATTATTCATCACTCAACACCGAGCACTTAAATGCATCATGATTCATATCTTGAATAGAGTATAGGCTATCCAATGTTAATTACATTGGATAATTTATAAATTGTTGAAATTAAAATAAAAATTTTAATTGAAACGTTGTGCTATAAAATATAACCCATCCGTTTATACACTTGTATCAGCCCCAAAGAGAAGGCCATTGATAGCAGCACACATCCAATTGCCATAGGCGTATTCTCCCACGGATGAATTTTCGTCAGCACACTTAAACAGAACGGATGAATCAAATAAATGGCCGTCGAAAAATGCGCCAGATGCTTGTTGTTGGTGGTGCGCTGAGAACGCATGGCCAGTAGGAATAATACCGGGCAGATCCATATCAGTGAAAGATAGTTATCAAACACCCCGGTACGATCTGGTTGGTTGAGGTTATACCAGCTTTCCCCCAACAACAGCCCGATGCCGATCAGCGCTGCGATGAGGAGTGTGCTGGTCGGTGTTTTGGCAAACAGTTGATGTTTACGAATCAAGAAACCGATATAGAAGAATGGAAAGCCTAACAATAAAAAGTTGCGGTGGGTAAAACCAATGTTGAAAAGCTCATCGGCAAATGTCGAAGACATCAAATGGTAATTGCCGATGTACTGGACGATCACACCCAGCACAAAACAGACTAGTGCCAGTTGTGCGCCTGTCCGGGTTCGCTCTCTGAACACATAGGTCATCAGTCCTGCGCCAAGCATACCAACCAAATACCACAAATGGTGATAACCGACGATGAGTGTTTCGACGACAGTCATCATACCGATGAAATTCAGAGTAAGCGGCTTCATCCAGAAATAAGCGTAGAAGAGGGTCCAGAACAGATAGAGGATTGCGACTCTTTTACTCCATTGGAGCAACTGATCTGTGGCGGTAATGGTGATGAAGTAATAACCATTGATAATAAAGAAAATCGGCACTGCGATTCTGAAAATACCCGCAGTGATGAGGTAGTATCCTTCCGTGGTCAGTTCGCTGAGAAAATTGCTGTGGATACCGATAACCATCAAAGCCAAGACGATTTTGAAAATATCTAATGTTAAATTTCTGTTGTACATAAGTTTGAGTAAACTGATTGCGATAGAGACTAAATGTAGCATTCAGAATCATGGATAGCGTCTTCACTATGTCATTTCTCTGAAATAAGACGCACACTGTTAAACACTATCTTTTGCAATCAGTCTCATAACATTGAGGGGGTTAAGCTTTGCTGAGTTTCTTATCGGCTTCTGAGCGAGCTTTACTCAGATAGTAAATGTTTGCACCAGTAATAAACAGGTTTGCCAGTGTTACCGGCCATGAATCAATAATCAGACCGTAAGTGACGAAGAGCAGACAGCCAATACAATTGACGATCCGTAGCTTGATAATATCTTTCATCGTAAATGACAGCGCTACCATCAGTGATGCAGCGTAACCAATGATTTCTACTGTATTTGCATTCATTTTGTGATCCTTGTCTGGTTCGTTCGCGGGCACTATAACAGCAGAAAATGGCGGTTCAATCCTTTGCCAAAAAATTTGGGAAGGTGAACGATGACGCAATCGTTTGACCACCCAAAATAAATATTTGCTTTGGCTCGGGTATCCACGGAGAATAAGCCCCAGGTTGCATTCAGGTCAGTTGAGCGTAAGTCTATGTCCCTCATCATCACATCATTACAAATGGTGAAAAAATACTGGTTAATCGTCATGGGCTCGATCTTGATTTCTATCACGGTTTTGTCATTGTGGCCGCTGGCCACTTTACCGAGCGTACCGGGTACCGATAAAACTCACCATTTGATCGGTTATGCCGCCTTAATGTTTCCGGTCGCATTACGACAGCCTCGGCAGTGGGGATGGATTGGGTTTGCCTTACTTGCCTACAGTGGTGGGATTGAGCTGGTTCAACCTTACGTCAATCGTTATGGGGAGTGGTTGGATTTGGCCGCAAATGCTGGTGGACTGCTTTGTGGCTGGCTGTTGGCGGTGGCGCTGAATTTCTGCTTGTCAGCACAGGACCGGCAACGATAACCCATCATCGCAGGGGGCAGAGGCGACTCTGCCCACCAATCATTTCAGGCATCCGCTCGGATGTATGACACCGTACATCACTGAAAAAACAGGGTCGGTTGTTGCAACGCCCGTTCAATGGCTTGAACTAGCTGTGCCAAATCATCATGGGTCGAAAGGTAAGGTGGCATCAGGTAAATTAATCTGCCAAAGGGGCGAATCCATACGCCCTGACTGACAAAATGAGCCTGAATCTCTTCCATTCTGACTGCCTGATGGGTTTCTACCACGCCAATTGCACCGAGCCAGCGGACATGTTTGACCATCGGGTACTGTTGAAGCTGGGGCAGACGGGCGGCAAAAAAAACCTCAATTTGCTGTACTTGTGTTTGCCAAGCACCAGTTTCAATCAGGCTTAGGCTTGCTTCAGCAACTGCGCAGGCTAACGGGTTTCCCATAAATGTCGGGCCATGCATAAAACATTGCGCTTCTCCTGAACAAACGGTTTGAGCAACGTGCTGCGTGGTCAAAGTGGCTGACAACGTCATATAGCCACCGGTTAATGCTTTACCGACACAGAGTATATCCGGCTCGATCTCTGCGTGTTCACAAGCAAATAGTTTCCCCGTCCGGCCAAATCCGGTTGCGATCTCATCGGCAATCAGCAATACATTGAATTGATCACACAGTTTTCTGACTTCCTGCAAGTAGCGGGGATGATAAATCCGCATACCGCCGGCACCTTGAACAATCGGTTCCAGAATCACGGCGGCAATTGTCTGGTGATGTTGTTCAAGTCGCGCTTGAAAATCGTCGATATCCTGTGGATTCCACGGCGCATAAAACCCGGTTTCTGGTGAATCGGCAAAGAGATGTTCCGGTAGAAAACCCCGATACAGACTGTGCATCGAATTGTCCGGATCCGTGACCGACATCGCCGCAAATGTGTCACCGTGATAGCCGTGACGAAGTGTTAAGAAACGAGGACGGGATTCTCCGCGACTATGCCAGTATTGCAGTGCCATTTTCAAGGCCACTTCAACCGCAACCGATCCTGAATCAGCGAGAAAAACATGTTGTAGTGAGGGGGGCACCATTTGCAGTAACTTTTGACACAAACCGACGGCTGGCTGATGCGTCAGGCCGCCAAACATCACATGAGACATGCGTGACAACTGCTCGGTGACGGCTGCGTTCAACCGGGGATGATTGTAACCATGAATGGCTGCCCACCACGAAGACATCCCGTCGATCAGTATTTCACCACTTTCCAGATGAATTTGATTTCCGGCAGCATGACTGACCGGATAGCAGTTAAGCGGTGAGAGGGTGGATGTATAAGGGTGCCAGATGTGATTTCGGTCGAAATTTAAATCCATTTTGTTCATATTTAAATCTATTGTAAACCTTTATATATTTATTTTGTTGACAGTGTAGCGCTTCTGTTTAGACTAGCCAAGAAAAGTTGTCCTCATAAAAAGAAAGGAATACACGTGGAAGTTCGTCATGATTGGACGGTTGCAGAAGTGCAATCTTTACTCAATAAACCCTTCATGGATTTATTGTTTGAAGCCCAGCAAGTACATCGTCATTATCAACCGCATAACTATGTTCAGGTCAGTACATTGCTTTCGATTAAAACCGGTGCATGTCCTGAAGATTGTAAATATTGCCCGCAAAGTGCTCACTATCGCACCGATGTTGACAAAGAACGTCTGATGGAGGTTGAGCGAGTATTGGATGCGGCTCAAAAAGCGAAAACGTCCGGTTCGACGCGCTTTTGTATGGGAGCCGCATGGAAGAATCCGAAAGCGCGTGATATGCCACTGTTGAAGCAGATGATTTCCGGTGTGAAAGAGATGGGACTGGAAACTTGTATGACATTGGGAATGCTCACTGCCGAACAAGCTCAGGAACTGGCGCATGCCGGGCTGGATTACTACAACCATAACCTTGATACCTCCCCTGAATTCTACGGCAACATTATTACCACCCGAACTTATCAGGATCGTCTTGATACGCTGGCTCATGTCCGGGATGCAGGGATGAAGGTCTGCGCCGGTGGTATTATCGGCATGGGTGAGAGCACAAATGATCGCGCCGGACTGCTGGTTGAGCTGGCAAACCTGCCGACACAACCGGAAAGTGTGCCGATCAATATGCTGGTGAAAGTGAAAGGAACACCGCTGGAATCTGTTGATGATGTGGACCCCTTTGATTTTATTCGTTTGATCGCTGTTGCACGCATTATGATGCCTCAGTCCGCTGTCCGCTTGTCAGCCGGACGGGAGCAAATGAACGAACAAATGCAGACGCTCTGTTTTATGGCTGGGGCGAACTCTATTTTCTATGGCTGTAAATTACTGACGACGCCGAATCCGGCAGAAGACAGCGACATGCAACTGTTCCGTAAACTGGGGATTAACCGTCAGCAGGTGGTACAGAAACCGGACGAAATCGAGGAAAACGAGTTACTTGATCGCGTGGTTGAACGTGTTGCTGCGCGTCCCGGGAAAGATGACCTATTCTATGAAGCCGGCATTTAAACAACGCTTGAAGAGCGTTTTAGCTGAGCGCGAATCGCGAGGGCTGACGCGGGCGTTGGTCCCTATTGCACGTCAGAGCGGGGCGCAGTTCGTTCATCAAGGACATCAATATCTTAACTTTTCCAGTAATGATTATCTCGGACTTGCCACTGACCCGAGCCTGATTGCTGCATGGCAGGAAGGCCTTAGCCGTTATGGATGTGGCAGTGGTGCCTCACCATTAGTGACAGGGTTCCACCAGACGCATCAAACGCTCGAAGCCATGTTGTGTGAATGGTTGGGGTATGAGCGGGCGATTCTGTTTAATTCAGGGTTTAGTGCCAATCAGGCAGTTTTATTCAGTCTGCTACAGCGTGGAGATTTACTGCTTCAGGATCGTTTGAATCACGCCTCGCTGATGGAAGCCGGTACACTCTCGGCTGCCACGATGAAGCGCTTTCGCCATAATGATGTCGCCCATGTGTCGGCACTGTTGTCCGCAGAACACATCAATGTGGTGGTTACCGAAGGGGTGTTCAGTATGGATGGCGATTGTGCACCGCTGGCTGAATTGAGCGCTTGTGTGCAGCATCGAGCGGTCTTGATGGTTGATGATGCCCATGGTATCGGGGTGTTGGGTGAGCGTGGCATGGGTAGCTGTGCTGCTGCGGGAATCCATCCCGATCTGCTGGTTGTGACCTTTGGTAAAGCATTTGGTCTCTCGGGCGCTGCGGTGTTGTGTGATCGGGATACGGGGGATTACCTGACTCAGTTTGCACGGCATCATGTCTATTCGACCGCCATTCCACCGGCACAGGCTTATGCGCTGAGCCGGGCCATTGAAATGATTCAACAAGATCAATGGCGACGTGACAAACTCCGACAACTGCAGGCGCTATATCATAACTGTCTCGCTTGGCATGGTGCGACTTCGCTGTCACAAACGCCTATTCAGCCTCTGATCATTGGCAGTAGCGCCCAAGCTTTACAGTTGGCGAGTGCATTGCGGGAACAGGGGATTTGGGTGAGTGCGATTCGTCCGCCAACGGTGCCGGAAGGTACCGCAAGATTAAGAGTGACCTTGACGGCCGGGCACACTGAAGCTCAGGTTCGTCAACTGGCAATGACATTGCAGCAAGTGATGGAGCAGCTCGGTGAATATTGAAATGATCCAACATCCCTCATCATCGTCTGCTTCGCAGAGAAAAGCGCGCATTGCTGCAGCATTTGGCAAGGCCGCACACAGTTATGATCGCCATGCAGCTTTTCAGCGTGATGTCGGGTTGAAACTCCTCAATGAGTTACCACAGGATTTACACGGCTATGTTGTTTTGGATTTAGGTTGTGGAACAGGTTTTTTTTCGGAACAGATACGTCAGCGAGGTGCAGCCGTCATTTGTGCTGATATATCGCAGGATATGCTGGTTCAAGCCAGACAACGTTGCGGTATGTCCGGATTTGAATACTGTCACTGTGATGCTGAAGCTTTGCCTTTGGCCGATCATAGCGTGGATATCGTGTTCTCTAGTTTAGCGTTGCAGTGGTGTGACTCACTGGCGGTTTCATTCCGGGAAATCAAACGGGTTCTTAAGCCGACAGGGAAGGGCTATTTCTCGATTTTAGCTGCCGGCTCTCTTCTCGAACTGGAACAAGCTTGGGCGAAGGTTGATTCAGCCCAGCATGTGAACCGTTTTATCTCTGAGAATGCGGTAAAAATTGCGTTAGCGCAAGCTGAGTGCATACCGTATCAGATAGACTTATGTTCATTCGGGCTCTGGTACGACTCAGCAATGCATCTCATGAAAGATCTAAAAGGCATTGGTGCAACACATATTGACGGGCGGACGAATCGACTTATCAGTCATCGGATGCTTGCTCAGGTTGAGGCGGCATATCAAACATTTGCTAACCGAGAAGGGCTACTTCCTGCTACTTATCAGGTTTGTTTTGGGGTTATTCATCAATGATCGACGCACTATTTATTGCAGGTACAGATACGGATGTCGGTAAAACGGTCGCATCAAAAGCGATCTTACAGGCACTTGCTGCCAAGGATTTAAAAACGATAGGTTATAAACCTGTGGCGTCAGGATGTGAGAAAACTGAATCCGGTTTTCGTAATTCTGATGCGTTACATCTCATCAAGGTTTCTACTTGTCAGAGTGATTATGACAATATTAATCCTTATGCACTCGAATTAGCGACGTCGCCACATATTGCCGCGCAACATGCCGGTGTTGCGATTGATTTTTCGGTCTTAAGTGACAAGCTAGCACAGCATAAAGCCAATACCGATATTGTTTTGATTGAAGGTGCAGGCGGCTGGCGTGTGCCAGTGTCAGACTCGGTGTGTTTGTCTGACTGGGTGAAACAGGAACGCTTGCCGGTTGTTTTGGTGGTTGGTATCCAGTTAGGATGTCTGAATCATGCAATGCTAACGGCAGAAAGCATTCGGGCGGATGGTTTGGACATTATCGGATGGGTGGCAAACCGTATCAATCCGGGGACTGAACATTACGCGGATATCATTGAGATGCTGGAACAGAAAATGAACGCACCGAAGCTGGGGGAGATCCCTTATGTGCCAAGTGCGAAACGTCAGGAGTTAGGGCGGTTTATTGATGTCTCACCACTACTGGTTTAACCCGTTTCATTACCTATCACGATAAAAAATGCCGAGAAAATCTCGGCATTTTTTTATCGTGTGAGGATTGTTGTTGCCCCTCACTTTGCATTGCGGCTCGGTTAGCCTCCCCAGCTCCGGCTGGAAGAACCAAAGCTACGACTTGAAGAACTGCCCCAGCTTGATTTAGCCGATGATGTCGAGCCAAAACCACCGCGTGAGATTGTTCGAGTCACGGTTGGCTTGGGTTTCATTTGATCGCGATGAATTTTAACCGGATTGGTGCGATAACTGGAACTACCATACTTATTCCCGCTCGCACTGCGCCACTGATGGTAATAAGGGCTGTATGGGTAATCGGAATAGAACATCGGTTGTGAATAATAAGAACGGGGACCATCTAACATTCTGGCAAACATAAATCCGGCCATGGCTGGCATAAACCAACTATGATTGTTCGGATCCGAGCGACACATATCAACACCAAAATCGGCAATACACTCATTGAGTGAATTGTAGCGGGGAGCGGTCCGGGCTGATTCAGACACAGCATTTTGGTAAGCAGCCTTACACTCAGTGGTATAGCTTGGATTGTCGTTGATACAATCGTTAACATTCTTATAAATGACGGCATCTTTACCGCTGTCACCACAACCGGACAACGCAAGGCCGGCAATTGCAACGGTAATCGGGGCATAAGCGGCACAACGCCAGTCTTTCTTCATGTGTGCCAGAACAACTTGTTTACTTCTCTTCATCATCCGGCTCCTAGTAGGTCATACAGGCCGCATTTAACAGACCGACAGAGATAGACATCGCGGCCATCATAATAGCAGCAGGGATTTCATCGGCTTCGATTCGCTCTGCGAGTTTTGGCATAAAACCAAAGCGGACCACTAGGAAAGCGACAATTTGGGCAATCAGCGCGACGACACTCCAGACACAAAAATCAACGAGATTGACTGAGTTGCTGGCGGCACCGGCAAGCGCCAGAGAAAAGCCGATCATCGAACCAGCCAAGGCGATTCCTGCTGCGGTATTCTTATTATCTTTAACCAGTTTCCACTCATCATAAGGGGTAATTCGTACATAGATCAGTTTAAACAGGATTAGAAAGACCAGTGATATCACAAAGTAAAGTGAAAAATTACCGAGTCCAAGGAGTGAGTGACGTATAAGTTCCATAAATATTTCCTAATACAGCAATGATTATCCAATGATTTTAAAATCAGTCGGGGTGAGTTCAAAATAAGTGCTTAATACCAGACAGTGTTCAGCGTTGTACTGATTGAACACTTCTTCTCCAGCCACCATCAGGCCTTCAAAATAACCAGATTCAGTTTCGCGTTCGTAAACCATGACAAACTGATCGGTTTCAGTCACTGTGCCATCTTTGTGCCAAGTTTTTTCTGTCATGGCGACGGGCACAATATTATCCCAGGCTTTTTGAAATTGTTGGTCTTCTAATGACCAGTCTGTTTTGACGATGCCACTTTCAAGCAGTGTCTGCCATTGATTTTCAGTATCGATGGGGGACGTGTCATAGTAATAAAACATTTTCACTTCACGGACATCAGCGTCTTGCGTCCCTTCTTGTAAGACCTGCACATAACCATCGTCATCGGTATAAAAGCGCAGTAAGCGGGTTTGCTCGTCCAGTTTGACTTCACCGACCGCTTGAATCAATTGTGTGGGTGAGACCCCTTCGATAATCAATTCCGGTTCGATTAATTTGAGTTTGAGGGTATCAAACTCAAATGCGCCTCCCAGACGAAAACCGAGCACTTCAGGCGCTGTCGGTTCAGATGTTTGTGAATCATTTACTTTGTTCTTCAGCCAGCTAAACATGTATCACCTTGATTAAAGTCATGATGATGCGCTGAATAACGAGCGCTTATTCAAGCGAAGTTAGACAGACCATCGAAATTGATGAATGCGTTTTTCAGCGATATAAAATAGTTTGTCACCACCAGTTATTAATGTATCCAGTGGTGGGTTGAGTTCAATCCCTTGCCCGCGATCAACCGCAATCAGAATTGCCTCATATTGCTGCTTGAATTGCAGAAATAAAGCTTCAAGCGATGTTTGGCTCTGTCCGGTCGGGTAAATGACGGAATATTGGGTCATCCCTTTCTCTGAACTGAGCAATTCATGATGAAGTGTACTGGAACCCGGATCTACCGCTGCTTTTGCGAGCATTTCGACAGAAACGGAAGGAATGCATTCGACATTGGGACAGTGGTGTTTCAGAAGCGTACTGAGGCCTTCATCATTAAAATAAGCCAGAATATGGGCATTCGGGTTTTGACCGGCACAGAATAAAGCGGCAGAGAGGGTAATATCATCTTCCGGGTTATCAATGATAATACAGCTTGCGTGTTGGACTCCGGCCCGGTTCATGCCGGCCTGATCGGTGAAGCTGGTCACGCGGACGAACTCTATTTCTCCGGGACGCGGGTTCTCGATTTCCGGGCGGACACAAAGCACGATGGTACGTGGTGTATCTTGTTCGTGTTGTAACATATTGAGCAGGTGAAGGGTTCGTTGTTCGTTCCAGCCCAAGACTAAAATATGGTCATTCACTTTAATTTTCCGTTTGCCAAGTAAACTACGTTTCCAGTACAGAATGAACAGCGTGGCGATGCGACCAACCGTCAGGGCAAAGATTCCCAGCCCGACCGGAATAATAAACAATGCGACAAACCATTTACCCGCATCGGTCACCGGTGAAAAATCACCATAACCGACCGTTGAAGACGTCACGACGAGGTAGTAGACGAAATCGGTAAATGATTGTGTAATTGCTGTCTCGCCTATAGCATTCATTCCCAGCCAGCTAATCAGCAGATAACCACCAAATGCGAGAATAATGTTTTTCTCGTTCATCTGGGTAATTTGTGTGTATATCCAACGTCTTAATTGAATAAAGATAGGCATAATTGTTTTGAGTTCTATTGCTATGATGATCACGGTGTTGGCAGTTGTTCACACAACTGCCAACCTGTGAAAAGCGGGATCCTATTATTGGCCGCCTTTCAGGATACGCTCTAGTTCATCACTGGCTGAACTTGAGCCACCGGCGGTAATACCCGCTTCTGCCAGTTTGCGATCCAGACTTTGGCCACTGTTTTCTTCGGCCATTTCTGTGGCAGCTTCCAGTTGAGCACTCCGCTCAGCCTGACGCTTCTTAATCCGCTCTAGCGATTCAACGGCAGTATGCATTTTCGCATTGGCACCGACGTTCGTCGCTGAAACAGCACTTTGTGCTTTTTGTACCGCTTCATTGGCTTTGACCACATCGATCTGCTGTTCCAACTGGCGGAGCTTACTTTTCGCCTGCTTGATATTGGTTCGCATCACTTGCTCAGATTTCTTGAACTCTTCGAGATAGTTATTTTCCGTTGAAGATTCATTTCTGAGTTCGGCAACTTTTTGCGCACATTCAAGTGCGAGCTCTTGCGCCCCTTTTTCCATCGCGTTACGGGCATGGGTTTCGTATTCTGCGATCCCTTGCTCCTGCGAGGCTATTTTTTGTTCGGAGAGCTTACGTTTAGCCACAATACTGACTAGGGCTTCATCTGAACGTTTCAACTCTGCTTTCGCTTCTCGAATTTCTTGATCCAAAATACGCAGTGCTTGTTGATCGACAATCGCTTCTGCAGTTTCGTTGGCACCGCCTTTAATCGCGGTAAATAATTTTTTCCAGACACTCATAGTCATTACTCCGTGATTAATTCTTCCTGATACAACTCGATAAATGCTTCAACATTACGAAACAGGGTTTCAACCTCGATGAGGATGCTTTCTGCTTTGGACTGAGATGACAACGCACCAAAAGCCACATAGTAATCTGCCTGATTGATCTCATTAATCGCGATGGTTGAGAGAGGAAACATCTTGTGCGTTTTTAGAATCAGCGCATTGAGTTGTGCCTGATCTTTGGCATGTGTGGCTGGAAATAACACCACTTCAGCAAGAATCTGTTCACCAGCGACTGCAATATAAGCTTCGATACCGTCAGCATTGGTTACAATCAGAGTATCTCCCTGAGTTTTAACTTGCCAATCGTCATTGTGTTGAAGAATGGGCATCATTTCATGAATTTGCCACATAGGTTTCTCCTTGTTTTTGAAAATACAATCAACTAAAAGTCAGGCTATGTTCGACAGCCTGAAAACTGGCGTGTTGATGCATTTCACCTTTTTAATTATGGTTGATGCTACCTTGTCACTATCAAGAGAAAACAACAACCCCTGCATTATTTTTTTATTGATCATCAGGTCGATGATATCCACAGCTTGGCGGTGGTATCTGTCAGTCAATAATGATATGTGGCACATAGCGAGACATATCCTGTGTGACCCGCGAAACATCTTCCCGGATAGAAATTCCTGCTGCTTCTTGATTGACTAACCAACTGCCGACCAAGGTATAGTGTTGTCCGAATTTTGGTAAAGGATGGTAAGCCTGATAGATCACGCCCTCATCGCCATACGGTCCTTCGGTTCTGAGCGTCTGGCGGCCATTTTGGACAATGGTTATATTCGCACCTTCCCGAGCAAAAATCGGTTTAATCACATAGTCTTTCAGCGTGCCCAGATCTTTATCATCGGCAAAGTAGGCTGGTAAAAGATTCGGATGGTTGGGAAACATTTTCCATAACAAAGGTAGTAATGCTTTGTTACTGATAATTGACTTCCACATTGGTTCTAACCAGTTGACCGAAGCTGTCTGAATATTGGTTGCGTATTCTTCCCGGAACATAAATTCCCAAGGATAGAGTTTAAATATCCAATGGATCGGTTTATCGGTTAAATCAGTGAATTGACCTTGGGTGTTTAGCCCAATATCTTCGACATAAACAAAAGTGGTGGATAATCCGGCCTCTCGCGCGCAATCTTCCAAATATTGAACGGTGCCGCGATCCTCAACAGAGTCTTTACAACAACAGAGGTGAAGTGTTTGACCGGGCTGGTAAGTTGCCAACTGTTGGAAGCGGCTGATCAGTAATTCTTGCAGTAAATTACATTGATCGGCATCGCGGCGGATTTTTCCTTGGTTGACCATATCTTCCAGCCATAACCACTGCCAGAATGCCGTTTCATAAAGACTAGTGGGGGTATCTGCATTGTTTTCATACAACTTGGCAGGTTGTGTACCGTTGTATGCAAAATCGACGCGAGAATACAGGGACGGCTCACGTTTTTGCCAGGAATCATACAAGCCTTGCCACATGGGCTCGGGGATTTGGAATTTACGGAGCCAGTACTCATTCCCAACAACAGTATCCACAACTTCCAGACACATCTGATGGATGTCTTCAGTTGGTTTCTCTAAGTCATCTTCGATCTGTTTGAGTGTGAACTGGTAGTAGGCCGTTTCATCCCAGTAAGGTTCGCCATAAGCGGTATGAAATCCAAAGCCGAATTTTTTAGCTAAATCCCGCCAGTGTGGCCGTTCCTCGGTATTTAATCGAAGCATTGTTATATCGCTATAATCCGTGTGGTTGGCAAAATTGTCCAAATAATGAGCTGTCGGATAGATAAAATATCTAAAATTCAAGCGATTATATGAGTTTTACTGAGTATGCTTCAAGTCATTTATCAAGTAGTAATGAAAAATATCAACAGACATAACATTATTGGTTTTAGGTGAGACTTAATTGGCAGGAAAATGTTCCGAGTAAATGCGAACAACGAGGTGATGGCTGAACCGTAAAAATCAAAGCCGTCATCTGGCGCGATGACGGCTTTGAGAGAGAAAACGCTAGTGGGCTGCCGGATATGTATATTGCGCAGACTTTGCATGTGATTGATTTTGTTTTTTCTGCTCATATATCGGTTGGTCTATACCGAGTTGTTGCTTCGCTTCTTCCTCGGACAAACCCAAATGACAGCGTAATAAATCAATAGCCATTTGATAGTTGTTAGCTTCTGACATGACGGTTTCCTTTTTTATCATGTATGGAACGACATCGTACACGCTAAAAGTAGATGGCTTTCCGTGAATTGACAATAAGACTAAAGTCTAATTTATAGGGCTATCTTTATCGTTGAATGACGACCATTCCTGTGGTCGGGCGTTACATATCAGGACGTTCAATCTGAATTTGGCTGGTGTGATATTGTCATCAAATGTTGCAATTTACCGCTTCACCTTGTTTTTGAAATAGACGACCATACTTATGAATATATGGGTCAGTGCGCTTTATTTGGTGGTAAACAAAAGTTTACCATCAATAAAAATGGCGGATGGCTCTGTATAACAATTAGAGAATAGATCGTAACAGCATGAATTCAGCGAACGGTCAACTTGTGTAGTTTCTCCTGGGAGAGTGAGTCATGAAACGCATTTTGTTATTTTTGGCAACCAACCTTGCGGTTATATTGGTACTCAGTATTGTCTTGAATATTGTTTATGCCGTAACGGGGGTCAGACCGGGGAGTTTATCCGGCTTATTGGTGCTGGCCGCTGTGTTTGGTTTCGGCGGATCACTGATTTCATTGCTGATGTCTAAAGGCATCGCATTACGTTCAGTCGGTGGTATGGTGATTGAGAATCCAAGAAATGAGACTGAACACTGGCTATTTGAGACCGTGAAACGTCAGGCGAAGCAGATGGGGGTCGGTATGCCGACCGTTGCCATTTATGATTCACCGGACATGAATGCATTTGCGACCGGTGCAAAGCGCAATGACTCATTGGTTGCGGTTTCTACCGGGTTATTGCACAACATGACCCGGGATGAAGCGGAAGCTGTCTTGGCCCATGAGATGAGTCATGTCGCGAATGGCGATATGGTGACCATGACGTTGCTTCAGGGGGTCGTCAATACATTCGTCATCTTTATGGCGCGCTTTATCGCTGGTATTGTCTCTTCCCGGGATTCCGATGAAGGGGAGAGTGGTAATCCCATGGTTTACTTTGCGGTCTCCATCGTCTTGGAACTCGTGTTTGGTATTCTGGCGAGTATGATTACGATGTGGTACAGCCGCCATCGGGAATTTCATGCAGATGCCGGTGCGGCACAACTGGTCGGTAAACAGAAAATGATTGCGGCTTTAGAGCGTTTGAGAATGAGTCATGAGTCTCAGTTAGAGGGATCAATGATGGCATTTGGTATCAATGGGAAGCGTTCTCTGACCGAGTTATTGATGAGCCATCCACCACTGGAAAAAAGAATTGCAGCATTACGCCAACTGTAATGCTTGGCGATCTCACACATCAAAAAGGCTTCCGGTTGGAAGCCTTTTTTCTGACCACTGACCCGTCCTAACTAAGGTTGACACTTTTCCAGCCACAAATTGGAGAATGTCATGAAATCAATAGGTAAACGTACACAGCAAGATTATTCCCTTGCCTTTAAATTGGCGGTTGTTGAGCAAGTTGAAAAAGGTGAAATGACTTATCAACAGGCTCAAGAGCGGTATGGTATTCAAGGTCGCTCGACTGTTTTAGTTTGGCTTCGTAAGCATGGTCAACTAGATTGGTCTTTAGGCGCCTCTGAATTAAAGGGAAAAGGTATCGCTATGTCTCAGTCATCTTCCCCACAAACACCTGAACAACGCATTAAAGAGCTTGAACAACAATTAGAAGAAACTCAGCTAAAAGCCGATTTTTTCGAGGCTGTTGTAAAAGTCATGGACAGAGACTTCGGAGTCCGTCTTTCAAAAAAGCGCAAAGCCGAATTATTGAGGAAAAAACGCTTTCAAAGTTAACCGTGACAAAAGCTTGCTTGTTTATCGGGATTTCACGCCAAGCATACTACAAGCGCTGCGAAGCAGAAAAAGAACGAGTCTCCCATGAGACTCATGTGCTCATTGCTGTGAAGAAAGAGCGTCTGGTACAACCTAGAATAGGTGTCAGAAAACTAAAATATATTTTGTCACAAAAGTGTTTAATCATCGGCCGAGACCACTTGTTTGCTCTTCTTAAAGCGAACCAACTTCTTGTTCCAACAAGGCAAGCATACCATCGCACGACGAACAGCCATCATCGATTTCATTGTCACCCTAACATCATAAAATCGGGTTATGCGCCTGAGCGTCCCGAGCAGTTGTGGGTTGCAGATATTACTTATCTACCGACTCGTGAGGGAGAAACTTATCTCAGTTTAGTCACGGATGCTTACTCTCGGAAAATCGTTGGTTATCACGTTGATGACAACATGAAAACTCAATCCGTTAAGCAAGCGTTTATTCATGCGCTTAAAAGTAGAAGAACTCACCAACCACTCATTCATCACTCAGATAGAGGGTTACAGTATTGTTCGGCAGAGTATCAAACGCTTCACCAACAGAATGGCGTCAGTTGCTCAATGACAGATGGGTATGATTGTTACCAGAATGCGTTGGCAGAACGAGTCAATGGAATACTCAAAAATGAATATCTTCTTAACAAGCCTGCGAATTTAGAAGAAGCACGAAAGATGGTTGCAGAGTCGGTAAAAATCTATAATCAATATAGGCCACACACAGCTTTAAAATACAAAACGCCCGATGAAGTACATCGAGCGTTTTACTAAAATGTGTCAACCCATATCAGGACGGGTCACACTCTTCTTTAACTGTCATTGAACAGCGCTTAGAGTTTGTCCGTAAGTTCGATAGCCTGACCAATATAACTTGCAGGTGTCATCTGTTTCAGACGCGCTTTTTCTGCTTCAGGAATCTCGAGCCCTTCAATAAACTGACGCATCGCTTCGCCATCAACGCGTTTGCCACGAGTGAGTTCTTTCAGTTTTTCATAAGGCTTTTCGATACCGTAACGACGCATAACAGTCTGGACAGGTTCTGCAAGTACTTCCCAGTTTTGGTCTAACTCGGCCAGTAATGCTTCACGGTTGAGTTCGAGTTTGCTGATGCCTTTCATTGTTGAACTATACGCAATCACAGCATAGCCGACACCCACACCGAGATTACGGAGTACGGTTGAGTCGGTTAAGTCACGCTGCCAGCGTGAAATCGGCAGTTTCTGGGCTAAATGCGCGAACACGGCATTGGCTAAGCCAAGGTTGCCTTCTGAGTTTTCAAAATCAATCGGGTTCACTTTGTGTGGCATGGTCGAAGAACCAATCTCACCCGCAATGGTTTTTTGTTTGAAATGACCCAGTGCAATATAACCCCAGACATCTCGGTCAAAATCAATCAGGATCGTATTGAAACGAGCGATCGCATCGAATAGTTCTGCGATGTAATCGTGTGGCTCGATTTGTGTTGTGTATGGGTTCCATGTCACACCAAGAGACTCGGTGATGAATGATTCACTGAACTGATGCCAGTCTAATTCAGGGTAAGCCGATAAATGGGCGTTGTAGTTGCCGACCGCACCATTAATTTTGGCCAAAATTTCAATATTCGCAATTTGTTGGTACTGACGCTCCATACGATAAGCGACGTTGGCCATCTCTTTACCCATGGTACTTGGAGATGCCGGTTGGCCATGTGTGCGGGAAAGCAGGGGAATATCGCGGTACTCTTCTGCAAGTGCACGAATGGCATCAATAATTTTGCGAATTTCAGGAAGAATCACAGTCTCTCTGGCTTCTTTCAGCATCAGTGCATGAGATGTGTTGTTGATATCCTCAGAAGTACATGCGAAATGGATAAACTCACTCACCGCATTCAATTCAGGATGTGTCGCGACTTTTTCTTTCAGGAAATACTCAACCGCTTTTACATCGTGATTCGTTGTGCGTTCAATTTCTTTGATTCTCTCTGCATCCGCTTCACTGAAGTTGGCTGCAATCTCATTCAGAATATGATTTGCTTCTTGGCTGAAGGCAGGGACTTCCTGGATGCCGGGGGTGCTGGATAGCTTCTGTAACCAACGGATTTCAACGATAGTTCGATACTTTAGGAGGCCATATTCACTAAAGATACTGCGTAACGCAATCGTTTTACTTCCGTAACGGCCATCTACCGGTGAAACAGCAGTCAGTGCTGACAGTTCCATGTTTTTCTCCTGAATATTGATATTGAGTTAGATTTGAGAGTGAATTTAGTTCGCCTGAATGCGAGGTATTTTAAATTCGGGCTAAAAGAATTCTAGCCTGTTCGACCATTTTCTTCCGGCCAAAAATAAGATGACGGCGTTTACCACCGACTTGACGCCATAAAACCGCACTTCTGATCCCGGCGAGGAGCAAAGCACGGACTTTATGTTGATTCGAGGTTTGTTGTAATACGGACGGTGTGCCAGTGACTTGAATGCGTGGACCAATTGGACTGATGACATCCAGATAGACACTGGCAATATTACTCATCATTTGTTCATCTAAAATTTCGAAGTGAGCGGATTGACGTTCGAGCATTTCAAGACGATCACCGAGTTGTGACATCGCATCCCGACGAGTGTTCAGTTTACGTTCCAAAGCCATCAGACTAATAATATAGCGTGTCAGTTCACTACCGGATGGGGTGCTGTCCAGTCCGTTTGTCAGGCATTCGAGCCCGACTTTCAGGTTTGCTTCGTTGCCAAACACATCAATGGTACTGGTCGGATTCATATTCAGAATCGCTTTGATTGAAGTTTCAAAGGCGTCAGAATCACAGTAACCGTTTTTCGCAACCTGTTGTACCAGAAATGCTGCCTGACAAATTCCTGCAAAAGCGATGGTGCGGTCATAGTTTGTGTTCGCCACGTAAAACTCCTGAATCTTATAATACTGTGTATGGAATTCGTGTTTCGATGACCCCGCCACCGAGACAGACATCACCGAGATAAAATACAGCGGACTGTCCTGGTGTCACAGCGATTTGAGGCTCATCAAACATGACTTTCAGTTTGCCATTATCGGCTGGGATGATAGTACATGGGATATCCGTTTGACGATAGCGCGTTTTTACGGTGCATTTAAACGGATTTTCCGGTACGAGACGATCGACCCAATGTAGTTGTGAAGCAATCAATCCGTCCGATTTTAACAGTGGATGATCGGTCCCTTGGACTGCGATTAGCACATTCCGTTGTAAATCTTTTTCGGCAACATACCAAGGTTGTTCACTGCTGTCTTTGAGACCGCCGATGTGCAGGCCTTTACGTTGTCCAAGTGTATGGTACATCAGCCCTTGATGTTCACCGATGACCTTACCTTCAGGTGTTTCTATCTTACCCGGCTGAGCAGGAAGATAGCGTGACAAGAAATCGGTAAATTTTCTTTCTCCGATGAAGCAGATCCCCGTGGAATCTTTCTTTTTCGCGGTAACCAGACCTTGTTCTTCGGCGATCTGGCGGACCTGAGGTTTTTCCAATTCACCGACCGGGAACAGGCTTTTGGCAATCTGTTCATGGCTCAAGGTATAAAGGAAATAACTCTGATCTTTATTGTTGTCTAAGCCTCTTAACATTTGTGGCTTCTCACCACCTGACGGGAATGTCCGACGGACATAATGTCCCATGGCAATGTAGTCGGCATCCAGAATCTCTTCAGCAAACTCTAAAAAGGCTTTGAACTTGATTTCTTTGTTGCACAAAATGTCGGGATTTGGTGTTCTTCCCGCTTGATATTCGGCAAGGAAATATTCGAATACATTATCCCAATATTCAGCAGCAAAATTGATCGTATGAAGATAAATACCTAACTTATCGCAAACAGCCTGAGCATCAGCCAGATCTTCGGCTGCTGTACAGTATTCTTCGTTATCATCTTCTTCCCAGTTTTTCATGAACAGGCCTTCAACTTGATAGCCCTGTTGCTGGAGAAGAAAAGCTGAAACGGATGAATCAACCCCGCCAGACATGCCGACGATAACTTTTTTCTGTGCGTTTGCTTCTCGGTTTTCTAACATCTCTCAATACCACTTGTTCTGTTGAGGCAGCTGATTCTATCAGAAAGAATGTGGCGGTTACAGCTTGATCTAGCGCGGTTATCTTGAGGGATTGCAGTCAATCTGCGTTGGGAGTATTCCGCTCAGAATCAATCTATTGTATTGGATGAATAGCAGCCGGATTGAAATAGGGAAGTTATCAATATTGGATAAAAATAAAGCTGACGAACGTATTGATATATGGCATGTGATTTTTTTGTAAGATTTTTTGTCATTCTCGTGTGAGTCGATATTTTTAGTGACAAAGAAAAGAGACAAAAATAGTTATCGAATGAATACAAAATATATGTGATTGTTATAAAAATAGTTGTTTAGAGCGTGGATGATCTTTTGATATTTAATATGCATCAATGATTTATTTGTCAAGTTTCTCTTTGGTGAAAAATACTGAAAAATTTGGAACGGAGGTAATAGTTTTATAAAATTAATTTTTGTTGCATCTATATTCAGGCGCTAGATTTCATATATTGCACTCAGGGGATCTAAATTTTTGATGTGAAATCGATTACTGTTGTGCAAGCCATTGCCGAGGACTATATTGGCGGCTAAACTTACGCTGTCTTTTAATTCACGATAATTTAAATATGAAGTTTCCCGGCCAGCGCAAGTCAAAACATTATTTTCCTGTCGATGAGCGAGATCTACTCATTCTACGCAGTTCCCAACGAAAAACCGCCCCCCATACCCACGTTATTGGTATTGACCAAACGATTGTTGATATTGAAGCGACCGTTGATGAAGATTTAATTCAACGTTATGGGTTAAGTCTTGGTCACTCTTTAGTTATTCAGGATGAAACCGCTGAGTTACTTTATTCGGAGTTGGTTGAAAAGCATTTGATTACGAATGAATATGCTGGTGGCACTATCGGTAATACCTTACATAACTATTCCGTATTGGCTGATGACCGTTCGACCTTATTAGGTGTGATGTGCAAGAATATTCGGATCGGTAGTTATGGTTATCGCTATTTGTGTAATACGTCGAGTCGGGTCGATTTGAACCATTTACAGGGGGTAGATGGTGCGATTGGGCGTTGTTTTGCACTGGTTACTTCAAGTGGTGAGCGAACTTTTGCCATTAGCGAAGGTCTGATGAATCAGCTCCAGCCAGAAAGTATTCCAGAGCATATTTTTCAATCGGCTTCTGCTTTAGTTTTAACGTCATATTTAATTCGTTGTCAACCGGGTGATCCGATGCCCCAGGCGACGATGCAGGCAATCGAATACGCGAAAAAATATCATATTCCGGTGGTATTAACGCTTGGGACAAAACATGTTATTGAGCAGGAGCCAGCTTTCTGGCAAGACTTCTTAAAGCAGCATGTCACGGTCGTTGCGATGAATGAAGATGAGGGCTGCGCTTTAACCGGAGAAATCGATCCATTGATGGCTGCCAATAAAGCGCTTGAATGGGTGGATCTGGTGTTATGTACGGCAGGTCCACTTGGTTTATTTATGGCTGGATATACAGAAGAAGATGCCAAGCGCCAAACCAGCTTGCCTCTATTACCGGGCAGTATTCCTGAATTTAATCGCTACGAATTTAGCCGACCAATGATGAAGCAGAGTTGTTCTCATCCGATTAAAGTGTACTCACATATTGCACCTTATATGGGTGGGCCGGAAGTGATTAAAAATACCAACGGTGCGGGGGATGCTGCATTATCTGCTTTATTACATGATATGGCGGCAAACCGATATCATAAAATGAATGTACCGAATTCAATTAAACATCAATATGATGCTATTACTTATTCATCATTCTCCCAAGTGTGTAAGTATTCGAATAGAGCAAGCTATGAAGTTTTAACGCAACATTCACCGAGATTATCAAAAGGTTTACCAGAAAGAGAAGATAGTCTAGAAGAAGCATATTGGGAACGATAACAGAAATAATTTAGTGCGATAATGTTGTTCAATAGTTTCGCAAAAAATAATCGGATTAGCACAAAGGTTCATATAATTTTTTGAATGTGAAACAATTAAAAAGGCTCCATACGGAGCCTTTTATTTTTTCGCTTCTGGAATTAGAGTGAAAAATCATCCAGAGATTTGCCTTCATCAAGGGCTTTTTGAATTACTGATGGTGTACGACCTTGACCTGTCCAGGTTTTTTCTGCACCATTTTCATCAATATATTTATATTTCGCAGGGCGTGGTGCACGTTTACCTTTTGTTTTACCTTCGGTGGAAAGTGCAGAAATCAACGCATCTACATCGATACCATCTTGTGCAATTTGTTCAGCAATTTGTGCCAGTTTTTCTTCTTGCTTTTCTCTTTCTGCCCGTTCTTTTTCTTCTGATTCTCTGCGCTCTTCAACGACAGAGGTCAGTTTTTCTAAAGCTTCTTCTAACTGAACGAGTGTTAAATTACGTGCATAGGCACGTAAGCTACGAATATTCAGTAGAGTTTTAGTTAGTTCCGACATTTTTTTATTCCCACAACTTTATTTAAACACAATGTAATAATAAACGTAGATATTTATTATGACAACATTAGTGAACTAATAATATATAAAAAAATTGGCAGAATCGTAAATTATTGTAAATGCTTGTGTCAAATAATCATTAATTACGATGAATATCATATATGAGCTTGATTTGTTAACTTGAGTTATTGATTGAGATTAATACGATACGCTTGATTGCCCCTTTTGGTTTAAAGAAGGACAAACCTATTGCAAATGGTTCCGGTATTCGTACAATGGGCGCGTTCTAATTCGGTCATCAACATATACTGCCGTTATTTTGTCAAAACGGTGGTGAATTGTGCTAGTCCGTGTAGAGGTGCAATCAAGATCAGTAAATCAAGTGAGGGTGATGCCTATAACCTTGATTGAAAGGCTTTTTTGCCGAAGTGAACGTGTCGATCAACGGCCGTTTGCTGGGGTTGTTCTCGAATAGGGGCAACACTGCCATAGTCTATTTATTTGTATAACTATGGAGCGCTACTGTAGGACTGGGTGAAACTCGATTGTTTTTCACTTGGTTCATCTTTGAATGACGCAAACCGCTTATTCATACCATGACAATGCAGTAGGTCTCTTACCATATTGAATCATTGGTTATTGAAGATCATGACATTAGTTGATTTTTCCTCCTCCTTAATATCTCTTGTTCCGCCGGTTGTTGCTTTGGGTATGGCGATCCTGACCAGAAGGGTGCTGCTTTCTTTAGGCGTTGGCATCCTGTTAGGGGCCTGCCTGTTGAACGGCTACTCACTATTTTCTTCATTGGATTATATTCAAGGCAAAGTTTATGCACTGGTCATTGAAGATGGTGCAATAAACAGTTGGAACATGAGTATCATCGGCTTTCTCCTCCTGTTAGGGATGATGACGGCAATGCTGACACTTTCTGGTGGTACACGTGCATTTGCATTGTGGGCTGATCAAAAAGTAAAGGGTAATAAAGGTGCACAGCTGCTCGCTGCTTTTTTGGGCGTTTTTATTTTTGTCGATGACTATTTTAATAGTCTGGCGGTCGGCTCGATTGCTCGTCCGGTGACTGACCGGTTCGGTGTTTCACGTGCAAAACTCGCGTATATTCTTGATTCAACCGCAGCTCCCATGTGTATTATCATGCCTGCTTCTAGCTGGGGCGCATATATTATGACCATTATCGGTGGCATTTTAGTGTCCCACGGTATGACGGAATACACCCCGTTGAATGCATATGTTGAGCTAATTCCGATGAACTTCTACGCCATTTTTGCTTTGCTTATGGTGTTCGCGATGATTGTTTTTCAATTAGACATCGGCCCGATGAAACATCATGAGCATCGTGTTACATCCGGAATCGGACGTAATGATCAGGCGGCAGAACTCAAAGATGAGCTCGATATTCAAGAAAGTGAATCGGGGCGAGTGCGTGACTTAATTGTGCCGATTATGGCATTGGTCATTGCTACCGTTGGCGCGATGATCTTTACCGGCTGGCAGTCACTCACTGCTGCTGGTGAAACATTCAGTATTTTAGGGGCGTTTGAAAATACGAATGTGGGAATGTCTTTGATTGACGGTGGTTTAGTCGGACTAATGATGGCGCTGTTTTCGGTTCTGAGACAGCGAATGCCGCTGGGTATCATTCTGAGAACGCTGTTGATTGGTCTGAAGTCAATGTTCGGTGCAATCTTAGTGCTGTTTTTTGCATGGACGATTGGGGCAGTGATTAAAGATATGCAGACGGGGATCTATCTCTCGTCGATGACGCAAGGCAACATTCCGGTACATTGGTTGCCAGCAATTCTGTTTGTGTTGTCAGGTCTCATGGCATTCGCGACTGGTACATCGTGGGGAACGTTTGGCATCATGTTACCGATTGCCGGGGATATCGCTGGCGCAACCGAACTGGCGTTGATGATGCCAATGTTAGCGGCTGTGCTTGCTGGTTCTGTCTTTGGGGATCACTGCTCTCCGATTTCTGATACAACGATTTTGTCCTCCACTGGGGCACGGTGTAACCATATTGATCATGTTTCGACCCAGCTCCCTTATGCACTATTGGTCGCATTTATCTCGTTGATTGGCTATATCGTTTTAGGATTGAGTGATTCTGTTGGCTTATCTCTGCTGGTGACATTTGCCGTGTTTGTCATGATCTGCTTTGGTTTCCGGATACAACAGCAATCGCAAGACAATCGCTCTGAGCAGGCCTGAGAATGATTCGGCCTTATCGAGTGTTATTTTGTCTTATGAAGATTATTTGCATAAAAAGTCAAAAGAGGGGTTGCAAAACCCCGAAAGCTTGTATAGTGTGAAGAAAGCTTGATAGGCAAGTTAAAAATTTTTCCAAGTATGCGCGGTTTTATTATGAAAACTTTGATTGTGAAAAACAGTTTCGTGATGAATATTCATCACCATCATCATCCCTAAGTTATCTTTCGGGAGGTGAGCGCATACCCGGGAGATAAAATTCTCCCGGAGGTGAAATGAAAAGATTCAATGAACCCTCGGGAGTAATTCCGAGGGTTTTTTTATATGCTTTACATCAAGAAACAGCTGATATTCAAGAGCTGAATGGATATTGAAAAAGAACAATGATAGACAAGGAATTATTTATGCAAGCACAACAACGCCTGAGAATTGCAGTCCAAAAAAAAGGTCGCCTGAGTAAGGAATGTATGGCACTCCTGAAACAGTGTGGTGTGAAGTTTAATGTGATGGGGGAACGGTTGGTCGTTCACTCATTGAATATGCCGATTGATCTACTGTTAGTCCGTGATGATGACATCCCGGGATTGATTATGGATGGCGTCGTCGATTTGGGATTTGTTGGTGAAAACGTACTCGAAGAAGTCCGCTTGGATCGTCTGGCGTTGAATGAACCGAACGAATTCGTTTCTCTAAGACGTCTGGAGTTCGGTGGATGTCGCCTGTCGATTGCGATTGATAAAGACAAGAGTTACAACGGTCCACAAGATTTGAATGGGATGAGAATTGCAACGACGTATCCTCATCTGCTCAAAGCGTATATGGATCGTCAGGATATTCCGTTTACCACCTGTATGTTGACCGGCTCGGTTGAAGTTGCTCCGCGAGCAGGGCTTGCTGACGCGATTGCCGACTTAGTTTCAACCGGAGCAACACTGGAAGCCAACGGTCTGAAAGAAGTTGAAGTGATTTTCCAGTCTAAAGCGACATTGATTCAGCGTCGTGGTGATTTTGCCGCTGATAAGGCAGCTCTGATCGACAAACTCCTGACTCGGATGCATGGGGTTCAGCAGGCGAAAGAGTCGAAATATATCATGCTTCACGCCCCTGCGGAAAAACTGACAGAGATTAAGCAATTATTACCCGGAGCAGAAGATCCAACGGTATTACCGCTGTCAGCTGATAAATCAAAAGTTGCGGTACACCTCGTCAGTTCAGAGAACCTGTTCTGGGAAACAATGGAAGACTTGAAAGCCTTGGGAGCCAGTTCCATTCTGGTTCTGCCGATTGAAAAAATGATGGAGTGATCATGATGAGAACGGTTGTATGGCAATCTTTAAATAAGGACCAGCAAGCTTCGATTTTGGAGCGTCCTGCGATCATTGAAGGCGCAAATGTTACGGCAGCGGTTGCAGAGGTGATTGAGCAAGTTCGCCAGAATGGTGATGAGGCACTCCGAGAGCTGACGGAGAAATTCGATCGGGTGCGCCCTGAAAATATTCGTGTCTCAGCAGAGGAAATTCAAGCTGCTTCAGCCCGTCTTTCCGACGAGATGAAACAGGCACTTGATCAGGCTTATACCAATATTGCGAAATTTCATAAAGCACAAATCCCTCAGCCGATTCGGGTAGAGACGATGCCAGGGGTTGTGTGTGAGCAGATCACGCGTTCTATTAATACCGTTGGTTTATATATTCCCGGTGGTAGTGCTCCGCTGCCTTCAACCGTTTTAATGTTAGGTGTTCCGGCTCGGATTGCCGGTTGCCGGAAGGTCGTTTTGTGTTCGCCACCACCGATTGCTGATGAAATTCTGTATGTCGCCAAGTTATGTCAGATTGATGAAGTTTATAACGTCGGAGGCGGACAAGCGATTGCTGCGATGGCCTATGGCACTGAGTCTGTCGCCAAAGTGGATAAGATTTTTGGTCCGGGGAATGCGTATGTTACCGAAGCCAAACGTCAGGTTAGTAATGATTTTCGTGGGGCCGCGATTGACATGCCGGCAGGCCCTTCTGAAGTGATGGTGATTGCCGATGAAACGGCTAACCCAGACTTTATTGCTGCTGACTTACTCAGTCAGGCGGAACATGGCCCCGATTCTCAAGTTGTTCTGGTGACACCATCTCCGATTATCGCTGATCAAGTCACTGATGCTGTGAAATCTCAACTCAGTGTTCTGTCTCGGGCAGCGACGGCGGAAAAGGCACTGGCATCCAGTCTGGTGATTATTTCCGAATCGATGACGCAGGCCATTTCTATTTCTAATATCTATGGTCCGGAACATTTGATCGTTCAAACGAAAAATCCACGAGAACTGTTGCCATTACTCGATAACGCCGGCTCGATCTTTTTAGGCAGTTGGTCACCGGAGTCCGCCGGGGATTATGCTTCGGGAACGAATCACGTTTTACCGACCTATGGTTACACCAGAACCTATTCCAGTCTCGGGCTGGCTGACTTTAGTAAGCGCATGACGGTTCAGGAATTGTCCGCTGATGGGCTGCGTAAGCTGGCGCCGACAGTCGTGACAATGGCAGAAGCTGAAGGACTGGATGCACACAAACGTGCCGTGACTATTCGAATTGAACAATTAAATCAGGCGGAATCGTAATGGAAAAACTGGCGAGACAACAGGTTCAAAAATTAACGCCTTATCTCTCCGCTCGACGAATCGGAGGCAGTGGTGATGTGTGGCTCAATGCAAACGAATCGCCTTATGATAATGCGTACCAACTGAATTTGTCCGGACTGAATCGTTATCCTTCCTGTCAGCCTGAAGGGATGATCACCGCTTATGCCTCCTATGCCGGAGTTCAGCCGGATCAGGTTTTGACAACGCGCGGTGCAGATGAAGGGATTGAACTGATTATTCGGGCATTTTGTGAGCCGAATGAAGATGCAATCCTTTACTGTCCGCCAACTTACGGCATGTATGCCATTAGTGCTGAGACGATAGGTGTTGCAAGAAAAGTGGTACCGCTGACATCCGATTGGCAGCTTGATCTACCAACCATCGAAGCCAATTTAGATGGGGTCAAGGTTGTGTTTGTTTGCAGTCCAAATAACCCGACCGGTAATTTAGTCAATCGGGAAGATATAGTCGCACTGCTCGAACTGACCAAAGACCGTGCCATTGTGGTCATGGATGAAGCTTACATTGATTTTTGTCCGCAAGCATCGACGGTCGATTTATTGGCTCAGTACGAGCATCTGGCTATTTTGCGCACATTGTCGAAAGCATTTGCGTTGGCTGGTTTACGGTGTGGATATACATTGGCCAATGCCGAATTAATCCAAGTGTTATTGAAAGTCATTGCGCCTTATCCTGTGCCATATCCGGTCTCTGAAATTGCTCAGCAAGCGCTTTCAGAAAGTGGTTTGGCCCGGATGAAATATCAGACCTTGGAAATTAATACCAACCGTGCTTACCTACAGGCAGGGCTTGCGGCCATTCCCGGGGTGACGGTATTTGATGGGTGGGGGAATTATTTGTTGGTTGCGTTTCCTGATGGCGATGCGCTGTTTCAAGCTGCATGGGATAACGGGATTATTTTGCGTAACTCACCGATTGAAAACTGTGTCCGGATCAGTGCCGGCAGCCGGGAAGAGTGCGAAAAAACCTTAGAATTTATTCGCCGCTTTTATCAGTAATGGATGTATCAATAATGCACGGTTTGACTGCTAACAAAAGGATGACTCTGTGAGCAAACAACAAAAGATTTTATTTATTGATCGGGATGGCACATTAATCGTTGAGCCACCGATTGATTTTCAGGTGGATCGCCTTGATAAACTGAAGCTGGAACCGGATGTGATTCCCAGTCTATTGGCTCTCCAGAATGCCGGATATCGTTTAGTCATGGTAACCAATCAAGACGGTCTCGGAACGGAGAGCTACCCTCAAGCAGATTTTGATGCCCCGCATCAGATGATGATGGATATTTTTACATCACAAGGGGTAACGTTTGATGATGTCCTGATCTGTCCGCATTTTGCAGCGGACAATTGTACCTGTCGTAAGCCAAAACTTGGACTGGTCAAAACGTATTTGCAGGAAGGGCGGGTTGATTTTCAACATTCTGCGGTGATCGGTGATCGTGCCACCGACTTGCAGTTGGCTGAAAATATGGCGATTCGCGGTATTCAGTACAATCCACAAACCATGGGATGGAAAGCGATCGTCAAGCAACTGACGACTGCACCGAGAACGGCAGAAGTGGTCCGTCGAACGAAAGAAACAGATATTGCGATTACCGTCAATCTGGATGAAGCAGGTGATAATCAAATCGCAACCGGGCTCGGATTTTTCGATCATATGCTTGATCAGATTGCGACACATGGGGGATTCAGTCTTTCAGCTCAGGTGCAAGGTGATCTGCATATCGATGACCACCACACGGTGGAAGATACCGCATTAGCTTTAGGGCAGGCGATCAAAGAAGCGCTGGGAGAAAAGCGTGGGATTGGCCGTTTTGGCTTTACGCTGCCGATGGATGAGTGTCTGGCACAATGTGCTCTGGATTTGTCCGGTCGTCCTTATTTTAAATTTGACGCCCAGTTCTCACGCGAGCAAGTCGGAGACTTTTCAACAGAAATGACTTACCACTTCTTCCGTTCGCTGACAGATACTCTGGCTTGTACACTGCATCTTTCTTCTGTCGGTGACAATGATCATCATATTATCGAGAGCCTGTTTAAAGTATTCGGCCGGACACTCCGTCAGGCGATCAAAGTCGAAGGGAATGAATTACCCAGCAGTAAAGGAGTTTTGTAATGACGAAGGGAAAAGTTGTCATTATTGATACCGGGTGTGCCAATGTGTCGTCGGTCCGGTTCGCTGTCGAACGACTCGGTTATCCGGTCACGATTTCCAAGCAACCGGAAGTCGTGTTAGCGGCGGATAAACTGTTTCTGCCCGGCGTCGGTACCGCGAAAGAAGCGATGAAAAATCTCAGAGAGCGAGATTTGATCGGTTTAGTCAAACAGGTTGAGAAACCGCTATTAGGTATCTGTCTGGGTATGCAACTACTTGGCAAGCTCTCTGAAGAGAAAGTCATGGATGGTAGTGATACGGTCGAATGTCTTGGCCTCTGTGACGGAATCGTGAAACGGATGGACAGTGGTTCGTTCCCGTTGCCACATATGGGATGGAATACCGTGACTGCGATGGATAACCCTCTATTTAAAGGGATTGAAAGCGGCCATCATTTCTATTTTGTTCACAGCTATGCGATGCCCATCGGGGACTATACCATTGCCGAGTGTGATTATGGTCAGCCATTCAGTGCCGCCATTCAGAGTGGTAATTATTACGGTGTTCAGTTCCATCCTGAGCGTTCTAGTAAAGCCGGTGCAAAATTGATTCAGAACTTCTTAGAACTCTGAGAAGCAGACAAGGGATATTGTTGTGATTATACCTGCATTAGATTTAATTGACGGTCAGGTTGTCCGCCTGTTTCAGGGAGATTATGGACAAGTGACCGAATATAAAGTTGATCCGGTTGAGCAGTTCAACCGTTATCATCAGGCCGGTGCTGACTGGTTGCATCTTGTCGATTTGACCGGTGCAAAAGATACAGCTGCTCGTCAGTTAGACTTGATTGCCCGTCTACTGGCCGGAACTCCGGCAAACATTCAGATTGGTGGCGGCGTGCGAACAGAGCAAGATGTCGTCGATCTGCTTCAGGCTGGCGCGCAGCGGGTCGTGGTGGGTTCTACTGCCGTGAAGCAGCCTGCCATGGTTAAAACGTGGATGGACAAGTACGGTCCGGAAAAAATTGTTCTGGCACTGGATATTAATATTGATGCCACGGGACAGCGTCGGGTAGCGATTTCGGGTTGGCAGGAAGATTCCGGGGTCACGATTGAAGCCTTAATTGAAGACTATCTGACCGTTGGTTTGAAACATGTCTTGTGTACCGATATTTCACGAGATGGCACACTGAGTGGTTCGAATGTCGATTTGTATGTTGACCTTTGTCGTCAGTATCCGCAAATCGCATTTCAATCGTCAGGGGGAATCGGGTCTCTGGACGATATCCAAGCGTTGAAAGGTTCAGGGGTGGCTGGTGTGATTGTTGGGCGGGCACTATTAGATGGGAAATTTACCGCAGAGGAGGCATTTGCATGTTGGCAAAGCGAATAATCCCTTGTCTTGATGTCAGAGATGGCCAGGTGGTGAAGGGTGTACAGTTCCGTAATCACGAGATTATTGGTGATATTGTTCCTCTGGCACAACGTTATGCTGAAGAAGGGGCCGATGAGCTGGTCTTTTATGATATTACGGCATCCAGTGACGGCCGTGTCGTGGATAAAAGTTGGGTTCAGCGGGTTTCTGAAGTGATCGACATTCCGTTTTGTGTTGCGGGAGGGATTCAATCCACAGAAGATGCTGCCCGTATTCTTGAATTCGGGGCGGATAAAGTGTCGATCAACTCTCCGGCATTAGCCAATCCACAGTTGATTACAACCCTCGCAGATCGGTTTGGGGTGCAGTGCATTGTCGTCGGGATCGATTCCTATTTTGACCAGCAAACCGGTAAATATCAGGTTTATCAGTTTACCGGAGACGAGCACCGAACCAAAGCAACGCAATGGGAAACAAAAGATTGGGTACAGGAAGTTCAACGACGCGGAGCCGGTGAGATTGTCTTGAATATGATGAATCAGGACGGGGTGCGTCAGGGATATGATATTCAGCAACTGAACATGGTGCGTGAAGTCTGTGACGTTCCTTTGATTGCTTCCGGTGGTGCGGGGGAAATGGTACATTTTGCCGAGGCATTTTTACAGGCCAATGTTGATGGTGCATTAGCAGCGTCGGTATTCCACAAACAAGTGATTCATATTGCCGAACTAAAACAGTATTTGAAGTCAGAAGGGATCGAGGTGAGATTATGAGTTGTAGCGAAACCCTGGCATCCCTTTCAAAGCGGATTGATTGGGATAAAGTAGAGGGATTGATTCCTGCCATCGTACAGGATTTTAAATCGGGTCAGGTGTTGATGATGGGATATATGAATGCCTCAGCACTGGAAAAAACTTTGTCGACGGAACAAGTTACCTTTTTCTCGCGGACCAAACAGCGGTTATGGACCAAAGGTGAAACCTCCGGCAATGTGTTACAGCTGAAAAATATTGCGCTGGACTGTGACCATGACACATTGCTGGTGAAAGTCGATCCGATTGGGCCGACTTGCCACACCGGGACAACCAGCTGTTGGGATGCGGATCAGCAAGAAGAGTCTCAAATGGTGTGGCTTCACCAACTGGAGCAGCTTTTGGGTGAGCGCAAACAAGCCGATCCTGCGTCTTCCTACACAGCCAGTTTGTATGCCCGTGGCACCAAGCGTATTTCGCAAAAAGTGGGTGAAGAAGGCGTTGAAGTCGCGCTTGCAGCGACGTCGGGTGATAAGGCGGAGTTAGTCTGTGAATCTGCCGATCTTATCTATCACCTATTGGTCTTGTTGCAAGATCAAGGGTTATCGATGAACGATGTGATCGATAAACTTAAAGAGCGTCATCGATAACCGAATCGGTTGCTCAAAGCAATCAGCGCCTCAAGAGGTGCTGATTTCTTGCCATTCTCCCGGTTGCAAAGCACTTAACGTCATGTCGCCAATTGAATAACGAATCAGACGCAAGGTTGGGTAGCCAATATGGGCCGTCATCCGTCGAATCTGACGGTTTCGTCCTTCAATAATGGTAATCGCTAGCCAAGTGGTCGGAATGGCAGCGCGAAACCGGACAGGCGGTGTGCGTGGCCATATCTGAGGCTCAGGGATGATTTCGACAGTTGCAGGCAGAGTCGGGCCATCTTTGAGTGTCACTCCGCGCCTGAGACGTTCAAGATCTGACTCTTTCGGTGCCCCTTCGACCTGAACCCAGTAAGTTTTGGGCGATTTTGACTGTGGTTGTGTCAGTTTGGCTTGTAACTGACCATCATTGGTTAACACCATCAAACCTTCACTATCTCGATCCAGACGACCAGCAGCATAGATATCTTTGATTGGAATAAAATCAGCCAGTGTTTGGCGGCCGTCACTATCCGTAAACTGACTCAATGTATCATAGGGTTTATTGAATAAAATGACTCTTCTTGCTTCCGGTGTAGAAAAGGTCCGTGATTTTTTCTGGCTTGATTGTTTGGCACGATGGGACGAACGCTGAGAAAGTTTTGCGTTTTTTGACCGCTGATGAGTGGAGCGACGCAACGATGAGGGATTGCGTGACGGGAAAGACATGTTAACTTCCTTGCAAATTTGTAAATGAACTGTATTTCTGAGTTTTCACAATGTTGAGTTTAAGCTATTATTTGCGCGCTCTGATACGATAATGAAGTGTGGATAATAGACTATTTCTTCAGTTTCGTTTAATTATACTCAATCAGCCTGTCATTCGATAGGCCGTAATATACCCGGATTGCTTCTGGTACGATGATGCTCAGTAAGTCGTACAGAGTGAACAAAAAAACACCACACGATGCTCTGAAGTCGTTTGGGTATGGCAATCATTCACTCATAAATCTGTATCGAATATCTGTGAAGGGCTTTTGATACAGCATGAGTGATTCATGAAGAGTGGCCTGAACAATCACTCAGGACATCTCAGATATTCACATAACTAACTGCCACAATCACATGGGGTTGTTAAGAACAGATAGGGAAAGTTCATGCCTACAAACAAACCTACTATTATTTATACAATTACGGACGAAGCACCCGCTCTTGCAACTTATTCTTTATTGCCCATTATCAAATCTTTTACTGCATCGTCAGGGATCGAGGTTGAAACTCGGGATATTTCACTGGCTGGTCGTATTATTGCTAATTTCCCTGAATGCCTGACAGAAGAACAGCGTATTGGCGATGCTTTAAGCGAGCTGGGTGATCTGGCCCAAACGCCAGAAGCTAACATTATCAAATTACCTAATATTTCAGCATCGATTCCTCAGTTGAGAGCTGCAATCAAAGAATTACAGGAAAAAGGGTATAACCTACCGGATTATCCTGCTGAACCAAGCAATGATGCAGAAGCGGCTGTGAAAGCAACATACGATAAGATCAAAGGCAGCGCGGTGAATCCTGTATTGCGCGAAGGTAACTCTGATCGTCGGGCGCCTTTGTCAGTGAAGAACTATGCGAAGAAAAACCCACACTCAATGGGGGCATGGTCTGCTGATTCAAAATCACATGTTGCTTCAATGGAAGCACAGGATTTCTTTGGTACTGAAACATCGCTGACGATTCAGGGTGACACTGAAGTCTCGATTGAGTTTGTTGCTCAAGATGGTCAGGCCAAAGTCCTGAAAAAGCCATTTGCTTTGCTCGATAAAGAGATTATCGATACCTCGATCATGAGTAAAAAAGCGTTGAATGCATTTTTTGAGCAAGAGATCGAATCTGCAAAAGCGCAAGATGTTCTGTTCTCTCTGCATATGAAAGCCACCATGATGAAAGTCTCTGACCCAGTGATTTTTGGCGAAGCAGTGAAGGTTTTCTATAAAGATGTCTTTACCAAATATGGCGAGTTGTTCGAGCAGCTAGGTGTTGATGTTAACAACGGTCTGGGCGATGTTTACGCGAAAATTCAGTCACTGCCGGCAGAGCAGAAAGCAGAGATTGAAGCCAGTATTCAGGCTGTCTACCAGGATCGCCCTGAATTAGCGATGGTTGATTCTGATCGGGGTATCACGAACTTGCATGTGCCTAGTGATGTCATTGTGGATGCATCGATGCCTGCGATGATCCGTGCTTCCGGACAGATGTGGGGACCGGATGGTCAGCAGAAAGATACCAAAGCTGTGATTCCGGATCGTTGTTATGCCGGTGTTTATCAGACGGTGATTGATTTCTGTAAAGCACACGGTGCATTTGACCCTTCTACCATGGGTAGTGTGCCCAACGTTGGTCTGATGGCTCAAAAAGCAGAAGAATACGGCTCACATGACAAAACATTTGTCATGGATAATGATGGTGTTGTCCGCGTGGTTGATCGTGCTGGTCACACGCTGTTGGAACAAAAGGTTGAAGCTGGTGATATCTTCCGGATGTGCCAAGTGAAAGATGCACCGATCCAAGATTGGGTCAAACTGGCGGTTACACGTGCGCGTTTATCTCAGACACCTGCAATTTTCTGGTTAGATCCAGAGCGTGCTCATGACGCTGAGTTGATTAAGAAAGTTGAGCAATATTTACCGGAGCATGATACCACTGGACTTGATATTCAAATCATGTCACCAGTAGAAGCGACCGAGTACACCCTCGCACGGATGAAAGACGGCCAAGATACAATTTCTGTGACAGGGAATGTTCTGCGTGATTATCTGACCGATTTGTTCCCGATTTTGGAATTGGGTACTTCGGCAAAAATGTTGTCTATTGTGCCACTGATGAATGGTGGTGGCTTGTTTGAAACTGGCGCGGGTGGTTCTGCACCGAAACATGTTCAACAAGTACAGAAAGAGAACCACTTACGTTGGGATTCGCTGGGCGAATTTTTGGCATTGGCGGCATCGTTAGAGCATCTTAGCGTGACGATGAACAACAATAAAGCTCAGGTTCTTGCTGATGCATTGGATAAAGCAACGGGTGTTTTCCTTGATGAAAACAAGTCACCTTCACGTAAAGTCGGTGAGTTGGATAACCGGGGCAGTCACTTCTATCTGGCGAAATATTGGGCTGAAGCGCTGGCTGCACAATCTGATGATGCTGATCTTGCTGCTGAATTTGCGCCAATTGCACACCAGTTGTCGGCTGAGGAAGAGAAAATTGTTGCTGAGTTAAGTCAGGTTCAGGGTGTTGCCGGAGATTTAGGCGGATACTACTTACCAGATTTCAGCAAGGCTGTTGAGATCATGCGTCCAAGCCAAACGTTGAACGCAATTATTAGTCAGTAAACGTGTTGTCGGTCAATGCTCAATTGGCCGACATGTATAAATAACGAAACCCGCCTTTGGCGGGTTTATTACAACCATGTATAGACATGTTTGGCAGCGACAATGATATGTTTACTTGGCTTGTTGAGCCTCGATTGGTACAACGGCGCTAGCGTGGAAGCCTTTTGGTCCTTGTTCAATCTCATATGAAACATGTTGACCTGCTTTTAGGGTACGATATCCATCCATTTGGATCGTTGAGTAGTGAGCAAAAATGTCACCTTCTCCTTCCTCAGAGCAGATAAAACCAAATCCCTTGGCGTTATTGAACCATTTTACTTTACCGGTAGCCATGCTTTACATCCCTCATGCATTTTTTTACTGATGTTGTCGACAAGAAAACGTTACTGTTTTTTACAATTTTGTTTTCACTGCTGTGATCTTTAATTCAGCGCTGCTGCCAAATTAACCAGTCACTAATTGACCAATTTAAACAATCGTTAGTGACAGTCAATAGAAAAAGTGTGTAAACATCGACATCTTTGCAACAAATTGCGTTATTGTTTACATTTCTATAACTACAATAAATAGACATTTGTCGTGAAAAAGTAGTTAGCATCGATATCGTGATTCGAATTAGCAATCTTTTATTTGCAGCGATACAATTGGTGCATTAGTCTCTAAGTATGAGATGTTTTCGCTTCGGCGCTCGGAACTTCATATCAGTTGGCTAAGAAACATAGTTCTATTGCTAGAAGCCTAAATAATTAATCTAAATGGAAAACTCTCTGATTCACAACCGTTATGAGTAAAAATTTTGAATGGGTGGCTCCAGACTCAGAATTACTGGAGAAAGAAAAAACAGCAGTGAAGCCCCCGTCTATGTATAACGTGATTCTGATGAATGACGACTATACACCGATGGATTTCGTGATTGAGATACTGGAGCGTTTTTTCGCGATGGATATCGATCAAGCGACTCAAGTTATGCTTAAGGTGCATTACGAAGGGAAGGCGATTTGTGGCACGTATACTGCTGAGGTTGCTGAGATGAAAGTGGCACAAGTGTCACTGTATTCGAAGAAACATGAACACCCATTGCTTTGTATCATGGAGCGAGCTTAGTACTTGCCGAACAACAAGGTTGTTCCTTAAGGGGGTCCCAATGCTTAACAAAGAACTAGAATCTAGTTTGAACAATGCTTTTGCCCGAGCCCGGGATAAAAGGCATGAGTATATGACTGTCGAGCATTTGTTGCTTGCATTATTAGAGAATGGAGCAGCGAAAGAAGCATTAATCGCTTGTCGAGCTGATCTGGATGCTTTGCGTTCAGAGTTGGATGTGTTTATCGACAAAACCACACCCCTGATTCCGGAAAGTGACGAAACGCGGGAAACACAGCCAACCCTGAGTTTTCAGCGGGTATTGCAACGCGCGGTATTTCATGTTCAGTCTTCTGGACGAAATGAAGTCACTGGTGCGAATGTTCTGGTCGCAATTTTTAGTGAACAAGAATCACAGGCAGCTTATCTACTGAAAAAACACGATATTAGCCGTCTTGATATCGTCAATTTCATTTCTCATGGTATTACTAAAACATCCGGAGCCAGTGATGAATCTGCACCTGATTCTTTCGGTGCAGACAGCGCAGAAGATACACCTTCTGAAGAACGTCTCGAAAACTTTGCTAGCAACCTGAATCAGTTAGCAAAAAATGGTCAAATTGATCCATTGATTGGACGCGACTATGAACTGGAACGAACTGTTCAGGTCTTATGCCGCCGTCGTAAGAATAATCCACTACTGGTTGGTGAAGCCGGTGTCGGTAAAACTGCTATTGCCGAAGGGCTTGCCTGGCGAATTGTCGAAGGACAGGTTCCCGAAATTATCAAAGACAGCGTGATCTACTCACTGGATATTGGTTCTTTGCTGGCAGGGACAAAATACCGTGGTGATTTTGAAAAACGCTTCAAAAACATTCTCAAACAGCTGGAAAAAGAAAAAGACGCAATTCTGTTCATTGATGAGATTCATACCATTATTGGTGCCGGTGCTGCGTCGGGCGGGCAGGTGGATGCTGCAAATTTAATTAAGCCACTTTTGAGTAGCGGTAAGTTACGTTGCATCGGATCGACTACCTATCAGGAATACAGCAATATTTTTGAAAAAGAGCGTGCGCTTTCTCGTCGTTTCCAGAAAATTGATATTGTGGAGCCATCGTTGGATGACACCACGAAAATTTTGATGGGGCTGAAAGCGAAATATGAAGCTCACCATGAAGTGCGTTACACCAATAAAGCGCTTCGAGCTGCTGTTGAGTTATCGGCGAAATATATCAATGAACGTCATTTACCTGATAAAGCGATTGACGTGATTGATGAAGCAGGAGCAAGGGCACGTCTGGTACCTGCGAGTCGGCGTAAGAAAACTGTTGGTGTCTCAGATATCGAAACAATGGTTGCGAAAATGGCTCGTATTCCTGAAAAATCATTGTCTTCTTCTGATAAAGATGTTTTACAAAGCCTCGATCAGAAAATGAAGATGTTGGTATTCGGACAGGATAATGCGATTGATGCACTGAGCGAAGCCATCAAATTGTCGCGAGCCGGGTTAGGTGCCGAAAACAAACCGGTTGGTTCATTCCTGTTTGCAGGCCCGACAGGTGTCGGTAAAACCGAAGTGACCATTCAGCTTGCGAAGTTGATGGGAATTGAACTACTGCGGTTTGATATGTCTGAATACGGTGAGCGCCACTCGGTCAGCCGCCTGATCGGTGCACCTCCGGGTTATGTCGGATACGACCAAGGTGGATTATTGACAGATGCTGTGATCAAACATCCTCATGCAGTCGTCTTGCTTGATGAGATTGAGAAAGCGCATCCAGATATCTTCAATCTGTTATTGCAAGTGATGGATAATGGTACTCTGACGGATAACAATGGACGCAAAGCGGACTTCCGCAATGTTATTATGGTCATGACAACCAATGCGGGGGTTGCCGAAACCGTCAAGAAATCAATTGGTCTGATTCAGCAGGATCATAGCCATGATGCGATGTCAGAGATTAAGAAGGTCTTCAGTCCAGAGTTTAGAAACCGATTAGATAATATCATCTGGTTTAATGCACTGGATGAGCGTGTCATTCATCAGGTTGTCGATAAATTCGTGGTTGAATTGCAAGCCCAACTGGATGCTCGTGGCGTGTCACTAGAGGTTTCTGAAGAAGCAAGACACTGGCTGGCACAGAAAGGCTACGATAAAGAGATGGGTGCACGTCCGATGGGACGAGTCATTCAGGAAAAACTGAAAAAACCATTGGCAAACGAATTACTGTTCGGTGCGCTTGTGGATGGTGGTACAGTGAAAGTTTCTCTGAAAGATGATGAGCCTGTGTTCGAGTACATCGGGGCAAAAGAAGCCGCAGTTCATTAATTATCTGTGAATTGTCGTGATAAAAAACGGAGCAAAATGCTCCGTTTTCTTTTTGGCAGACTACTTGAGGGATTAACGGGCGCGGAAGACGATACGGCCTTTAGATAAGTCGTAAGGTGTCATTTCAACCGTGACTTTGTCTCCGGTAAGAATACGAATGTAGTTCTTACGCATTTTTCCTGAAATATGTGCAGTAACGACGTGACCGTTTTCCAGTTCAACCCGGAACATTGTGTTAGGTAATGTATCAAGGACTGTTCCTTGCATCTCAATTACGTCTTCTTTAGCCATTTAATCCTCTTCAAAATGTGGCGAAAAATCCGGCATGTATTTTGCCGTCATCTCTGAAAATAGTAAAGTTGCGCGTATTCTACCCTTGCCAACGTTGATTTACTAGCCTTTGATGCGGTTGAAAGCGTGTTTTATAGTTCATTGCTGGACATTCATCGATCTGATAACCCAGATATAGCCAAGTTTTTTGCTGTTGATGGCAATATTGTGCCTGCAAGAGGACTGCCAGTGTTCCCAGTGAAAGCTTCTCATCCGGGTCATAAAAAGTGTAGAAAGCGCTTGCACTTTGAGGCAAAAGATCAGTCACGGCAACCGCAACGAGTTGTTCTGCCTTATAAATATGTAGATAGACCGTTTTGAGCCAACTGCAGGAAGAAAATTGGGCGAAATCTTCTCGGTTAGGAGGATACATGGAGCCATTTCGGTGACGCTGGTTAATGTAGCGTTTGTATAGGTCGTACCAGTCTGGGTCCAGACTGTCTTTGACCTTCCAGCGAAACTGATTCGATTTGTTTAAGAGGCGTTTTTGACTTCTGCTCAGATGAAATGCAGTGATAGACACGCGAATCGCCTGACACAGCTGGCAGCTATCACAATGGGGTTTGTAGATTGTATCACCACTTCTTCTGAATCCGTTGGCGAGTAACATTTCATATTGGGCAGGTGTATGTAGATCGCCATCCATAGCAATCGCGACTCGCTCTTGCCGATCCGGTAAATAGCTGCATGAATGATTATGGCTTAATCCAATTCGTATATTTTGCATAAAATTCGATCAGTCTGCTGATAAGTCCAATGATATCCACTGTGGTGAATAACAGCTGGGATCTATCTCTTTATATTTAAGTTTGGATAATATTTTTATAAATTGATCACGTTCAAGCTCTTCAGCGCCTAAAGATGCCAAATGAGGATTCATGACCTGACAATCGATCAATTGCCCGCCATGCCGGGAAAAATGCTGACAGAAGGCCCATAACCCGATTTTAGAAGCGTTGGTTTTCAGACTGAACATGGACTCACCGCAAAAGAGCTGTCCGATTTGAATCCCATATAACCCTCCAATAATGTCTGAACCTTGCCAGACTTCAATTGAGTGACAGGCGCCTAAGCGAGATAGCCGTTGGTAAGCTGATTTCATTTCAGGCGTTAGCCAAGTTTCAGAGGGAGACCGTGTATTTGCACATAATTCTATGATTCTATCAGTACACTGGTTCATACTGATGGCATAGCTCGCTTTTCTTTGAAATTTACGGAGACTTTTGGCGGGTTTAAATGTCTTAGGTGAGATAATGGCTCGTGGTGAAGGGCTCCACCACAGAATGGGCTCTCCTGGACTATACCAGGGAAAGATACCAGAACGGTATGCAGCAAGAAGCCGATCCGGATGGAGATCGCCACCAAAGGCAAGTAACCCGTTTGGATCATCTAGTGCTTGATTGAGCGGTGGAAACGAATACTCATCCATGGCCAGTTCTGGGAGATAGATTGTCATATCAATTCAGTTCATCGGAGATCTATTTATGCGCTTGTTAATCCTGATCTTATTTGTTTTTCCTCTGATTGCAAATGCTGCTTATGAAAGAAATGTTGCGCGTCCAGTAAATCAAGTTGTTTTTGGTCAGATTGAGTCGGTTCGTTATTTTTCTCAGACCGAAGTTGTTCACGCCCGCGACAATGGCTGGCAAACTTTCATTGGTGCAGTCGCTGGTGGCATCCTCGGTCATCAATTTGGTGATGGACATGGTCAGTCACTGGCGACGATTGTGGGTTCGATTGCTGGCGGAAGTATAGCCCGGCATCATGCAACTCGCTCCTATCAAAGAGAGGATAAGGCGGTTGAACTATTGGTCAAAGTTGAAGGAAAACGGTATATCGATGTGATTCAGGAAGTCGATCCCAACATGATTTTTACTCAGAATGATCGGGTTCGTATTCTTTACTTCGATGATGGCGTTCGCGTCGATAAAGTCTATTAAGCGCAGAAGATTGGTTCTAACAAGGTGCCTTTTCTACGGAATTGACGTTTTTGAGACTAGTTTTCACTCAGGAATTTCGATAGTCTCAGTATACGAAAAATTTTCACTGCTCATCAAAATAAACACGAGCGGTGCAAGGAAAACAATCTTTAGATGGAAAGCCTTACATTACAACCGATCAAAAGTATTCAGGGTGAAATCAATTTACCCGGTTCAAAAAGTGTATCCAACCGAGCGTTACTTTTAGCTGCCTTAGCCAAAGGAACAACGCGTCTGACCAATCTGCTCGATAGTGATGACATCCGTCATATGTTGAATGCGTTGAAATCACTGGGTGTATCCTATCGCCTTTCCGAGGATAAAACGGTTTGTGAAGTGGATGGACTTGGGCATGCCTTCCAATCTGAACGTGATGTTCTGGAACTGTTTCTTGGTAATGCCGGTACAGCAATGCGCCCTTTAGCTGCGGCCTTATGTCTGGGTATCGGCTCTTATACACTCACCGGTGAACCCCGTATGAAAGAGCGCCCGATTGGCCATTTGGTTGATGCATTACGTCAGGCGGGTGCAGATATCCAGTATCTGGAGAATGAAAATTTTCCGCCACTGTGGATCCAGGGGACGGGGCTGAAAGGTGGAACCATTCGCATTGACGGGTCTATTTCCAGCCAGTTTTTAACGGCCTTCCTTATGTCAGCACCATTGGCTGATAGTGAAACACGGATTGAGATTGTTGGTGAATTAGTTTCTAAACCCTATATCGATATTACGCTGCACATTATGGCTGCATTTGGTGTTTCCGTGACCAATAACGATTATCGTGAATTTATCATCCAAGGCGGTCAATCCTATGTGTCGCCCGGTGATTTTCTCGTTGAAGGCGATGCTTCGTCAGCCTCTTATTTTCTCGCCGCTGCTGCAATTCAAGGTGGCTCGGTAAAAGTCACTGGGATCGGTAAAAACAGTATTCAGGGTGATATTCACTTTGCCGATGCGCTAGAACAAATGGGTGCGAACATCGAGTGGGGAGACGATTATATCTGTGCACACCGTGGTACGTTAAAGGCTGTCGATATGGATTTCAATCATATTCCTGATGCAGCAATGACGATCGCAACCACAGCATTGTTTGCTGAAGGTACGACGACTATTCGTAATGTATATAACTGGCGAGTGAAAGAAACGGATCGTCTGACCGCGATGGCCACGGAACTCCGCAAAGTTGGTGCTCAGGTTGAAGAAGGGGAAGACTATATCATGATTACCCCCCCCGTGGTTTTGCAACATGCGGCAATTGACACCTATGATGACCATCGTATGGCAATGTGCTTTTCACTGGTTGCTTTGAGTGAGACTCCGGTGACGATTAATGACCCGGGGTGTACGTCGAAGACTTTTCCTGATTATTTTGACCGTTTGAAAGGTTTAAGTTGTGCGCATGATGTGTAATCACGGATGACAGAGCGCAGTTAATCACATCAGGACACCAAAATATGCCGCTTACCTGATGTAAGTGGCATAAATTAATGACATGAATGCGTTTCTATCGTGTTGCGCTGGCTTCACCTTGGAGCGTAAATTCTTTAGACAGCTGATGTGCTAAATATTTGAACATATTAAATACTGCGGTTGTTTTTGTGGTCGGTAAGCCTTGTTCATCGAGAAAATAGTTACCTTTGAATACCAATACACCGTCTTTTTCTTCAACGGAGTCTGCGCGCATCCCTTCAATGTAATGTTCATGTTCCTGAATCAATTGATTGGCAATCATCAGTAGATCTGAAGCGGAAATGGCTTTTTTATCGTTCATTCGTACCTCCTTTCATCCAAGTTGGCCCATTTTATACCGAAATTGCTCTGGATATGCAGTTTTTGTGAGGAATCGATCGTTCAGGAGCCAGAATGATGGGGGCTATCATGGTTTATTCTGTGACTTATCCCATAGAACGGTGGATTTTTTTCGAGAGATGTCGAGAGTCCATTTAGTATACGCAGGCAGTTTGAGATAGCCGTTTAAAAAAGTGTACCAGCATGCAAAGCGGTATCCTGAGTGAGATTACCTGAGTGTATATCTGAGTTTTAGACTAAGCTAAAATTCGATTCGGACAATTGTCGAGCAATTAAGTATCAATTTGCAAAAACAGGTTGATCTTCTTGTTATCTCGCTCGATAGTAAAAAGAAGTCTAATTTTGAGTGTAATTGCGGCCAAGTTCGCATTTGGATTAAGGACATTTGAGTCAATTATGGGTAAATCACTGGTTATAGTGGAGTCTCCAGCCAAAGCTAAAACGATTAATAAATATCTTGGCCGAGACTATATTGTGAAGTCTAGTGTCGGTCATGTCCGAGATCTTCCTACCTCTGGTCAAGCAAGTTCAACCAAAAAATCAGCACCCGTTTCAACGAAACATTTAAGTGCAGAAGAGAAAGAACGTTTAAAAAAAGAAAAAGAACGCAATGCATTGATTAAAAAAATGGGGGTTGATCCTTACCATGGTTGGGAAGCAAATTATCAGGTGCTGCCGGGCAAGGAAAAAGTCGTTTCTGAACTCCAGAAGTTAGCAAAAGATGCTGACTGCGTTTATCTCGCGACGGATTTGGACCGAGAGGGGGAAGCAATCGCATGGCATCTACGCGAGATTATCGGTGGAGAAGAAGATCGCTATAAACGCGTTGTCTTTAATGAGATCACCAAGAATGCGATTCAGCAGGCTTTCCATGAGCCCGGTGAATTGAATATGGATGGTGTGAATGCCCAGCAAGCACGCCGTTTTATGGATCGTGTTGTCGGGTTCATGGTTTCTCCGCTGTTGTGGAAAAAAGTTGCTCGTGGCTTGTCAGCTGGTCGGGTTCAGTCCGTGGCGGTCAAGCTATTGGTTGAAAAAGAGCGAGAAATTAAGGCATTTGTGCCGGAAGAGTTTTGGGACATCCATGCGGATACTCAAACCCCTGACGGTAAAGCCTTGCGGTTACTCGTCGCTCAGAAAGATGGTGTGGCATTTAAGCCACTGAATGAGCAGGATGCAACGACAGCGGTCCGCGTACTTGAGTCTGCACAATATGAGGTGTGTAAGCGGGAAGACCGTCCCACATCGAGCAAACCTTCAGCCCCATTTATTACCTCGACATTGCAACAAGCGGCAAGTACACGTCTGGGATATGGGGTGAAGAAAACCATGATGCTCGCGCAGCGTTTGTACGAGGCGGGTTATATCACTTATATGCGGACGGACTCGACGAATCTGAGTTCTGAAGCTGTTGATGCTGTCCGGGATTATGTGCAGACAAACTTCGGAGACGCATATTTACCCGACAGTCCTAATGTGTATGGCAGTAAAGCCGGCGCTCAAGAGGCCCATGAAGCGATTCGTCCTTCAGATGTCAATGTTTTGGCTGATTCACTTGACGGGATGGAGGCTGACGCACATAAACTATACACATTAATCTGGAACCAGTTTGTTGCTTGTCAGATGACGCCAGCACGCTATGATTCGACCACAATTAGTGTGAAAGCTGCTGAATATACCTTGAAAGCGAAGGGGCGTATTCTGAAGTTTGATGGTTGGACTCGTGTTCAGAGACCAATGGGTAAGAATGAAGATCAAATTCTGCCAGGTGTGCAAATCGGTGAAACGCTCTCTTTAGAGGCATTGGATCCGAAGCAACACTTTACCAAACCACCCGCAAGATATACGGAAGCCGCACTTGTAAAAGAGCTTGAAAAACGTGGGATTGGTCGTCCATCAACTTATGCGTCGATTATCTCCACAATTCAGGATCGCGGCTACGCAAAAATTGAGCAACGGCGTTTCTACGCTGAAAAGATGGGTGAGATTGTCACCGATCGTTTAGATGATAGTTTCAATGACCTGATGAACTATGATTTTACTGCCCGAATGGAAGAGAAGCTGGATCAGATTGCTGAAGGGCATGTGAAATGGAAAGGTGTACTTGATAACTTCTTCAGCGATTTTTCTGTTTCTCTGGAACAAGCAGAGAAGCAGGAAGAAGATGGTGGGATGAAGCCGAATCATATCGTTTTGACGGATATCGAGTGTCCGACATGCTCTCGGCCGATGGGGATTCGTACCGCGTCCACTGGGGTATTCCTCGGATGTTCGGGATATGCTTTGCCACCGAAAGAACGTTGTAAGACGACGATTAATTTGGGTGATGAGGATGGGGTGATTAATGTTCTTGAAGAGGATGTTGAAACCGCTGCCTTACGAGCCAAAAAACGTTGTCCTATTTGTGAAACTGCGATGGATGCTTATCTGATTGATGATAAGCGGAAATTACATGTCTGTGGTAATAACCCCAATTGTGACGGTTATATTGTCGAACACGGTGAGTTTAAAGTTAAGGGATATGATGGGCCGGTTGTCGAATGTGACAAATGTGGCGCTGATATGGTGCTGAAAAATGGTCGTTTCGGCAAATATATGGGATGCACCAATGAGTCGTGTAAAAACACTCGTAAAATTCTGAAAAATGGTGAGGTTGCCCCACCGAAGGAAGAACCCGTTCATTTCCCAGAGTTACCTTGTGAGAAATCAGATGCTTATTTTGTCTTGCGTGATGGGGCTTCCGGACTGTTTATGGCAGCCAGTAATTTCCCGAAATCAAGAGAGACCCGGGCACCGTTAGTCGAAGAATTTGTACGTTTTGAAGAGCGAATCCCCGATAAGTTTAAGTATCTGGCTTCTGCGCCAACTCATGACCCTGATGGCGCACCCGCCGTCATTCGGTTTAGCCGTAAATCGAAAGAGCATTATGTGCGTACGGAGGTTGATGGTAAACCCACCGGCTGGACCGTTCTGTATGTCGATGGTCAGTGGCAAGTCACAGATAAGAGAAAAAAAGCAAAATCATAATGAACTAAGGCAGCAAATCGCTGCCTTTTTTATATGATTACTTATGTATCGTTTGGATATTCCGGCGGGATCGGTAGAGAGGGTTCGTATGATTTCATTCGAATCCTTTGTTCGGGGCCGTAGCATGATGTTCATAATATTCTTACTTTTTTTCCTTTCTGTGAACTGGCTTGGGAGTTGAAGACGCTAACCGATAGGTGCTTCACTAGTTTGATGTTTCAATTTTGTATTCTGTGATAATCCCGATAACGTTATAAACAACGTGTTGCATTATTTTTCTGTGACATTCAAGAGATTAAAAATAACTACCGACCTATAGCACTAGGTTGTAGCAGATTATAAAAGGTAATATGGAGTTTCAATCATGGCTGGTGTATTGAGTATGATCTTAGCTGGTGGTGAGGGATCTCGGCTGAGACCTTTAACTGAAGGCAGAAGTAAACCCGCAGTTCCGTTTGGAGGAAGCTATCGGTTAATTGATTTTGCTCTGAACAACTTTGTTAATGCAGACTTGATGCGTATTTACGTATTGACCCAATTTAAGTCCCAATCACTTTATGTTCACTTGAAAAAAGGTTGGAATGTTTCTGGCATTACGGATCGATTTATTGATGTGATTCCTGCTCAGATGAGAGATGGAAGACGTTGGTATGAAGGGACCGCTGATGCCATTTATCAAAATGTTCGTTTCATCGAACTTGCCTCACCTGATTATGTTTGTATATTCGGCTCGGATCATATCTATAAAATGGATGTTCGTCAGATGCTGGATTTCCACAAACAAACAGAAGCTCATCTGACCGTCTCTGCGTTACGAATGCCAATCAAGGAGGCATCCCAGTTTGGGGTTATTGAAGTTGACCGTGACGGAAAAATGATCGGTTTTGAAGAAAAGCCAAGCAACCCTAAGCCGATTCCCGGAGAACCGGAGTGGGCGCTGATTTCGATGGGCAACTATATTTTTGATGCAGACGTGCTTTGTGATGAATTGAAGAAAGATGCAGTCAATGAGCACTCCAGCCATGATTTCGGAAAAGATATCATTCCGAAACTTTTCCCTGAAGGCCATGTTTACGTTTACGATTTCTCAACAAATAAAATCAAAGGTGAAAGAAAAGCAACCTATTGGCGAGATGTCGGAACCATTGATTCTTACTGGGCAGCCAACATGGACTTGTTGAGTAATGACCCTCTATTTTCTCTGTACAACCGGAGCTGGCCACTCCATACCTATTATCCACCGTTACCCCCGGCGACATTTGTGGATGCAGATGATCGCCGCGTTAAGATTACGGATAGTCTGGTGTCGGGGGGAAGTTACATTCAAGGGGCGACGATTTTTAAATCAATCCTTGGTTTTCGGAGTAATATTGCTGCTGGCTCTCATATCAGTGAATCTGTTATTTTAGGTGATGGAAAGATTGGTGCCGGTTGTACTATTAAGCGGACGATTATTGATAAGCATGTTGAAATTGCACCCGGCACCGTGATTGGTGAAGACTTAGAATTGGACAGGAAACGATTCTATGTTTCTGAAGGGGGAATTGTTGTGATTGCAAAAGGAACGAAAGTTGGATTCTGACATGGAACAAATCGATGTATGGTTTACCGTTTCTGAAGTTGAAGGGATTATAAAAAGTGGTGGTTTGGCCGATGTCGCAAAAGCGCTTCCGACAGCTTTGAATAGCCTGGGACATCGCGTAAGAATTGTGTTGCCGGGTTATCGCCTCGTACCGGACAAAGCTGATACAGCTGTGATTCTGGAGACTGAATTGTCTCACTGGCCTCATACGGCTTATCAAGTTCGTAAGTTTGACCGAGACGGTGTCGAGATTTACTTGATTGACTGTGATAAATATTTTGATCGCCCAGAGCTGTATTCCGAACATAATCGAGCCTATGCCGATAATGGGGAACGCTTTGGATTTTTTTCTGCTGCGGTATTGGACGTTTTACCGAAATTGGGTATTCAGCCTAATATCATTCATGCCAATGATTGGCATACTGGGTTTGTCCCTTTCCTCTTAAAAACACGTTATGCTGATGATCCTTACTTTCAGCGGATGAAGAGTATCTTGACGATCCATAATGCTTTATTTAAAGGGGTATTTTCTTATGATGAATTAGAAATTATCCCTGAATTGCATTTAAGTGGTATGGCGGCTCTACAATATGGTCATGGTTATGTGAGTGCGCTCAGAGTCGGTATCGCATATGCGGATAAGATTAATGCCGTTAGTCGTCACTATGCGGCTGAGTTACTGACACCACTTGGTGCCCACGGATTAGTCGATGATTTTGTCCGTCGAGAGAGAGACCTGTTCGGGATTATTAATGGCTGTGATTACTCGGAGTGGGATCCTCGAATTGACAGTCATATTCCACGTAATTACACCAATGAGCCCGACTCCTTAAAAGAAGGGAAAGCAACCTGTAAACGTCAGTTACAAGAAGAGTTGTTATTACCAACCCGGGATGTCCCCGTGTTTGGGATGGTTTGTCGTTTGACCTATCAAAAAGGATTTCACTATTTGTTACCGATTCTGGAGCAATTCCTGCGAAATGACGTGCAATTGGTGATTGTCGGGACAGGCGAGCCGGAGATAGCAAATCGTCTACACCAGATCTCTGCAACATCATCACAAAAGTTTGCATTTGTTGATGCTTACAGTAATCGTTTTGCTCATCTGGTTGAAGCCGCCTCTGATTTCTTTTTGATGCCCTCTGAGTTTGAAGCGTGTGGGTTAAACCAGATTTACAGCATGGCTTATGGCACATTACCGATTGTCCGAGAGGTCGGTGGGCTGAAAGATACCGTTTTTGACTATGATCTCTTTCCCGATAAAGCGACAGGGTTCAGTTTTACTGAACCGACACCGGAAGCATTACTCATTTGTATGCAACGTGCACTGCTGCTCTATCTGCAACAGCCAGAGAAAAAGTTAGCGATACAGCGACGGGCGATGGAGCAAGATTTTCGTTGGGAAGATTCTGCTCAGCAGTATGTTCGGATGTATGAAGCCGCACTGATGGGCTACTCACACACGCATTGATGCTGATTTTATTGAGAAACATGATTGAATAAAAAAGCACCGATTATGGTGCTTTTTTTGTTCTGGCTCGACGAGCAAATAGGAGGTGTATACGTTGAAAATGTATACGAGAGTAGAAAGCTTATTCAGCAAATTAAATTTGCCGAGCTAGCTCGTCGCGTCTTGCTTGAGAAATCACGGACCAGTGTTTTCCTTCAATTGCACCTTCTAATGCCCATAGGAGTTCTAATGGCGGTTGTGTAGAAGGATGAGAGCTTATGATTGCTTTATATGCGCTGAGAGAACCTTTCTGATGAAGCTCTTCAACGGAATTAATCCCTGCTTTACGTAGCATCCGTTCGGTTGCTAAGCGAAGGTTAGGCAGATCTTTCAATCGTTGTGGTTTCGTCTCGACATGGGTCGTTTTTTCATTTTTTGCGTTCAAATAGGCTTGTTTCGCAATATTGAAAATTGTATCTACATCATTCCAATAGTCTGCGGGAAGTGCAAAGTACTTCGTTACAACAGGAAACCCACGTTTTGTATACACATAAGGTTCAAAACCTTTTGCTTTAAATGTTTCCAGTGAGTGACTGTCTGCCCGTATATGTAGTTTATCTTGAACGACAAGTGCGAACATGATGTCATTGACGAAAATTCCAAATCCGCCAAACATTGAGCGTGACTTGACACGGCCTAATTGTTCAAAAAGCCGCATTGAATCTCTAAGAATTGGTTTATCCATGCTTTTACGTCTCGGTGTATTTTTAAATGAATACGCCACCAAAGTCAGGTCCGAGAATGTAGCAAAAGAATGCAGAATATATGTTAACAGAACGTCAAATGATTGACGAACATGAAATGCATTTTTGCCATCGGTAACCCCGCTACCTATCATCTTAATGGTTTAGGCCGGAGGCTTTGCGTCCCATCTTTTCAGATGGTTTGCCCTGTGCGTGACACTTTTCCAGTACGGAATTATGAAGTGAATATCCTAATAATCACTCCACAATGTGTGATTCTAGTCCAATTAATAAATGTTATCAATAGAAAGAAAGTGGTTGGAGGAATGACCACCCTCCAACGGGATGTTAATTTTGTGTTATTTTTTATTTAAATCTTTAACGGTATTGCGTTCCACAATTTCAGGGTGCATTTCAAAGGTACGGCGTTCATGTTCTTTACTTTTGATTCGTTCTAACAAGATTTCAAAAGCGTTTTTCCCGACCCGACGTTTTGGTTGGTGAATGGTTGTCAGTGGCGGAGAAAAATATTCAGAGATCTCAATATTGTCGTAACCGATCACCGAGATATCTTCAGGCACCTTGATGCCTCTCTGTTGTAAGCGACTTATCAGCCCTAAAGCCATTGTATCGTTGAAGCAAAAAACGGCAGTGGGCTGTTCGTCCATCGCAATAATCTTGTCTGCAGCCAAGACCGCGGTATCGCATTCGAAGTTACCTTCCAGAATCCAGTTCTCATTCGGGGTCAAACCTGCTTCTGCCATGGCTCTGTAGAACCCTTGGATCCGTTCCTGACAAGCAGCTTTTGATAAATGTCCACTTAAACAAGCAATATCGCGGTGACCTTTATCAATGAGATACTTGGTTGCAAGGTAGCCACCTTCTTCTGAATTATCGATGATTTTGTCAGCTTGTGAGCTTTCAGGGCCCCAGTCCATAATGACTTTCGGAATATCACTATAGGCTTCTAGCATTTCCAGAAGCTCGGCAGTCAGGTCAGAACACATGACTAACATGCCATCGACCCGTTTTTCAGCCAGCATCCGGATGTAGTCACGTTGTTTTTCGTATAAACCACCGGTATTACACAAGATGAGCGTGTAGCCTTGTCGATAACAATAGCTTTCAACACCATCAATGACTTCAGAAAAGAATGGGTTAGTAGACTGAGTGACTAACATGCCGATTGTTCGCGTAGAGTTGCACTTTAGACTCCGCGCCACAGCACTTGGTGCATAGTTCAGTGTTTTCACGGCTTCCATGACTTTTTCTTGGGTCGTTTCTGCCACAAATCGAGTTTTGTTAATTACGTGTGAAACAGTTGTTGTTGAAACTCCCGCCAAGCGGGCAACGTCTTTTATCGTAGCCATAGGTATTGTCCTGTCGCTTATGCTGAAGATCCAGCAATCCGGAGCAAATTACAATTGAATGTTTAGTGATGAAGATTTTATCTATTTGTATAACCGGATAACCCGCATAGAAATGACATTCTAAGGTTATTCTGCAATAAGGACAAAAACCGCTAAATCTAGCGGTTTTTGTCTAGGGGCTGTTGACCTTTCGTGATGTTTTTTGCAGCAGTTTGTCGTGCATTTAGTCAAGGCAGGTCATGTGAAGTGTAGCGCTCTACATGAACCATGACCTAACGCTGGATAAATGAGCGACAAATGCTGCCCAGAGGGTTCATCTGAACGTGTCTTGCTCTTTGTTGCGGGTCATTTGCTTAGGATACTAAGCGGTATGCCGCGCGCCGCGATCAATACCCGTTCAGATTGAACAAAATTCAACCACGAAAGGTCAACAGCCCCTAGTATAGAATATGCTTTAACCGCGAATTTTAGACTGCTGATTCAGTAATAGCAATCAAAATGAAACACTCATTCCACTCAACGGCTGAATCATCGATCCACATGAAGAGCTAACATGATGCTACGGCTCTTGTTTCGATGGTTCAGCAACGGTCGCTTCCTGATTGGCAACCCAGTTTTTCAAATAGTGCCAAAACCTTCCCAATGTCTCATACCAATATTTTTCTGTTTGTTCGAGATAAATCGCCTTAGGGGCATATTTTATCCACGGTTGCGCTATATTTTTATAGGACAGGTAGTTGGTCGGTGCCGGGATCGGATTGAGTCCGGCAGATTGAAACTCGTGCAATGCGCGATCCATATGACTGGCAGAGGTGACGAGCACCAACTTTCGTGGTCCGACAAAACTTGCGGCTAACTGGGCTTCTTCCCACGTATCTTTGGCACTTTCGAGCAATACGATATCTGATTTTGCCACGCCGAGAGATAAGGCCACTCTTGCTAACATCCGAGCATGGCTGAATCGGGTACCACCCGCATATCCGGAAAGAATCAGGCGAGAGCCCGGATACATCCGCATAATCCGGATCCCCTCGGTGAGTCGTACTAGCGCTGAGCGACTGAGCTGAGATGTCGGTGGGAGTTGATCATCGACGATATGACCACTACCGAGAACCATGATGTAGTCAATGCTACCCTCAACGGGTAAAAAGGCTGAATACTTACGTTCCAATGGTGCGAGAAGACGATCTGACACGGGTTGAAATGATGCTAGAAACAGCAACGTATAGGAGAATAGAACAATCAGGCAACCGGTTTTCCTTTTTGTTGAAAACATAATCATCATGAGGCCAATAAAACCAATGATGAGTAAGGCGGGAAGGGGCATCATTAATGCAGCTATGATTTTTTTAAGCTCAAACATATAAAAAATAGTCCGAAAAAACAGCAATTGAGATTAAAAACGAATAATCCTCTTTATTCCTGCCATTCCTATGACAGAATAGCAGCATGATTCGTTATCATAACTCAAGCTACTGTGACTGAAGATCGCAATTTCGACGATATTGCCCACAAATTTGCAAAAAATATATATGGCTCTGACAAAGGTATGATCCGTCAGACCATCGTGTGGGAAGATATTCAAACTATTTTAACATCATTTCCTCCGGAACAGCTGCCACTTTCGGTTCTGGATGCCGGTGGTGGGCTGGCACAGCTATCGCAGCGGCTCGCGATGCAGGGACATCAGGTGACATTATGTGATCTTTCTTCGGAAATGTTGCAGTTGGCGCAGACCGATATTGAAAAAAAAGGTCTGCTTGCGCAGTATCGCTTTGTCCATGCGGCAGTGCAGGATATGCAACAATATCTCACTGATCCGGTTGACTTCTTGATGTTTCACGCCGTGATGGAGTGGTTGGCCGATCCGAAGGATGCGCTGGAAAAACTACTGACTCAGGTTCGAAGCGGTGGCATTGCGTCTATCATGTTTTACAATCATCACGGATTAGTTCTAAAAAATGTTATATGCGGGAATATTCCTCATGTATTAGATGGTATGCCATATCGCAAACGATTTAAGTTGCAGCCACAGCAAGGCCTGAATCCAGAGGATGTCTATCAATGGATAGAAGCTTGTGGATTCAGTATTGAAGGCAAAAGCGGTATTCGCTCGTTCAGTGATTACATTGGTAATCGTCAGAATATGGGGGAATACACTGAAGAAGATGTACTGGCGCTTGAAAGGCAATTATGTCGGCAAGAGCCTTATTTATCTCTGGGTCGTTACATTCATGTATGGGCCAGAAAAAAGTAAAAATGATGGAAACAATGATAGACGAATTGGCGCAACAAGCCGAAGTACAACCAATCGATGAATTGGTTGGATGGGTCAGGCAGCATGACTTGTCTCTCAATCTGGATACCGAGCGACTCGCATTTTTGATTGCGATAGCCGTATTGAGTCGGGATCGATTTGATGACGAACTCGGTGAAGGGGAATTACATGATGCATTTGCGATCGTCACACGGTTATTTGATGAAACCGGTGAAGCATCTGCATTTCGGGCCAATAATGCGATCAATGAATTGGTTCATCAGCGGCTTATCCGACGTTTTACCAGTGAAGTGACCGATGGTGCGAGTATCTATCGATTATCACCGTTGGCGATTGGCATCACAGATTATTACCTGCGCCATCGTGAGTTTTCGAAACTGAAACTGTCGATTCAACTGTCGATTGTTGCGGATGAAATGGCAAAAGCCAAAGAAGCGGCTGAAAAAGGTGGTACGGAATCTCACTGGCAAAAGAATGTTTATGGCATCTTAAAATATTCCGTGGGCGAGATTTTTGATCAGATCGATCTCAATCAACGGGTGATGGACGAGCAACAACAAGAGATCAAAGAACAGATTGCCCAGTTGTTGAACAAAGATTGGCGTGATGCCATTCAGAATTGTGAATCGCTCTTGTCAGAGACATCATCGACGTTAAAAGAGTTGCAAGACACGCTCCAGACTGCCGGTGATGAAATGCAGACACAGATCCTTGATATTCAGGAATGTGTTTATGGTGAATCCGGACTGACGTTTATTGAAGAAACATTATTTCAGTTGCAGCTCAAACTCGATCGAATTATCAGTTGGGGTCAACAGGCTATTGATTTATGGATCGGTTACGACCGACATGTGCATAAATTCATCCGGACCGCGATTGATATGGACCAAAACCGAGCGTTTAGTCAGCGTTTACGTCAATCGATGAACGATTACTTCGAGGCCCCTTGGTTCCTCACTTTTGCCGATGCTGAGCGCTTCATGGATATGCGAGATGAAGCCTTGGTTCTCCGTGACGATGAAGTGACCGGACAAGTCCCCGAAGATGTTGAATACGAAGAGTTTCAACAGGTCAACGATGTACTGGCAGAACAGATCGGTGAGATGCTGATCGTGCATAAAGAGCAAGGTACACCGATTGATCTCGGCACCATTTTAAAGAATTACCTCACAGAACATCCAAAAACGCATCATTTTGATTTAGCCAGAATCGTGGTCGATCAGGCCGTCCGGTTAGGATATTCAGCGTCTGATTATCAGGCGATTCAACCGGATTGGCAGGCAATCAATGAATTTGGTGCAAAGGTACAAGCAAATGTCATCGACAGATATGAATGAATACATGCCAGAGAAACTGGTTAAAGCACTTTCCAATCCGTTATTTCCGGCACTGGATAGTTTATTGCGTGCCGGCAGGCATGTTTCCGGTGAAGATATGGATAATCACACATTTTTGTCTGATTTTGAGCCTGAGCTGGCCCAATTCTATCAGCGTTATAATACCGAGCTGGTACGTGCCCCCGAAGGTTTCTTTTATTTAAGACCGCGTTCCACATCACTGCTTAACCGGAGCGTATTATCCGAACTCGATATGTTGGTCGGCAAGGTGCTTTGCTTTTTATATCTCAGTCCTGAACGACTGGCCCATGAAGGGATTTTTACACACCAGGAATTGTATGAAGAGTTACTCACGCTGGTCGATGAGAAGAAGCTAATGCGGTTGGTGACTTTCCGGGCCGGTGGGTCGGATCTGGATCGGGAAAAGTTATTTGAAAAAGTCAGAACGTCCTTAAGAAAACTGCGCCGGATGGGCATGCTGGTCGTTCTGGGAGAAAGTGAAAAATTTCGGATTACCGAAGCGGTGTTCCGTTTTGGTGCCGATGTCCGTGTCGGTGATGACATGCAAGCAGCACAATTGAGACTGATTCGTGACGGTGAAGCGGTCATTCCTGGCCAAGACGTTCATGAAGTGGCGGAAGATACCGATGAGGCAGCAGCAGAAGCGACCTCATCAGAAGCATTAACAGGATTTGAAGGTGAAGCATGATTGAAAGAGGTAAGTATCAATCGCTGACCATGATCAACTGGAACGGTTTTTTTGCCCGTACGTTTGATATCGATAATTTGGTCACCACGCTTTCCGGCGGAAATGGTGCGGGGAAATCAACCACAATGGCGGCCTTTATCACCGCACTGATCCCTGATCAAAGCCTGCTGCATTTTCGTAATACTACTGAAGCGGGTAGTTCTCAGTCATCGAGAGACAAGGGATTACACGGTAAGCTTCAACCCGGCACCTGTTATGCAGCGTTGGACGTGGTCAACTCACGTAAACAGAGAGTATTGTTTGCTGTCAGGTTACAACAGGTTGCCGGTCGGGATAAAAAAGTCGATATCAAACCGTTTTTGGTGCAGGGAATCCCCAGCCATATCCGACCCACTGATATTTTGATTGAAACACTTTCCGATCAGCAGGCACGGGTTCGAACCGTCAGTGAAGTGAAAGAGGCTGTCGCAGGCCTGGAAGGGACACAGTTTAAAACATTTAGCTCAGTGGTCGATTATCACACCCAGATGTTTGAATTTGGCGTCATCCCGAAGAAAATGCGGTCAAGCAGTGACCGTTCTAAATTCTATCGTTTGATTGAAGCATCCTTGTATGGCGGGATTTCCAGTGCGATAACGCGCTCGTTGCGAGACTATCTGTTGCCGCAAAATGGTGGGGTGAAAAAAGCGTTTCAAGATATGGAAGCGGCACTTCGGGAAAACCGGATGACGCTTGAAGCGATCAAAACCACCCAAGCGGATCGGGATTTGTTCAAGCACCTGATTACTGAATCAACCAACTATGTTGCGTCTGATTACATGCGTCATGCGAATGAGCGCCGTAGTAAAGTTGAACAGGCACTGACATTCCGCCAGACCTTGTTTGGTGCGCAGCAAACCTTAGTCACGCAAAGTGAGTTGCTTACACGTGTGAAAGAGGAACTGGATGAACTGACAGCGCATGAATCGGCACTGGAACAAGATCACCAAAGTGCATCTGATTATTTGCAATTGGTTCATAACGCTTTGCGTCAAAAGGAAAAAATTGAGCGTTACCGAGACGATCTGGAAGAGCTGAATGAACGACTAGAAGAACAACTGATGGTGGTTGAGGAGGCGCAGGAACAGACGCATGAAGCTGAGTACAATGCCACGATTCTAGAAGATGAAGTCGATAGCCTGAAGTCGCAACTGGCTGATTATCAGCAGGCACTCGATGTTCAACAAACCAGAGCACTCCAGTATCAGCAAGCCGTTCAGGCACTCGAAAAAGCGAAAACAGCCCTGGGTGATGAAAGTCTGACGGCTGAAAATGCATCGCAGAAAATTCAGATGTTGAACCAATCACAACACGAGATGACTGAACGAGTTTTGCAACTGAAACATCGTCTGGATATGTCGGCCGCTGTCGCATCTCAGTTTGAGCAGGCATTTCAGTTAGTTCAATCCGTACTCGGTGATGTGACTCGCCAAACCGCCTATGGGCACGGTGTGTCACTGATTGAAAAATCGCGACAGTGCAACCAATTGATTGCTCAGGAAAACCAGTGGTATACCCGTCAAGGTGAAGTCTCCCGTCAATTAGAGCGGCAGAATCATATCGTCGCACTGGCAGAGGCCTACCAACAGGAACATCAGGAAAGTCTTGAGGATGAATCCGCGATCGATGAAGCGCGTGAGAAGCATCAAGAAGTGCTGGATGTTGTCGAAGAAGAGCTGATCGCACTGCGGGAATCTCGCAGTGATTTACGCCGCAATCAAGAAGATGTCCGGGCACAAATTCAGCGATTAGAACAAATTGCACCGCAATGGATTGTTGCGCGTAATGCGTTAGATGATTTGCGAGCACAGAGCGGTGAAGCGCTGGAAAACTCACAGGCTGTATTTTCTCATATGCAGCATACGCTGGAACGAGAAAAACAGCAGACATCAGAGAAAGAAAAATTAGCATTACAACGTCACAATCTTGAGCAAGACATTGAACGTCTGGCTTCTCCCGGAGGGGCCAATGATGCGCGGTTAAAATCACTGGCTGACTCACTCGGCGGTATGTTGTTATCTGAAATTTATGATGATATTACGCTGGAAGACGCACCTTATTTTAGTGCGATGTACGGCCCTGCCAGACATGCCATCGTCGTCTCTGATTTGTCAGAAATTCAGGCGCGTTTAGCCGAGTTGGATGATTGTCCTGAAGATGTATACATCATTGAAGGGGATGTCGATGCTTTTGATGACAGTTCGTTTGATGCCGATGAGCTTGAAGGTGCGGTATGTGTTCGCCTGAATGACCGTCAGATTCGTTATTCCCGTTTCCCTGAGATTCCTTTATTTGGCCGGGCTGCAAGAGAGCAGCGATTGGAACAATTGCGGGCGCAGCGGGACGACATTGTTGAGCTGCATGCCAAAGCGTCATTTGATGCTCAAAAGTGCCAACGTTTGTATCAGGCCTATCAGGCTTTTGTTGCTTCACATATGACAACCGTATTTGAAGCCGACCCGGAACAGGCACTGCAGACATGCCGTGAACAGTTAAATCAGTTTAGTCGTTCTTTGACTGAGTTGACCCATCAGGAACAGCAATTACAGACGCGACAACAACAGAGTAAAAACGCGTTATCAAGCCTTGAAAAGGTTGCCCCATTTGTTCACTTATTGGCTGATGACACATTACAGGATCAAGCCGGTGAGATTGAAGAAAGACTTGCGGAGCTGGACGAGGCCAAACGCTTTTTAACGCAACACGGTACGACCATTGAGCAATTGAGTCATTGTATCAATGCCCTCGAAAACGATCCGGAGCAGTTTGACGCACTGGAAAGTGAGTATCATGAGGCAGATCAACAGTTGCAGCAGGTGAAAACCCAAATCTTTGCGATCTCAGATCTGATTGAGCGTCGCCATCATCTACAGTATTCCGATGCCGTAGCATTGGTCAATCAGGGCGATGCTCTGAGTGAGCAGCTGAAAGAGAAATTACAACTGGCCGAGTCACAACGTAGTGCGGTAAGAGAAACGCTCAAACAGCGGCAGGGGCAGGTCAGTCAGTACAACCAAGTACTGGCCTCACTTAAGAGTGCACATCAGTCAAAACTCGAAACCGTGCGGGAGTTTGAGCAAGAGTTACAAGAACTGGGTGTACATACTGATGCGAGTGCACTGGAACGTGCAGAAAGCCGTAAGAATGAGCTTTATGAGCGTTTACATGTATCTCGACAACGGCAGAGTGAGCTGGAGAGAACGCGGACATCGACCGAAATGGAAATGACCTCGCTGAGCCGGCAACTGAAGAAGGTTGAAAAAGAGTATCGTGAGCTCAGAACGTTTATTGTGAATGCCAAAGCCGGATGGTGCTCGGTGCTGAGATTGGCACGGGAGCACGATGTTGAGCGACGGTTACATCGACGGGAACTGGCTTATTTGTCAGCTAGTGAACTGCGTTCCATGTCCGATAAAGCATTAGGTTCTCTGCGTTTGGCGGTGGCCGATAATGATACGCTGAGAGACGCTTTACGTCAGTCTGAGGATAATGCCAGACCGGAGCGTAAGGTGCTCTTTTATATCGAAGTGTATCAGCATCTGCGTGAACGGATTCGTCAGGATATTATTCGTACCGATGACCCGGTTGAAGCGATTGAAGAAATGGAAGTGGAACTTGGCCGGTTGACGGAAGAGTTGACCCAGCGAGAGTCACGTTTGGCAATCAGTTCTGAGTCGGTCGCCAGCATTATTCTCAAGACCATTCAACGTGAGCAAAACCGGATTCGGATGCTGAACCAAGGTTTGTCTAATATCCACTTTGGTCAGGTGAATGGTGTGCGTTTGAATGTCAAAGTGCGCGAAAGCCATGAAATGTTACTGACCGGATTATCGGAACAACAAGCGCAGCATCAAGACTTATTCAATAGCTCGCGTTATACGTTCTCAGAGTCGATGGCGAAATTATTCCAGCGGGTCAATCCGCATATTGATATGGGGCAACGTTCACCTCAGGTTTTAGGGGAAGAGTTACTTGACTACCGGAACTATCTGGAACTGAATGTTGAAGTAAACCGGGGCGCTGATGGTTGGTTACAGGCCGAATCTGGTGCGCTCTCGACAGGGGAAGCGATCGGGACTGGTCAGTCGATTCTATTGATGGTCGTGCAGAGCTGGGAGGAAGAATCCCGTCGGCTGCGCAGTAAAGATATCGTCCCGTGTCGTCTCTTGTTCCTCGATGAGGCTGCGCGTCTTGATGGCAAATCGATTTCAACACTATTTGAGTTGTGTGATCGGTTAGATATGCAATTGTTGATTGCCGCTCCGGAAAATATCAGCCCGGAAAAAGGCACCACCTATAAATTGGTGCGGAAGATTCACAAAAACCATGAACATGTGCATGTCGTTGGTTTGCGTGGATTCGGTCAGAATCATGCGGCTGAATCCGATGATCTGACGGCAGAAGCATCCTGAGGTTCGCTGAATTTATTACTGTGCAAATCATAAAAACCATCTGAAAACAGATGGTTTTTTTCGTTTGAGATGACGATATATCGGTTTAATCGATAGAAACCAATAATTGATCACCTTGCTTTTCAAGCGTTGCTTCTCCCTGAACCTGTGCTCTCGGGACATCTTTAACAATGATGTCTTTATCATGCCAGCCGTATTGATACAGATAAGGCTTGATATAGTGCAGTCTCAGGTTGGATAAATTCTTAAATGCATCAGAACCGGTGAGTTTGTAGAAGTAAGCACTGGTCTTGGTTTCATCCACGCTGACAATGATTTTTCTGAACTGCTGTGGTTGTTGCAGATAATTGTGGACATCATGTTCCGTCACCATTTCAGCAAACAGAATTCTTTTTTCGTTATAACCATAGTTATATTGATGCATCTGCCAGGCAAACGGGACAAATAATGTTACCCACAGCAGGGCTCTCCACCAGAAGTGAGGGACCAACAAAATCAGCATCGCCATTCCCAGAGGTAGGGTAATTCCGGAGCGAAGCGGTACTTTCACGCCTAGCGGAATCACGCTGGCATAGATGGAAAAGACCACCAGCAGAGCCACCAACGTGTATTTCAGATGATGCTTGAGTGCCCAGAGCAAAGTAATGGCGGCCGGAATATAGAACAACGGACTCAACGCTGCCAGATAACGGGCATTGCGTTCAAAATTTCCCGCACTCTTCGCAATGTTGGCGATAATACCGCTGATATCCGTCGATGGTGTTGATTTCCGCCACGACACAAACTCAATAAAGTGACCGGTGCCGTTCTGGAGCAGGGTATAGCCATAAACACTTAAATTTGCGACAGCGTAGCCGAGGACGTAACCGACAACCCAGAGACACAGAAATTGCAGCAGACTGCGGAAGTTTTCTTCATTCAACTGACGGATAAAGAGTAAAGGCATTAAGAAGTAGAATGCAGGATAGGTTGCAAACAACAAGATACCTGACATGAGCAAAATCACCGGACGAGAATAGCGGTCTTTGATGCAACTAAACAATGCCAGCATTAAGGTACCGGGGATCAGGGTCATCGGCCATTTGAACAACATGGTGAAATAGGGAACATTGATAACCAGCAGTGCAAAGCAGCAGGCGAGCCAGCGATCTTTCCTGACGCCCATGGCGACCTGATAGCCAAAAATGAAAATAAACACATTACATAAGATACCGGCAGCCACAGCAGGGACGAGGCGTAACGTGTCGAATAAAGCGAAATTAACCCAACGCCCTTCAGAGACAAATTTAGACACATAACTGTCCATGTAAGGCAGCGCATCATGTGCCACATTTTCTAACATCGATTCATGTAAATTGAATACGGTCCATATCAGACCAAATGCCAACATGCCCCATTTTAGCAGTGAGACAGTATCGAACGGATGGTATGGCATTGAGGGGGATGAAGCATGATTATTTATCATTTGTCCTCCGAGAAGAAAACACGGTGCGATAACCAAGGTAGTTGATGGTCATTGACACACCGATAGCAATAACCTGTGCAAAATAAACAAACATTGCGAGTTGTTCGACCAACAGATACAACACACAGGTACTACAGGCGAGTGATGATAGATTGATCAGACAGAATGGTAGTAACTGACCACGCCTCGCGGTACTTTTGAACACAAAGCTTCGGTTCAGTATGAAACTGATGAGCATTCCGCCTGCATAAGACAGAACCGATGCAACAATATAATAACCCAATAGCTGGTATAGAATGACGAATAGGATATAACTCGCCCCGGTATTCAAGACGCCCACGAGCGCAAAGCGGAGCGTTTGCTGGAATTCGGGGCGAATCCGGTTATTTAGCCACGGAATGTTTCTTGGTAGATTCAAGAGCTCTTCCTTTTTTCAGGATATAAAGCGGGCGACCTTTCGCTTCATTGTAAATACGAGCGATATATTCACCGAGTATGCCAATTGAAATTAACTGTACACCACCAATAAACAGGATCGCGACGAATAACGACGTCCAGCCGGAAACCCAGTGGTCGGTCATCATCCGAACATAAATCGAATATATCAGCATGGCAAAGGCAACACCGGAGCACAGGAATCCCATCATGATAGATAATTTCAGGGGTTTCACAGAAAAGGAAAGGATGCCATCCAATGCGAATTTGAGCATTTTACTCAATGGATATTTTGATTCTCCGGCGAAACGGGACGAACGTTCATAAAGAATCGATGTTTGGTTAAAACCGACCCAGCTCACCATGCCACGGATAAAACGCGCTTTTTCCGGCATAGCTGTCAGTTGATCAACAACTTGTCTGTCCATGAGCCGAAAATCGCCGGTATCGAGTGGAATCGGGACTTCTGATAAGCGGTTAAGCATTCGATAGAATAGCTTGGCTGAAGCAAGTTTAAAGGCTGATTCGCCCTCCCGGTGATCACGTGTACCGTAGACCACATCATACCCTTCCTCCCATTTAGCGATCATTTGCTCGATGAGCTTTGGTGGGTCTTGTAAATCGGCATCAATCAATACCACTGCATCGCCGGTGCTGGCATCGAGCCCCGCAGTCACGGCTTGCTGATGACCGAAATTACGTGAAAGAGAGAGCAGGCTCACCTGATGATATCGGCGGCTATGTGCCAGTAACTGTTGTTCAGTGTTATCCGAACTACCGTCATTGACAAAAATCAGCTCAAAACGGTAGTCGGGAATTGAATTGGTGACGGAAATTAGTTCTTTGACAGTGAAGTCAATCACTTCGCTTTCATTGAAACAGGGAACGATCACGGATATTTTCTTTTTCATATTCATAGTCTGTCACATTGCTCCATCATGGATAACGACATGCAATCAGGCTAGCAAGCGAATGTAAAAATCATGACAAAGTGAAGTGAAAAGATCGGCAGCCTTGAAGAGATGTCGTATGCCCCCTGATACTATCTCGTTTGAGCTTTCTATCACGATAGTATGCAGATAGGATCGGGGGCGGTGGTATTGAGTTTATTGGGTTAAATGTTGTGATGTCGCCGCAAAGTGCTGCATGGAATATTCAACGCGTTCTTGAGCGGTTAATGGTAATTCAGGTGAGCCAATATGTTCGATATGTCTGAGTCTGGGGAGCAAACCTGCACCATTCGCGATTTGAATGGCAAGACCAGGACGGGCATTGAGCTCTAATACCATCGGGCCTTTATTTTTATCCAGTACCATATCGGTTCCGATATAGCCTAAACCCGTCATTTCCCATGCGCGTGCGGCAAGTTCAAGCAGGCGTTGCCAGTGAGGTACATCCAGTTCAATTAATGCTCGTCCTGTATCGGGATGATGGGTGACGGGCTGTCCAAACTGAACAGCTCGTACCGCACGACCGGTCGCAATATCAATCCCTACACCAACCGCGCCCTGATGTAAGTTCGCTTTTCCATCCGATGCCCGTGTGGAAAGACGCATCATGCACATGACTGGGTAGCCTTTGAACACAATGACCCGAACATCCGGTACACCTTCATAGCTGAAGCCGTCGAAGCAGTCGTCAAACTGAATCAGATTCTCAATGATAGCCACGTCATTTTTCCCCCCGAGGGAAAAGAGGCCCGCGAGCGCATTACTGACATGTCTTTCCACATCTTCAGCACTTAATGTTGCACCGGAGGGTTTGACATAAACACCGTTCTGATGGGAAGTCACGACCAAAATCCCTTTACCGCCACTACCGCGGGCAGGCTTAATCACAAAACTTGGCCATTGCTGAACCAGTTGATGTATTTGTTTGACTTCAGATTGGTTGCGGATCACACCGATAAGCTGGGGCACGGTGCATCCGGCTTTTTCGGCAATGATTTTGGTTTGAAGCTTGTCATCAACTAGGGGATATTTAGAGCGATCATTATAACGACCAATATAGCTATGGTTACGCTTGTTCATCCCCAGAATCCCCTTATGCCTTAAGCGAAAAGGGGAGGTATATTTTTCGAAAATCATAGTTCATCTACCAGAGGTTTGAAGCGTTTTAATTCGCTGACACGATAGCCAGTATAAGTTCCCAGCAATAGAATGAGTGCCAACACAATGAGCTGTAACCCGATAAAATTAAACGTGAGATGCTGAACATATGAATTCGTCATTCCCAGATAAACGAGAATGGCTGTAAACAGCGACCCACCGCCTTGCAGGAAGACTTCTTTGGCACCGTCTTCTTCCCAGAGAATCGACATTCGTTCAATGGTCCATGAAAGAATAATCATCGGGAAGAACGTAATTGTGAGTCCTTCGGTAATCCCCAGCCGGAAGGAGAGCACCGTAAAGAGCGAAATCATCAGAATTACAGCGATGATAACGGCCGATATTCGGGCAACCAGTAACAGGTTGAGTTTGGACAGGTAACTTCGGATAAATAACCCTGTTCCCACAATTAATAGAAAACCGATAATACCTGTGAGCAATTGCGTCTGAACAAATGCCACAGCGATAAGAACTGGCATGAAAGTCCCGGATGTCTTGAGTCCGATAATGACGCGAAGAAAGACCACAATCAGGGCACCGATAGGAATCAACATGATGGTTTTAAACATCGCTTGCTCTTCTAACGGTAGGCTATGAATCGATAGATTAAGTAATCCGTCCGAATTGACTTTGCTGTTGGTGGCTTCCTGCGGTGAAACCTCGCGGGAAATCATACTAAACTGTACCCGGCTGTTTTTACCGCCGACCACATCAAGCAAAGAGACATTAGATTCATCCCATACTAACAAGTTCGGATGGTTGGCCTGTTTGCCAGTGTCCGGATTAAAGACGATCCAACGTTCCCCGTCCCAGACTTCATTCATTGGCTCTATACTCTGACGACGACGACCATCTTCCAGTTGCAGGACACCAACAATCTTATTGGGAATCCCTGAATATGAAAGCATCTTTTGCGTCGCTTTATATTTGGTCATTTGATTCAACAAGAGTTGCGCGTTCTGACTTTCTTCGTCATTCAGAGCCTTAATGAGCTCTCTGGTAAACGAAATGTCATCGGCTGAGCGTTCATTTGCCTGAGTAATCAGGGAAACAGCCGCTGCTTCTTCGGGACTATCGAACGTCGGGGGATCGACCGGGCCTTGGGGTGGTTCGGGACGTGATTTGGCCTCAGGGTCAACAAGAAACTGTGTTTTATAATAGATAGTCTGTGGACCACTGGCTCGACGAATCGACCATTCAGCCCGACGACTACCCGGAGTCGATTCAAGGTAAGATACCCCATACCCCGGTGAAGATGCGGATTCACTAATCAGCGTGAATCCATCTTGCGTGTATGGCGCGGCAAGGGAAACTTTTGCTTCTTTGCCCTGTGCATTAAATTGAATGCGCGCTTCAATTTCCCAGACCTGTCTGGTTTCACCGGGTGTCCAGGGAACACCATAAACCTGATGGCGAAAAATGCTTAAATAAATGCCGATCGCAATCAGCAGGATGATTGAAATATAAAATGGAATTCGGGAGGTCATGATCAATACTCACCAGATAATTATTTGGCCGTGGATTGAATGTACTTTTTACTCACATCCACCAGCGCAATATCGCGAAGGAATTCACGTCCCAATAAAATCGGGTGTGACATATGGGAGCGATCGGCAAGGGTAAATTCTGTCCGCTCACGAATATTCCCGACATTTATCCATAATTCAACAACGGCTCGTCGCTCGGTTTCCGATGTCGAAGCTTGTCGAATTTTGACATAACGTAATACCGGGGCTTCAATCCAGTTGTCCTTGGCTTCTTTTTTGGCGGCTTTGTTGTCAGCATTTTTCTTGTCTGCTGTTTTATCCGTATCGTGTTCATCTCGGCCAGATAAATGAAATCTAACCCAGTTTTTCCCATTTCTTTCAAACTCTTCGATATCGGTTGCGTCAAGAGAAGAGGTTGCAGCGCCTGTATCAACCCGGGCATCGAATGTTTGTTTGATCGATTCGATACTGATTCGCTCAACTTGACCAAGAACGACCTTATTTGCCGGCACAGGATCAGATGAAGCGAGATGTTGCAGTGATTGAGTTGAGTTAATCTCCTGCAGTGATGAATGCTGATAGTGATTTTGATTGAGTTTATGTATTTGCTGTTTTAAAGAAGAAACTTCATTCTCCAAACTATCGATGTAATCGACTTGATTACTGGATTGCAACTCCAGATTGGTCAGACGTTGGTTAATATTGCTTTCTGAACCATGAATTGCCGCGATTGTCTGTTGATGTAAGCTTCTTTCCTCTGTTGTGACGCATCCCGCTAGTGTGGATATTGCGGCCACAAGTGCAAGTCGTTTAAACATGAGTAACCTAATTCTTGAGTTGTTATGATTGATAAAAGCATTCACTAGTGATTTCCAAGACCTAGCGTACTCTGAATTTTTATATTGCGCGTTAGATGTATGTCAATTATGGTTTACGGGCAATCAGAATCGCTCTTCTCGGTGCTGGATAGCCTTCGATTGTTTTCTTCGGATTTGTCGGGTCAAGATAGTCAGGTAATGAGTTATGTGTCATCCATGAGGTTGTACGCTGTTCTTCTGTCGATGTTTCGTTTTCATCGGCAATGACGACATCAATAAATCCACATTTCTCCAGCCACACTTTTAATGCCAGCGCCGAAGGGAAGAAGTACACATTTCGCATTTGCGCATAGCGATCTGCCGGAACTAACACCGCGTTTTCATCCCCTTCAATAACCAGCGTTTCCAGAATCAATTCTCCGCCCGCAACCAGTTGATCTTTTAACTGTAACAAATGGTCCAACGGTGAACGACGGTGGTACAGCACACCCATGCTAAATACCGTATCAAATGCTTCCAGTTTGGGAAGCGCTTCGATACCTAATGGTAATAGATGGGCTCTCTGGTCATTGCCCATTAACCGTCGTATTGCTTCAAATTGAATCAGAAATAAGTGAGATGGGTCGACACCAATACAAAGACGAGCACCTTCTCCCAACATCCGCCACATATGGTAGCCATTACCGCAGCCAACATCGAGCACATTTCGGTTTTTCAGCGAAGAAATATGCGATAAAACACGCTCCCATTTCCAATCTGAACGCCACTCCGTATCAATATGGATACCGTGAATGTGATAAGGCCCTTTTCGCCACGGATGAAATGTTTTCAGCAGGTTTTCCAGTTTCTTTTGTTCTCCGGTTGGCAAGGGCGTCTGATTCTGGATAGCAACCTCAGTTTTTAGTTCGACCTGATCAGGGGTAAAAGTCGGGAGCTTATTCAATGATCGGAGCCAGCGCTCAAAATCTCCGTGCGAATCGTTTTGCCAATCCGTCAGTTGCTGAGGTAAAACATTCAGCCATGGCTGGAGGCGTTGATCTTGCGCGATGAGCTGATAAAAATTAGCAAAGTTAAACATTGAATCGAGTATCCTGCGAACGAAAAATAAAACTGGGAATATTCTCAGCAGAGAAAGGGACTGTTCCGCCAGATGTTGCGTGGACGATGGTCGTTGTCCACTTTATTTGAACGGCAAACATCATTTGATAGCAAACATTGAACCGAAGTTAAAACACTGGAACCAAACGTCAAAACTACTGAAACCAATTTGGGCGAAACGATTTTTGTGGGTTTCAATGGTATCCGGTTGTAGGACGTTCTCAATCGCACTGCGTTTCTGACTGATTTCCAACTCACTGTAGCCGTTGGCACGTTTGAATTCGTGATGTAAATCGATAAGTAGATCATTGGTTGTTGTGTCTGCAAAACTGTATTTTTCAGACAGAATCAAAATGCCGCCCGGACGTAACCCATGGTAGATCTTTTCTAACAATTGGCTGCGATCATCCGGAGAAAGAAACTGAAGGGTAAAATTCAGTACAACAATAGAGGCGTTGCTGATCTCAATGTTTCGGATATCGGCTTCAATCACCTTAACCGGTGTATCGGAGCGATAAGCCTCAATGTGCATACGGCAGCGCTCAACCATTGCTGATGAATTATCGACTGCAATAATATGGCAACCTTCGTGATGAATATGGCGACGCATCGAGAGCGTTGCCGCACCCAGAGAACAGCCAAGGTCATAAATATTGGTATTGGGTTTGGCAAAGCGTTCAGCCAGCATCCCGATTGTAGAAATAATATTATTGTAACCGGGAACGGAACGCTGAATCATATCAGGAAAGACCTCAACAACCCGCTCATCGAATGTAAAGTCTCCGACCTGTTGAATCGGTGCTGAATAGATGGTGTCTTTATGACTCATGTAAGCCTCGTGATATCTCTATGACAAACCGCCCATTGCGAACGGAACCAAGAAAAGGGGCGTATTTTATGCAATAACCGAGTGATTGTCATCATGAGTGGATTAGAACATGCTGATCTGGTGGTTATCGGCAGCGGTTCCGGGAAAAGAAGGGAGCTCAGGCAGTGCGAGATGCTGTTGCAACTGCTGATAAAGGCGCTGCGCCAGCTCAGGAGCCAATTGGTTGTCCGGTGTATGAATCATCAGGTAGGGCTGTTTGCCTTGTGCGACCCATGTTGGGAGTTTTTGGAGCCAAGCCGCGAAAAAGCCATCATTTTCCGCAATGTCCGGATGGCCGATAAAACGAACCATCGGACGATTCGCCGTTGCAATGGCATGGACGGGAACCCGAGGTTTTTTCTTTTGTGCATCGATGATCACATCATTATCCGGTGGTGCTGAAAACACGGGGCGGCTATCCATGATGATTCGATCCGTCTGAGTTTCGACCAGCCATTGATTAAACTGTTTTTCTTCGGGGCCTTTGTGAAAAAATGCCGGATGGCGGACTTCGACACCCAAGGGGTAATCAGCCGGGAAATAACGACAGAAACGCTGTAACGCAGGAAGGTGTGCCGGACTAAACGCTGCGGGGAGCTGAATCGTCCATAGACCAACCCGTTCGTGAAGGGGTGACATTAACTGCATGAAATGGTTTAGTAAGTCTTCACAGCCTTTCAACATCAATTCATGTGTAATTTGTTTGGGTAATTTAAAGGTAAACCTGAAGTCTGGCCCAGTGGCTGCTTTCCAGTTGGCAACCGTTGACGGAGAAGGGGATGCATAGAATGTTGTATTCCCTTCGACAGTGTGAAAAACTTGAGCATATTTTTCGAGTCTCTCGGACACGGCCGTTCCTCGCCCGTACAGGGTTTGCTGCCATTGTGGGTGTGACCAGAGCGTGAGCCCGAGTCGAATAGGAAGTGTGTTTGTCATTTTTTCAATTTAAATTGTGTCAAATGCGCGATATCGTTTTGAAGAAGCCGGTCTTTTAGCGCTATAATCAGCGCCTATTTCTTTACACCGTTATACACGTACACGGTGACGATTGCGACTGAGTCATGGGTGCAGTGATGATCTTCAAGGTTTACCAAGTCATCAAATACTGCGAGATCCAATGCAACGTTATTAGCAAATATTGATTCGGCATTGTATGTCGCAATTACTTGATTGAATAGCTTGGTTGAACAGTCGCACGGTTATTTAGGATATTTTGTTGTTGTCCGCTGGTCTGGATATACAAGCGGGCAGTGAAGATTTGAATCAGTTATTGGAAATTGGGAAACTCATTATGCGTAGCCATTATTGTGGTCACCTAAACAAGTCCCTTGTCGGGCAGAATGTAGAACTTTGTGGTTGGGTGAATCGTCGTCGGGATCTGGGCGGACTGATCTTTATTGATATGCGAGATCGTGAAGGACTGGTTCAGGTTGTTGTTGACCCTGATATGGCAGATGTCTTTGAGGTTGCGAACCAACTGCGTAGTGAGTTTTGTATTCGTTTGATCGGTGAAGTCAGAGCACGTCCGGACACTCAGATCAATCGCGATATGGCAACCGGAGAAGTCGAAATCCTTGCTACTCAGCTGGAAATTATCAACCGATCTGATGTATTGCCATTAGACTCTAATCAGAAAAACTCTGAAGAACAGCGTTTGAAATATCGTTATCTGGACTTACGTCGTCCGGAAATGAGTGACCGCATCAAATTGCGTGCTCGTGCTTCCAGCTTTGTGCGCCGCTTCCTCGATGGACAGGGATTCCTCGATATCGAAACACCGGTCTTGACGAAAGCCACCCCGGAAGGGGCGCGCGACTATCTTGTGCCGAGCCGGGTTCATAAAGGTAAATTTTATGCGTTGCCTCAGTCACCACAGTTGTTTAAACAATTGCTGATGATGTCAGGATTTGACCGCTACTATCAGATTGTGAAGTGTTTCCGTGATGAAGACTTACGAGCGGATCGTCAGCCTGAGTTTACTCAGATCGATATTGAAACATCATTTATGACTGCTGACGAAGTGCGTGCCGTGACCGAGAAAATGGTCCGTGAGATGTGGCAAGAGCTGCTTGATGTCGATTTAGGCGCATTCCCAGTGATGCCATATAGTGAAGCGATGCGTCGCTTCGGTAGCGATAAGCCTGATTTGCGTAACCCGCTGGAATTGGTCGATATTGCCGATTTGGTCAAAGAGGTCGAGTTTAAAGTCTTCTCCGGGCCTGCGAATGATGCCAAAGGTCGGGTTGCCGTGATTCGTGTGCCGGGTGGCGCAAGCTTGACGCGTAAACAGATTGATGGGTACGGTGAATTCGTCTCTATCTATGGTGCGAAAGGATTGGCATGGTTGAAAGTCAATGACCGTGCAGCTGGTATGGAAGGCATTCAGTCTCCTGTGGCTAAATTCTTGTCTGAATCTGTGATTGAATCGATTCTGGAACGCACGCAGGCTCAAAGCGGCGATATCATTCTCTTTGGTGCCGATAAAGTCAATGTTGTGTCAGAAGCATTGGGTGCATTGCGATTAAAACTGGGTACAGACTTATCCCTGACAGATGAGTCTGCCTGGGCACCGTTATGGGTCGTTGATTTCCCAATGTTTGAAGAAGACGATGAAGGGCAACTTCATGCGATGCACCATCCGTTTACTTCACCATTAGGTGTCACAGCTGATGAACTGAAAGCCAATCCGGCCAATGTAAACTCAAATGCCTATGACATGGTCTTGAATGGCTATGAAGTCGGTGGTGGCTCAGTGCGTATTCATGACTCTGCAATGCAGACCGCTGTGTTTGATATCTTAGGGATTGAAGAAGATGAACAGCGCCGGAAGTTCGGCTTCCTGTTGGATGCACTAAAATTCGGTACACCGCCTCATGCTGGTTTAGCCTTTGGTTTTGACCGCTTGGTCATGTTGCTGTGTGGCACTGAAAATATTCGTGATGTGATTGCATTTCCGAAGACCACCGCGGCCGCTTGCCCGATGACTGAAGCACCAAGCGAAGCAAATCCTGCAGCACTTGAAGAGCTGGCGATTGCTGTACGCGCTAAAGCGGAAGATGTTTGATTAAGCAGAATGATGTAACAAAGGTGGCTGATTGCCACCTTTTTCGTATTCGGCGCTCAAAAAAGAAACAAGTTGTATAGGCAATTTTTTGTATATAGAGATTGTCTGGTAATGAACACAGGAAAATACTTTGGCCCAGATGTATTTTTATTACTCTGCTATGAACGCAGGGAAATCGACCACACTCCTTCAATCTTCTTTTAACTATCGGGAGCGGGGCATGAATCCCGTGATTTATACCGCAGCCATTGATGATCGATTCGGGGTGGGAAAAGTCAGCTCTCGAATCGGGTTGGAAGAAGAGGCTTATCTTTTTCGCGAGTCTTCCGATTTGTTTGAGGAAATTGACCAATTACATCAGCAAATGAAAGTCGACTGTATTTTAATCGACGAATGCCAGTTTTTATCGAAAGAGCAAGTGTATCAGTTGACAGATGTCGTGGATCGACTTGGTATTCCGGTGCTTTGCTATGGGCTGCGTTCTGATTTTAAAGGTGAACTCTTTCCGGGAAGTCAGCATCTGTTAGCTTGGGCGGATAAGTTGGTGGAACTGAAAACCATCTGTCATTGCGGTAAAAAAGCCAACATGGTGGTGCGTGTCGATGCCCAAGGACAACCGATTGCCGAAGGTGCTCAGGTTGATATTGGTGGTAATGACCGTTATGTCTCCGTTTGTCGCAAACACTATAAAGAGGCATTGGGGCGTCTGTGATTGGCCCCTTCTTGAAAAGATTATAGGTAACGGAGTGCATCCAGCGTGTGCTGATAATGGAATGAATAGCCGCAACGGCAAAGTTTATCACTGCTGACTTGCTTATCTTCCTGCGCGACAATCGGTGGTAAAGCCGCTTCTGATGACACGGTGTCTAGTGCTGCTTGATAAAACTCTGCTTTGCTGACGGTTTCCGGCGTTGTGACATTAAAAATCCCGGAGAGTTCTTGTTCCAGAATATAACGAACACTGCCAATGGCATCATCAAGATGCAATATATTGGCGGGTGCACGTGAACTGACTTGTTTGAGTTTAGGGACAAATCGAGCCGGATGGCGTTTGGGGCCGATTAATCCGCTAAAGCGCAGGATTGCATAGTCGAGCCCGCTATCGATCACATGCTGCTCTGCCGTGAGTAAGACTCGGGCTGATGTACTGAAATCAGCATTATCTTGCGCGAGGGTCAGGCTTGCATCTTGCTCTGTCATCACTCCGGGATGGTTGGGATAAACACCGGTCGTACTGATCATGACTAACTTTTTCACTTGTGCAATTTTGCATTGCTCGACCAGGTAGCCCCAATAATGCGCATATTCATCCTGTTTATTCTGTCTGAATCCAGGCGGAAAGCAGCCAATCACTATTTCGGACTGCTGTGCGGCCAGTGTATCGGATAAGGGGCTGTTGGACTGTTCGAAATGAAAGCAGAAACTACGAATGCCCTCAAGTTTCAGGGCATCGGCTCCGGCCGGTGTGGTTTTACTGGCGAAAACACGGCAAGAATCAGATAAATGATGTGTCAGTGGTAAGCCAAGCCAGCCGGCACCAATGATTGTAATATGTTTCGTCATCTCTGTTTTTATTCCGGTTCCGGTGCCAGCACTCGGAGAATACGATCAGCATCCTGAGCAATTTCGATACCTTCATCAGTTAAATAACCACCGTCCGGATGGGTGCATAGGTTTTTCCGATAGAGAGCTTCAACGGCATCCTGAACTTTCTTTTCGGCCGTTTTGTGGACTTTAATACCGGTATCACGACTATTCAGATCAAATTGAAGTAGTAAGTTAAGTTCATTAAGCAGTTGTGCAGTAAATTTCATGGCATTTTCACCTGTTCACAAATGGATGGCATTACCATAGAAATAACCGCTGTATATCGCAACAGTTGAATGTCGAAATTGTTAGGTCAGAAGAAGAATCTGACGGGACGGGTCAGGGAGATCGGCGGGGCTTACACCATTTGAGTGTAAAATAGGCAAATAATTCAAAAAGCAAAAAATTTTGTTGACTGCATTGAGTGAATCCGTAGAATGCGAACCCGTATCAGAGACGGGAATTTCACCTCTTCGATATGTAAAAGTTGGCGCGTTGGCAGAGTGGCTATGCAGCGGATTGCAAATCCGTGGACCTCGGTTCGACTCCGGGACGCGCCTCCATTTTCTTCCGAGACTTCAATGCGACACTAGCTCAGTTGGTAGAGCGCAACCTTGCCAAGGTTGAGGTCACGGGTTCGAACCCCGTGTGTCGCTCCAAATCTTTTTCCTGAATCTCATTTTCTAATCAAAAGCATGTCGCTATTGTGAGTTTGTTTTAATATCTCTTTCTGCATTTCGTTTCCCCTGTTTTTTGTCTATCACATCAGTCAATCAGAATGTGAACTTGACCCATATTGTCATGATAACCGATGAAATAGACTAGACTTACATTGTCCCTCATAGTATTTTGAACACTGTTTTTTATTTTGATGTGATGAGAACTTATGGCATTCGATATTGTTTCTAGTGGTATCTATTTACCTAAAAATCGGTGGTCTTCGGAGCAAATGGACGATTTTCTGGCACTGCCTAGCGGAACAGTCAGAAAAAGGTTTGGCGTTGAGTACCGGCATGTTGCCGGAGAAACGGAAAGTGCGATCGAGATGGGGCGCAGGGCCGTCGAAGATTGTTTCAGTCAGACCGAATTCAGTCTCTCAGATATTGATTTGGTCATTTATGCCAGCGGGACCCATCATCAATCGTTACCCTATGATGCATCTGCACTGCTTGCTGCCCTTGATGCTCCGTGCGGTATCGAAAGCTTTGATTTAAATAGCACCTGTTTGTCATTCTTAACGGCATTGGATCTATCCCACAGCCTGTTTTTGGCAAAACGTTATCAACGTATTCTGATTGTAACGAGTGAAGTCGCAACGGGAATTACGTTAAATCGTTCTTTTCCTCCCCAGAAAGAAATTGCGACGTTATTTGCCGACGGTGCTGCTGCATTTTTACTTGCGGCCAATCAGCATAGCCCCGGATTGGTCACTCGTCGCTTTGAAACCCATCATTCGGGATATCAATATTGTCAGATCCCGGGCGGAGGTAGTTTTCTTAATCCTCATCGAATATCTCACGATGAGAATCTCAATGTTTGTCGCTTTTTTATGGATGGTAAAAATTTATTTCGCAAGGTGGCTCAAGTCTTACCGGAATTTCTGCAACATGGGCTGGCTCAGGCACAGATGAGTCAAGACGATATTGATTATTTACTGCCGCATCAGGCGAGCTTCCGGGCATTAGAAAAAATGCCCAAAATGACAGGGTTTTCTGCCTCGCAAGTCGTCAACCGTTTTTCAACGTTAGGCAATCAGGTTGCTGCTTCCATTCCTATTAATCTCCATTTGCTGAGACATGAACCGGATACGAAGGGTAAAAGTGTATTACTGATCGGTTCGGCTGCTGGGCTATCACTTGGGATGGGTTTGATTTATCTATGAAAATTCTCATTACCGGCGGTAGCGGTATGTTGGGTAGTGCACTGATACGCTTATTCCATCAGCAACACCAACTCCGTTTTATTGCCAGAAATGCTGATATCGCGCGCCAGTTGGAACGTGACTATAATGCCGTTGCATATTTACTGGATTTAAATGATCGGGCAGCGTTGATAGAGGCTTGTCAGGGCGTTGATGCCATCATTCACTGTGCCGCTTTATCCAGCCCTTGGGGAACTTACGAGCAATTCTTTCAAGCGAACGTTGCGGCAACCCAGAATCTTGTTGAAGCGGCCCGAATTCAGAATGTGCCATGTCTGGTTCATATCTCAACCACCAGTGTCTATTTTGACTACGCTGACCGATGGGCAATTACCGAGAAAGATGCGCTGGCGCGTCAATGGTGTAATGACTATGCGAAAACGAAATATCTCGCGGAACGTGTGGTCGAGAATAATCCAGTCAAAAGTATTATTTTACGTCCGCGTGGTATTTTCGGGCCGAATGACCGAGCGATCATTCCACGAGTGCTGAGTAGCGTATTCCGCGGGCAGTTGCTATTACCATCAGGCCGTAATCCGGTGGTCGATTTAACGTGTGTTGATAACGTTGCCCATGCTGCGATGCTGGCCTGTACCCAAATTGAAGATTTGTCACACGGGGAGATTTTCAATATCAGTAACGGTGAACCGATGCCTGTTGAGATGCTGTTGCAACAGTTGCTGACGGCCCTGAATCATCCGGTGACTATCCGACGACTCCCGTATTCGGTTTTGCGGCCACTCTTGACACTGAATGAGTGGATCCGTCAGCGGCTTCCTTCTCATCCTGAGCCCCGTTTGACTCACTATAGCGCCGGACTTCTTCATCATCACCAGACGCTGGACATCACGAAAGCCAGAGAAATATTAGGTTATCAGCCACATGTCACAATCAACCAAGGAATCGAGCAATATGTCAGATGGTTTGCAACTCAGAATCTTTGAAGGTGGCTATTGTGTTCATCCGGGGTTTGTCGTCAAACCCGGCAGTGGCCTCAAACCAAGGGCTTTCCCCGCTGCGGTGGCTTTGATCAAGCACCCTGAGCAGGGCTATGTACTCTTTGATACGGGATATCATCAGCATTTCTTCGCTGCGACGCGCACCTTTCCGGAAAGGTTTTATGCATGGACAACACCGTGCCATTTGCAGCATGGAGAAGACATTACTGCGCAGCTTGGTCGCATGGGGATTGATACACCACAGGTGAGCCATTTGGTATTGTCTCATTTCCATGCCGATCATATCGCTGCGGTGAGTGAATTCGGCCATGCTGCGATTCACTGCTCAAAAACGGGGTTTAATGCGATCAAGCATCGAGGTCGTTTTAGTGGTGTCAGAAAAGGGTATTTGCGTCAACTGATTCCGGATGATATTCACCAACAGTTGCACTTTCATGATCAATTTGATCACCGCATCGATGCACTTTTACCACAGCTTCAAGGTGTTGAGCTGTATTGTAAAGATTTGTTTAATGACGGCTCACTTTATCTGGTCAGCTTGCCCGGACATGCTGCCGGTCAGATGGGGATGTTAGTCCGATTGCAGGCGCAATGGGTATTTTTGTTAGCTGATGCCTGTTGGCTGATCGAGAGCCTCAGTGACAATCTGGATCAGCACTGGCTGGCGAATATTATCTGTGAAGACACTAAAGCATACCGTCAGACATTGGCACAATTGAGGTTATGTTATCGACTCGCTAAAGCGGAGATTCAGTTTGTGCCTTCCCATTGCCTGACCAGTATTCGGGCACTCTGTGAGCAAGGATGGCTACGATGATCACCTTGTTACGTCAGTTTGCTTTTGCACGCTATCATCGGTTTGCTTCTCGCTCCCAAGTGCTGTCTTGGCAAGATAAACAGCTAGAGCGCCATTTGCAGTGGGTCTGTCAACATTCACCTTTTTATCAGTCGTTCCGTAATCAGCCGCTTGAAGCATTTCCCATCATGAATAAATCGCTGATGATGGCGAATCTGGAGACGATCAATACCCGTGGATTAAAAACAGATCAGTTGATGTCAGTTGCACTCGAAGCGGAACAATCACGACGGTTTGAACAATCGGTTGTCAATGATGTAACGGTCGGGCTCTCCTCGGGAACCTCGGGTCAACGAGGACTCTTTTTGGCTGATGACCGGGAAAAACAGCTGTGGGCCGGTAACATACTTGCCAAGCTACTGCCTCATCTATGGCAGAAACATCGGATTGCATTGGCACTCCGGGCAAACAGTCCGTTATATAAATCTGTTGCCAAAGGGCCGATTCAGTTCTTTTACGCCGATTTAAATCAACCTTATGAGGTTTGGATTCGGGCGTTGGATCGTTTTCAGCCCACACTCCTGATTGGCAGTGCGCAGGCATTGCAATGCTGCGCAATGTACACTGGGACATTCGGTGAGCGGAAGATGTCTCCTGCACGCATCATCTCCGGGGCAGAAGTCTTAACCCCCGTTGACCGCACCTTGATAACGCAGACATTTGCCAGTGAACTTCATGAAGTTTATCAGTGTACGGAAGGTTTTCTTGCCTGTACGGATATGCAAGGGCAGATGCGTTGGAATCAGGATATCGTTCATATTGAGAAGCATTGGTTAAATCCGGAAAAAACGCATTACAGCCCGATCATTACCGATTTCCGGCGCCGAACCCAGCCGGTCATTCGTTATCAGCTTGATGATGTGATTGCTGCGAAACAAGATGACGCGCCATTCGAGCCGCTCGGTGCGATTGCCGGACGCTGTGGTGATTGTCTGGTGTTAGAACAAGGCGGGGCACAGACCGTCGTATTACCGGATCTGGTCTATCGCGCTGTCACACTGGCGATAGAAGAACGCGTGGATTATCGCATTACCCAAACCAGCGCCAATCACTTAAAAATTGAAGCCGCTCCCCAGTTTCATCAAATGATTCAGGAGGCGTTATTGGGGTTGTTACAGCAATTGGGGCAGGTGACTGTAACATGTGAATATGCACCACCACCTGACTGGCACCCGATGAATAAACAACGACGAGTGGTGAATGAATGCAAGTCTTGATTACCGGCGCGCGTGCGCCAGTGGCATTAGAGTGGGCAAACATTTTCTGTCGTCAGGGACACCGGGTTATCATGACTGATGCATTAAAACAGCCTTTGGGATCATTTCTAAAGCAGATTGAAGGTTATATTCAAACCAGTTCACCTCGGTTTTCTTTTGCTGATTACCAGACGCAGATACTCGATATCATTGATCAGTTTGATATTGATATGGTCGTACCGACCTGTGAAGAAGTGTTTTTTCTCGCTGAGATCGTAAAGCAAAGACCTCATGTGAACTGGTTTATGCCGGATGCAGAATTATTACTAGTATTACACAATAAATTGACAGTCTTTGACGCTTTATCCGGGCTGCCCAACGTCGTGCTCCCAGCGACTCATTTAGTCACTGATCGCTATGATGTGGAGTGTGGTCCTGAGACCGTATTGAAGCCGGTTTATTCTCGTTTTGGCGCACAAGTGATCTGTGATGTCACTCCACCAGCCTTGGCACAGATCAACATATCGGCCGATGTGCCTTGGGTTCAGCAACAAAAAATAGCGGGGCAGCCGATTTGTAACTATGCCTTGTTTGAGAACGGGCAGATGCAGATTCACCAGGCTTATCGACCGAGACTGTGTGTTAATCAGTCTGCGGCCAGTGCTTTTCAGCCCATTGATGATCCGGCAATCGAACAATTTATGCGCGCATTTGGACAGCGATTTGGTTATCACGGGCAGGTTTCATTTGATTTTATACGTGACCCGCACGGTTTATATGTGATTGAGTGTAACCCGCGGGCAACCAGTGGGTTGCATTTGGTCGCACCATTTTGTCAATCTGTCATGCCCCAGTTTGTGTTCTCTGAGCCAAAACTCGCATCACTTTACCATCTCGGTGCGATGGTATTTTTAGCCGGTGGTATGGCATCGTTATTCCGATATCAAACATGGCAAGGCTATTTTTCGGGTAAAAATATCATGCAGCGCCATCACAAAGAATTATCGATATTCGCCCCTGTATTGAGCTTTTCAGAACTCTATCGACAAGCTAAAAAACACCGAATTTCGCTCAGTCAGGCATCAACTTATGATATCGAATGGAATGGGCCAGGACAGACCGTCTGAAACTTACCCTTTTGGTGAACTTCGTCACACTATTTAACCCTCAGATGTATCTCGGTTCGCCTCATATCTCAGCTGATCAAGACCAATCAGCCTGGGGAAACGCACAGAAAATGAGGAAATAGACCGATTTTTAGCCATACAGTTCATCATGGTGGATTTTCTTGTTGACGAAAATTTTGAATCCAGTAAAGTACCTCTCGTTCCTCAGTGGTGATTACCTTTTAGGAATCATTCAAGTGAGGTAATGCTTTGATATGCTCTGCCCTGGTGGTGGAATTGGTAGACACAAGGGATTTAAAATCCCTCGGCGTTCGCGCTGTGCCGGTTCAAGTCCGGCCCGGGGCACCATCAAAGATAATGCGACATTAGCTCAGTTGGTAGAGCGCAACCTTGCCAAGGTTGAGGTCACGAGTTCGAACCTCGTATGTCGCTCCAAATCTCAGTTCATCTATCTTCTCTTCAATAATTCAATTTCGTCTTCATACAATTTTTTATTATCTTTTGTCGGATTTTGATGATCCTGTTGTGATTCGATCCGTCAATACCATCTACCAAAGCCCTGATGTCATCCTATTCTTCCGAGAAGATTTTTCAATAAAACCCTAGTCGTTAATTTTTTGTCATCAAACTCTGTTGAATTATTGCTCAATAACCACATGAAAAACGATTACAATTTGGCTTTACAAGCGGCTTTGGGTACTATGTATAGCTATTTTATTAGACCTAAAAATTGTTCGGGAAACCGAAAGAACCTTTGTGGGAACTGCCAAGTAAGGCAGATGAGGAAACGATGCAACATCTACAAGAGATTATTGCCAGTGCAAGTGCGGCAATTCAGGCTGCTGACACGCTGAATGCATTGGATGAAGTTCGTGTTCAGTATCTGGGAAAAAAGGGCGAGCTGACTGCTCAGTTGCAAAATCTGGGTAAGTTACCCCCAGAAGAGCGCCGAACTGCCGGTCAGGAAATCAATGCTGCCAAAAATACGGTTCAGCAGGCTATTTTTGCCAGAAAAGAAGCACTACAGCGTGCAGAATTAGAACAAAAACTGGCTGCCGAAACCATTGATGTCACGCTGCCGGGACACCGAATCGAGAATGGTGGCATTCATCCGATCACTCGGACGATTGAGCGCATTGAAAGCTTTTTTGGTGAACTGGGCTTTACCGTTGAGTCCGGACCGGAAATTGAAGATGACTTTCACAACTTTGATGCACTGAATATTGCAGAAGATCATCCGGCCAGAACCGATCACGATACTTTTTTCTTTAATCCTAAGTTAATGCTCCGCACCCATACGTCTGGCGTACAGATCAGAACGATGGAAGCCAGTCAGCCACCGCTACGCTTTATTGCCCCTGGCCGTGTTTATCGGAACGATTATGATCAGACGCATACACCGATGTTCCATCAGGTAGAAGGTATGCTGATTGATGAAAATGTGAATTTTGCACATTTGAAAGGCATCTTGCATGACTTTTTGTGTAACTTCTTTGAAGAAGAGCTTGAAGTTCGTTTTCGTCCCTCTTACTTCCCGTTTACTGAGCCGTCAGCAGAAGTTGATGTGAAAAGGAAAAACGGAAAATGGCTTGAAATATTGGGGTGTGGCATGGTTCACCCGAATGTCTTGCGTAGTGTTGGTATTGACCCTGAAAAATATTCCGGATTTGCTTTCGGAATCGGGATTGAGCGTCTGACGATGCTTCGTTACGGAGTCAATGATCTGCGGGCATTTTTCGAAAATGATCTGCGTTTCCTCAAACAGTTCAAGTAATTCAGGGGTGAAATTAGAATGAAATTCAGCGAATCATGGCTGCGCGAGTGGGTGAATCCTTCTGTAACGACAGATGAACTGGCGCATCAAATTACAATGGCAGGTCTTGAAGTTGATGATGTGACTGCTGTTGCCGGTACATTCACCGGTGTAAAAGTTGGCCATGTGGTCGAATGTGGTCAACACCCAGATGCCGACAAGCTTCGTGTGACGAAAGTTGATGTTGGTGAAGACGAGTTGCTTGATATTGTTTGTGGTGCGCCAAACTGTCGTCAAGGTTTGAAAGTCGCGGTCGCAACAGTTGGGGCTGTTCTGCCGGGTGATTTTAAAATTAAAAAAGCGAAATTGCGTGGTCAACCTTCTCACGGCATGTTGTGCTCATTTTCAGAACTCGGTATCGATGTTGAATCCGACGGCATCATGGAGCTGTCTGCTGACGCACCGATCGGCATGGACTTTCGGGCTTTCCTGAAATTAGATGATGTCACTATCGATGTGGATTTAACCTCAAATCGTGCCGATTGTTTTAGTTTACGAGGTTTGGCCCGTGAAGTCGGTGCTTTGAATCGGATGGATGTTGCTTCTCCGGATCTTCAAGTTGCCGCTCCTTCAATTGATGCGCAAATTGCGATTGATGTGCAAGCACCGAGTGCATGTCCTCGTTACCTCGGCCGCATTGTGAAAAATGTCAATCTGAATGCGAAAACCCCATTATGGATGCAGGAAAAATTGCGTCGTAGTGGATTACGTTCAATTGATCCGGTTGTTGATGTGACCAATTACGTCATGTTAGAGCAAGGCCAACCCATGCATGCTTTCGATTTGGCTAAAATTGAAGGTGGTATTGTGGTGCGGATGGCAGAGCAAGATGAAAAACTGACTCTGTTAGATGGTGCGGAAGTGTCACTGAACAGTGATACATTGGTCATTGCTGATCATCAGAAAGCGCTGGCGATTGCCGGGGTATTTGGTGGTGAAGCGTCTGGCGTTAATGAACAAACTCAAGATATCTTGTTGGAATGTGCCTTTTTCACACCGGATAGTATTCGTGGGCGTGCGAGAAGTTATGGCTTGCATACGGATTCTTCAATGCGTTATGAACGCGGTGTTGATTATGCTCTGCAAACCAATGCGATGGAGCGGGCAACTGCGCTGCTACTAAGCATCTGTGGTGGCGAAGCTGCTCCTATAGTGGTTGCTGAATCTGAATCACACCTGCCAAAACCGAATCAAGTGACGCTTCGTCGTGAAAAGCTTGACCGTCTGTTAGGACATGTGATTTCTGATGAAGATGTGGTTGAAATCCTGACTCGTTTGGGGATGGATGTGACGACTGTTGAAGGCGGTTGGCGTGCTGTTGCACCAACATGGCGTTTCGATATTGCTATTGAACAGGATCTGATTGAAGAAGTGGGTCGTCTGTACGGCTATGACAATATTCCGCTTCAGGCACCACAAGCCGGATTAACCATGAATCGGCACAAAGAAGCTGATTTACCATTGAAACGCGTTCGGGATCTGTTAGTTGATCGTGGTTATTACGAAGCAATTACTTATAGTTTCGTTGAACCGGAACAACAAAAACAGATTGTCCCTGATGTTGAGCCACTGGTACTGCCAAATCCGATTTCAGTGGATATGTCAGCAATGCGATTAGGCTTGATCCAAGGGCTGTTGAATACCGTCGCTCATAATCAGAAGCGTCAGCAATCTCGTGTACGCTTGTTTGAACATGGTTTACGTTTTATTCCTGATCAACACGCTGAGCAGGGCATTCGTCAAGAAGCAATGATTGCCGGTGTGATTGCCGGGCCTCAGACAGAAGAGCACTGGCATGTAGAGAGCCGCACTGTTGATTTCTTTGATGCAAAAGGTGATGTGGAAGCGATTCTGGAGCTGACTTCAAATCCGAACGCTTATTCATTTGCTGCGACCCAACATCCAGCATTGCACCCAGGACAGGCGGCCGCTATCTATTATGAAGGACGGCAAATTGGTGTCATTGGTGCTGTGCACCCTGAAGTTGAACGTAAGTTTGGCTTGAATGGCAGAACCATTGTGTTCGAAATTGAATGGTGTGGGCTGAATCAACGCTTAATTCCCGAAATTGCATCAGTTTCAAAATTCCCGGCGAACCGTCGTGATATCGCTTTAGTGGTTGATCAAGCGGTTACATCTGGTGAAGTCGTCGCTGCTTGTGCCAATGCTGGTGGACCGCTTCTGAAAGAAGCGAAACTCTTTGATGTATACGTCGGCAAAGGGGTTGAAGACGGTAAGAAGAGTCTTGCGATTGCGTTGACGCTGCAGTCTGTCGATCGGACGCTTGAAGAAGCTGAAATTTCCGCTGTGGTTAGCGAAATCGTTACTGCTGTTTCTGAGCAATATGGTGCATTCCTGCGCGATTAATCTTTGTTATCATCGTATAAACAGGCTGGTGAATGTATGTCACCAGCCTGTTTTTTATCGGAAATAAAAAATATTCAGAGGCGCTGAGTTCACATATTTGAGGTTTTGATGTAGATTTGACATTATTATGATAATAATCAATTGGTTATATTGTAGGGTTCCTATAGATTACATCATCTCTTCTCGATTGAATCATCAGTTTTTGCTGATTTAAATGTGACATGCTCCCACAATAGTCGCGAATAACGTGTTTCTTTTGCGAGCGATTTAATAAAAAAGTTGGCGTAAATCAGAAGGTTGGCATACACTATTTACAATAAAGCCGATATGTTGTTGATTGGCTGAGTAAAAATGCTTTGGTGCTGTCACATCGACAGTAAGGTTCAATATAGCTTTGAGGGAAGTTTTATGGCGCTCACAAAGGCCGATTTGGCTGAAAACCTGTTTGAAACGCTTGAGTTCAGTAAACGGGATGCCAAGGAAACGGTTGAAGCATTTTTTGAGGAAATCCGTAAAGCTCTGGAAAATGGCGAACAGGTCAAATTGTCTGGTTTTGGTAATTTTGATCTGCGAGACAAGAATGAGCGTCCGGGGCGGAATCCGAAAACCGGAGAGGATATTCCGATTACTGCAAGACGTGTTGTTACATTTCGTCCAGGACAAAAATTGAAAGCTCGTGTCGAAAATATCGATCCGAATGAAAGGTAGCATACTCTGAAAGTGTGGTGATCATGCCGCTTTCATGAGAATGACTCTATTTTTCGATCTCTAGTTTTTTTGCCACTGATAAACAGTGCTGTTATAGCGTGCTGATCAGTGGCTGTTGTTTTTATATTAGAGAAGTGTTTCATGGATAAGGAATTTTGGCATAGTAAGTGGGCTGCCAACCGCATCGGTTTCCATATGACAGATGTGAATCCACTGCTGTTGGAGTACTGGCCTGCATTGTCACCGCAGCGAGAGGAGCAAGTCTTTGTTCCTTTGTGCGGTAAAAGTGAAGATCTCGTTTGGTTAGCAGCAAAACATGACAGAGTCATCGGTGTTGAACTCAGTGAGATTGCCGTGAGATCGTTTTTCTCTGAACACTTTTATACACCGTTAGTTACACAGATTGATTCATTTCATCAGTGCTATGAGTTTGATGAATTACAAATTTATCAGGGTGATGTTTTTACTGCACCACTTGAGCATATCGAGCTGATTTATGATCGGGCGGCATTGGTTTCTATCATGCCATCCCAGCGGGATGCGTATATACAACGGTTACGTGCTTTGTTAAAGCCAGGCGGGCGGATGCTTTTAATTTCTGTTGACTATGAGCAGACAGAATTGGCCGGACCACCGTTTAGTGTTGATCGTAACCAGATCCAGCATTTGTTTCAGGGGATGAAAATGACATTGCTCTGCCGTAAAGAAGCCGATCCGGGACATCCGAAAATTGCGAAACAAAAGCTAAGTCGATTTGCTGATGAAGTGTGGTTGATTGAAGCTTAGTTGTTATATTAGAGAAAAATTCAGGCCGGGACGTAATGCACGTTCCGGCCTGTTTTCATTCTATTGCTCTTTTTTATTTAAATGGTCTAACGTGGTTTGCATCATCTTATCGATTAAGAACATATTTGGGTCGATGAGATGATATCAATAGTGTAAGACAATATGACTCGCACACGCCAGTGCGGCGTCTTTCGCTTGTTGTGTATCTTCGCCTGTGGCGAGCGTCACCCCGAGTCTTCTTCTGCCATCAATCTCTGGTTTCGCGAACAGACGGATTTGTGTATTGGGAACCATCAGTGCATTCGCCACACCATCAAAACGGACATTATCGGATGTGCCCTGGCCGAGTAAAGCCACTGATGCGGCAGGCTGATACGATACAATCTGCTGGATAGGTAACCCTGTAAATGCACGGACATGTAGGGCGAATTCAGATAAATTCTGCGAGATTAAAGTAACGAGTCCCGTGTCATGGGGGCGAGGGGAGACTTCGTTGAAAATGACTTGATCACCCTTAACGAATAGTTCAACACCAAAGATTCCGTATCCACCGAGTGCGGTAACAATTTTTTCCGCAACCGTCTGAGCATTTTTTTGGGCCGCTTCAGACATCGCTTGAGGCTGCCAAGATTCACGATAGTCGCCATCTTCTTGCCGATGGCCAATGGGGGCGCAGAAATGGATGCCATCAACAGCGCTTACCGTGAGTTGGGTGATCTCGTAATCAAAATCGATAAAACCTTCAACAATCACTCGACCGGCACCGGAGCGCCCCCCTTCTTGTGCATAATGCCAAGCTTTATCGATATCTTGCTCTGATTTGAGAACACTCTGGCCTTTGCCTGAGGAACTCATTACCGGCTTAACAACACAGGGAAGCCCGATTTCGGTAATGGCATCACGGAAGTCATGATAGTTATCTGCAAAACGGTAAGGAGAGGTCGTGAGAGATAATGTTTCAGCTGCCAGACGACGGATGCCTTCGCGGTTCATTGTCAACTGAGTCGCTTTGGCTGTTGGCACAATATGAACGCCTTCATCTTCCAACTCGACCAGTGTTGCCGTGGCAATCGCTTCCACTTCAGGGACAACATAATCGGGCTTTTCGAGTTCGATGACACGACGCAGTGCATCTCCATCCAACATGTTAAAGACATGGCAACGATGCGCAACTTGCATTGCTGGTGCGTCGGCATATCGATCACAAGCGATAACTTCCAGCCCTAATCGTTGGCATTCGATGGCGACTTCTTTACCTAACTCTCCGGAGCCAAGTAACAGAACTCGTGTTGCACTTTCTCTTGTCGCTGTCCCTAACATTCTCTGATTACCTCTTCTCATTTTGAAAACTGCGGCAATCATACTGAAAAACCCCAGAAAAGCAAACGTTTGCTTTTCTGGGGTTTTAGATAGGGATTTATTTTTTATCTTTAATAATTAGCTAGTTATAAATTTATAATGCTATATCTCAATATGTTCCAGCTGAATATGTGGCGTAATTTTTTGCAACACCGAACGGGTTGTATCTAAATGGGTCACAGTTGCATTTTTGGTCTCAGCAAGCACGACACGATTGATATCATGCCATGAATAGCCACCCATTTTGAGCAAGATCACCGCAACTTGCAGAGGTGGAAGGCTTGGATTGAAAGCTGCATTTTCGGCATAAGCTCCCAGACAAATGTGTTGATCTTTGAGTTCAATAGCGACACCACTCAGTGAATGACTATAGGGTGCATAACTGTGATTGAGAGCTTTCAATGCTGCTTGTTGTAATGGATCTGAATAATCAGCTTGGAGCTGATGTGTTTGCTGATCCATGAGTCGAATCTTCATGCCCAGATCTGCTGGGCCAAAAGCTGCCGGAAGGTAATCGTGTAGTTTTTTCGTTGCCTGATTGGGAAGCGTGATTTGGAGTGCCTCAACGTTGGCAAGTTCATTCATAAACTGACGGCAGTGCCCACATGGTGGTGTATCAACAATAATGTCGCTGAGTTCGTTTTCACCACACATCCATGCATGCGCAATGGCGGCTTGTTCTGCATGAATCGTTTGTCCAAGTGAGACTCCGGAAAACTCGATATTGGCACCAAAATACAGTGCGCCGGAGCGGCCTCGAGCGATGGCACCAACATGGAAGTCGGAAACGGGTGTCTCCGCATAAAGAGCTGCCAACGGGAGTAAATGTTGAGCGAGGATGACGGCATCGAAACCGGTCGCATCCATTAAATGCGCAACTTGTTGCTCTGTGAGAGTGGCTGAAAATTTCGGATTGATAACAATCTCTTCGAGTGGTTTAGCCAGTGCTGCTGGTAATTGGCTGAGAACAGTGAGTCGGTCTTGGGTCATATGTTCATCTCTTTCATCACTTCAGGCATTTCATACTAACGCAGTTTGATGAAATTGTTGTGACTGAATTCCTGTTATAGTGATGTACGTTATTTTTATTTCATCAATAATGTGACATAAATCAACATTAAGAAATGCAATCACTCACTAAGTTGTCAGTAATGGACTTAACCATAGCACCAATGCGTAAGCGAGAGGGGCTAGTATTGAAGTGATGATGCCACAAAGCACGAGTGCTAGTGAGCTGAATGCTGCATCGCGGGGATCATTTTCAACACAACTGGCTGTGCCTAATGCATGGGAAATGCTTCCCATGGTTAACCCTTTTGCGATTGGATGGGTGATATGGAGTAATCGATAAATCGGATAAGCGAAAATAGCGCCGAATAGTCCGACAATCAGTACCAGGATTGCAGCAATTGATGGCTCACCACCAAGGTTACTGGTGATTTCCATGGCAATCGGTGTCGTGACTGACTTGGAAAGTAACGCGGCGATAAGCGGTGTATCAGCATGGAATAAAACCGCGATCAATGCCGTGGTCAGCATCGACATGACGCTGCCAAAAACGCAGGCAAACAGGATAATTCGCCATTTGGCACGAATTTGCGGTAATTGCTCATACAGAGGGTAGGCAAGGGCGACAACTGCGGGTTGGAGTAAAAAATTCACCCATTGATTGTCTGCGGCGTAAGTTTCATAGGGCACGTTAAAATAGAGCAGAATGCCGATAATGATAATGACACAAATAAGTAGTGGGTTCGCTAAAGGGGTATTACATTTTTGACATAACCAGCGAACGGCAAAGAAAATAACAATAGTAATCAACAGCCACATGGATGATATTCCTCAGAGGTGTTCTTTTTTCAGCATACGATCGAGTAACAAACCCATACAGACCAACACAATGACTGTCCCTCCAATGGCACTGGCAAATATGGGGAGTGCATTCTCAATCAGTGTGTCGAAATGGGTCATCAAACCGATACTGATCGGTACAAAGAGAAAAACCATATAGCGAATAAATAGTGACGCCCCCGGTTTCACCCACGAGACGGGTAACAGACCACTGGCGAGTGCGATAAAGAGAATCAGCATTCCCAAAACACTCCCGGGAATAGAAAGATGTAACCAGACCTGAATGAGTGTACCAAGCCATAGGGAGGCCATAATTAATCCCAAAGAAACCACAAATTTGAGTAGTGAAATGATCATGTCGATTTCCGAAATTGAGTGATGATTTATTTTTGGCTCATGCAAGTCATATTCATCAGTAGGGCTTGCATGAAGCAGAGAGATTCAGCAAGCGGTCCGTTATGATGTCAGGTTAAGCACATATTGGTAGATTGATTTCAGGATCTGCATCTTATGAGGATCGTGCTCATGTTCATGAGCCAGATTTTCCAGACGAAGAATATAATCATCCATATGTTGGGAGAAGTAGTCCTGACAGTGTGATTGCCACTGTTTTTGTTCATGCAAGGTGAGTGTTTCAGGATAGTTTCTGGCTCGATAACGGAATAATAAGGGCTTAATCCGTGCGTCTTGGAAAGAGATTGATAAGTCTTGTAAGGCTTCGGGCGATGTTTGGCGGATAATCTCCATCGCAGCCTTGTCAGCCGGGTTGAAAAAGTCTTGGTATAACATCGTATCGACGTCAGTATCCGTTGGATAGTCTCTCTCTTCACTAAATACTTGAACCAGTTTTTCTCTGATATCCTGAGCTTGCTTCATGAGAGATAAATGATGTAAACATTTGTCTCTATCGATGCCAATCACACGCGCATTTTCTGCTGTGAGCGTCTTGGCAGGAGCGAGGATCGGGCACTTATTGAGATGAACCAGCTTCACCGGAATCGGTAACTCATCTTCTTGTAAATCATCACGTTTTGTGTAGAGCCGCTCCCGAATTTCGTCAGCATTGAGATCAAAGAGAGGCTGAGGATCTTTCGCCAAATCAACCATGATCACTGCATTTTTGTTATGCGGATGCCAGGCAAGCGGCACAACCCAACTGGTATATTGGCAGTGGCTGCCGAGCATACCGGACACATGCATTAAGGGCGTCATACTGACAATATCGATTAAAGCATTCAGTTTGCGTTTATGGCGCATGGAATAGAAATAATCGAATAATTTCGGTTGCGCATTCTTGATGACTTTTGCCAATTCGATGGTTGCATACACGTCGGCCATCGCATCATGGGCATTACTATGCTCGATACCATTTGCAACGGAAAGATGTTCGAGTTTAAAGCTAGTATTGCCATCTTCATTTTCAGGCCACACAACCCCTTCCGGGCGTAATGCATGACAGGCGCGAGCGACGTCTAGCAGATCCCAACGCGAATTGCCGTTTTGCCAGCTCCATGCATAAGGATCAAGAAAATTACGATAACAGGTATAACGGGTTACTTCATCGTCAAAACGGATATTGTTATAGCCCAGACAGGTGGTATTGGGATGAGACAATTCTTGATGGATACGCTGAATAAACTCGGGCTCTGACAGACCTTTGGTATTCGCTTGCTGTGGCGTAATACCAGTGATGAGTGCGGCTTCCGGTGTCGGCAGATAATCGACCGGCAGTTGACAGAAGATGACCAGCGGCTCGCCAATGATGTTGAAGTCCATATCTGTTCTGACCCCGGCAAACTGACAGGGACGATCTTTCGCGGGATGGACTCCCCAGGTTTCATAGTCAAAGAAGAAGAATGTTGGTTGTGCGTTGTTTTTCATATGCTTTATGTGTTGATTAAATCAGCTAAATCAACCAATTGAATGAATACGACAGGCCATTGGAACAACGGCAGGATGGACTTCACAACTGGTAGAGATGATCATCTCGTTGGCAGTGATTCTATTTCAATAAGTATCCGATAATCAGTCATCGAAAGGCAAGACAATTCATCAATGTGTACCGATGCCGACTGTCATACCAATATAGCGAATACTATCATTTCGGTGATGAAGAGAAAACAGAATGTCTTAGAGTGTCATCATAATTTGTTTGACGTGGCCGATGATACGGAATCGATCGGTATCAAATTCAAGGGGACGATAGATTGCATTGAGTGATACCAGTAATTGATGTGGACCGTCAATTTCTAGTTTTTTGACAGAGACATAATCATGCGAATGATAGTCAACGACGACGATGATTTTACCGTGTTGCATCTCATGATTGGGTTCGACAATCACGATCGAACCTTCGGGGATACTTGGAAAACCATTCGGATTACACATTGAGTTGCCATGTATTTGCATCGCGAATGCTTGCGCTGAAATATCATCGCTGACGGTTACCCACTTTGTCACATCACGGGGGGGAAGAGGTGCGTTCGATTGTGCGAGGACTTGCTCTGGCGTCAATAGAGGTAATACTCTGGATTGATGTTTCGCCAGTGGCTTAAAGTTTTGAATACTCTTGTCTGGCGTTGTATTTGCTGTGATGACACTCGATGATTGATGGCTTATTTCTGGTTTTTTGAGCGCCAGTGTATCCCTGCTCCCGAGTAGACACTCTACTGTTGTCCCTAGTAATTCCGCGATATTGATCAGTTTTGACGTCTCTGGTATGGCTTCACCGATTAACCATTTTCTGATTCCAGTCAGTGAGAGCCGGTAGGGGAGATTCTCCTGTAGATACCGGGCTCTGCCTCGTACAGGAATCCCTTGTTCATCGCAGATTGTGTTGAGCCGTTGCGCAAAAGTGAGAACATTATGGTTAGTCATGATTAAATCTCTAATATGAAACTGATAGTTCGCATTGTGGGCTTGAAAACAAACCGATAGTTGTATTTAATTTTGTAACTATTGGTTCTTATTGTAATGAAGTCGCATCAGAATTGCTACTGCCTGAAACTGTTTTAAATGAAACGGGATCATGATAAGACCAGCAACACTTTTTATATGTAACTATTTGTTTTTTATAAGGGAAAATCATGAGACCTGAAACATTACTGGCAAAATTTAATCTGAAAAGTATGGATTATCAAAAAATGAATCAGGGAGGAAAAAGTCGATTCAGTGTTGAGGAACAGCTCTCAATGGTCGGTGTAAGCTGGAAAGCCTCACCGGTTGGCTTTCTCATTTTATTTGTCGAAACACAGGGATGTCTTCATTCTCGCCGGGCGTTGGAAAAAGAGATCCAGTCTGAAATTGTCACACTAACGACAAACTGGCGTGGTCAGCGCAGTGAGTCAGCATTTGCAGCAATGGTCAACGCGGCAATTGAAGAAGCGACTCATCCACAAGGCTGTATTTGTTCATCCTGTGGTGGTACTGGTCTTTATAAGACACCTCACCGGCAGATGAGAAAGTGTACGCATTGTAAAGACGGCCGCGTATTATGGAGTCCTGAATCACGTTATGTTGCGATGTGTTCTAATCACTTTATTTGTTCGTACCCGATATTTAAACGATACCATGTCGTTCTGGAACAGTTGAGTCAGTGGCTTGCGGCACAACGTAATGCTGCTATGTTGACGTTGATGGAAAGAATAAAATTAGAAGAAGAAGCGTATGCTCTCATGAATTAAAATATTTTTATACCATATAAAAATACTTATATTTGAATATAATTTAATTTTATCAATAGTGTGAAATATATACTTGAGTGGCATGTGACATTCACAATAAAAACTATGCCTGAATGGTTTTTTATTTCCATTGTTTGAGTTTGTTATATGTTCTCTGTTCGCAATGATGTGAAATAATATATTGAAATATACATTCAAATGGCGCATGATATCCACAATGTAAAGCTCTGCCCAAATGGTGGAGCTTTTTTTATTTTCACCATTGTGGATTTGTTATATTTTCTGTTCGCAATAATGCGCAAGGAAGTATTGAAATATACATTTGAATGGCGCATGATATCCACAATGCAAAGCTCTACCCAAATGGTGGCGCTTTTTTATTTTCACCATTGTGGATCTGTTATATTTTCTGTTCGCAATGATGCGAAAGGAAGCATTGAAATATACATTTGAATGGCGCATGATATCCACAATGCAAAGCTCTGCCCAAATGGTGGCGCTTTTTTATTTTCACTATTGTGGATCTGTTATATTTTCTGTTCGCAATGATGAGAAAGGAAGTATTGAAATATACATTTGAATGGCGCATGATATCCACAATGCAAAGCTCTGCCAAAATGGTGGAGCTTTTTATTTTCACCATTGTGGATCTGTTATATTTTCTGTTCGCAATGATGCGAAAGGAAGCATTGAAATATACATTTGAATGGCGCATGATATCCACAATGCAAAGCTCTGCCAAAATTGTGGAGATTTTTTATTTTCACCATTGTGGATCTGTTATATTTTCTGTTCGCAATGATGCGAAAGGAAGTATTGAAATATACATTTGAATGGCGCATGATATCCACAATGCAAAGCTCTGCCAAAATTGTGGAGATTTTTTATTTTCACCATTGTGGATCTGTTATATTTTCTGTTCGCAATAATGCGAAAGGAAGTGTTGAAATATACATTCAAATGACGCATGATATCCACAATACGAAACTCTACCTGAATGATTAAATTTTTATCTGTGTGAGATTTAATTTGTTCCCCTATTTGTTTAAATAACCCGTTAGATCCTGCTCAGGATTTAATGGGTTATTTTCGTTAGCAGAAGTGAAATTCTATTTATATTTAATTGTATTTGTGAGTATTGAATTATTTGTCAATTTGAAAGGTTAATACACCATGTCGTGTATGTCTTCCTTTATACAGGAGATGTATTTTGAACTCAGAAACATTACAGCTTGAATACCCCAGTCAGCTTTATGAGCAGATTGAACAATCCCTTGGACAATTATTGGGAAGTGATGTGGTGGTGAAAAACTATGATGAATATCGCACCATGACGATTGAGTCTCTGACTCTCCTGATTGAGTTTCGCTTTGGCAGAGCGGGTGCCCGAAATAGCAGTGGACAATATTGTCATGGCTATCATATTCGGATTCATTGTCTATTACCGCGCTCAGCTGAGCGCTCTTTTTTACGTGTCTTAGACAAGGTTGCAGCGATTGAGCGTTTTGTTGATCGTAACTCTTGGGGTATCAATATTCGTCAAATTGATATGCCTGAATTTTTGCGTTCAGAGCCGAGTGGACTGCAGTATCAGTTCGATCAAGTTGTTGCCCGAGCCGTTACTTGGCGACAAAACTTGTATCTTGGCGAGGGTCTCAATCAGTCAGACGAAGTGCGAGAAGGGATTGCTTGGGCGGTGAATCCGGTCAATTTAGATGATGCGGATGAATATCAGTCGTTGGAGGTACAGTATGCGTCAGGCCATTGAGCTACTCGTCCGAGAGATGCTGAGCCCATATTTAGAACGAATCGAAACGCTTTCCAATGAACTTGAAGATTTACGCCGCCGCAACCGAAGTCTGGTTCGATTAGGTCAGGTTGCTGCAATCCATGAAAACGGCTATTTGATCAAAGTGAAGCATGGTGACTTAACCACACCATTCATCCGGTGGTTTGCTTCTTCTGCCGGTGAAACCAGAGACTACCGTTGTCCATCGATTGGTGAACAGACTTTGGTACTGAACTATGGGGCTGGTGATAACGGTAGTCAGACGGTGGCTTTGACAGGATTATTTAGCGATAACTTTCCTTCTCCAAGTGGTGATCCCAATGAAATTTTACGGGTTTATCCTGATGGTAGCCGTATCAACTATCACGCACAAAATCACGTACTGACAGTCGATATCAAAGGCGATGCTCATATCAACGTTGACAAGAGTGCTCATATCGTTGCCGGAGGTGTCGCGACAGTGGATGCGAAAAGTATTGCTTTGAATGGTGGATCGCCCTGTGTAACGACAGCACACATTTGTCATTTTACAGGCAATCCACATGGCGATGGATCTAGTACAGTAACTGCGGGGAAATAATATGGCAATGGATGTAACTAAGTTAGAAGATTTAATTATCAATAAGTTAGAAAACAATGAGTTAGAAAGCATGAATTTTAAGACCAGCGGAAAACATGCCTATGCGAAAGTGATGGTTCACGCAGTCGCTGAAGCCGTTGTTGAACATATTTCGAATCAAGCTGAAGTGAGCGTCACCAGCGGCTCATCAGCTGGAATATATAAGGTGAGCTGATGATTGGTATTGATCGTATCACTGGCAGAAAAATTGATGGTTATGAACAATTGGTCAGTCGGATCACCCAAGTGATGACCACGCCGTTAGGCGGTCGGGTCAAGCGTTCGGGTTTCGGGAGCCGAGTCCGGGAAAATCTGGCGGCGAATATGACCGACAGTATGTTGGTTCGTATCCAATCAGACGCGATTGACGCATTTTATAACCCAGAAAACGGACTGTCAGACTTTATTCCAGACAGATGTATCGCCAAACGTCATGCCACTGGCCTGAGCCTTTTCTTTTCAGGTCGTTGGCAGGGACGAACAGTTAAGTTTGAGGTGCCACTGAATGTTTCCACATCAGAATCCATTACCTAAACCAGAAATTATTAAGACACCACCGTTTGAAGTCCTACTCCAACAAGTGCAGCAGGATATTCTGGCATATTTTACCGAACATGCGCCAGATGATGCGACAGCGTTGGGTGAAACACTCGGCAATGAAGCAGAGTTGCTGACGAAATTTGTCGAAGCATTCACGGTGATTCTCCAAAATCATATCCGGCAGTTGAATGGTCAGGCGCAACAGATGTTTGGTATGTATGTGACCGATGATGACATGACCGATTTGATTGTGAGTCAGTTAGGTGTAACCCGCCAAGTTGTTGATCCCGGAGACCCTGGTGCATTTCCTCCGATTCCACCTGTTATGGAGAGTAATGACTCTCTGCTGTCTCGATATTATTTAGCAGCTTATGCTTTGGCGAGTACCGGCACACGTTCAGGGTATCGTTTCCATGCGATGACCTTGGGGGGCAGACCGGAAGTTCAGATTGACAGTCATGAGCCGAAGCGAGTGGTCGTGACTTATGAATATTTAGAACATGAAATGGCCGGTTTGACCAAGGATGCACAAGCCCGACAAGTTTCTCCCGGTGTTGTGGATTGTTTCATTCTGACACATGAAGGCAATGGTATGCCAAGCTCGTCATTAATCGAAGCGACTCAATCTTACCTAACGCGGGATGATATTGCTCAGGAAACAGATTTGATCACTGTAAAGTCACCAGAAATTCGCCAATGGCAATGTGAAGCGAAACTTTATACTCGTCCCGGCCCCGATGCTGATGTTGTGCTGGCTGCAGCAGAGAAAGCGGTCCGGGCCTATGCACTAAAACAGCATCGGCTTGGTGGCAGTATCGAGCCATCTATGCTCTACAGTGTTCTACTGGAGTCAACCGGAGCGTACCGCGGAGAAATCATTCAACCTGCGCAGCCATTGCGTTGTGCTTACAGTGAGGCGCCTTATCTTGAATCAGTCAAAATTACCGTTGGCACTGAAAACGTATAGTGTCCTTTCTGATAACCGAAGTCCGCTCGAACGTTCAATGGAGTTGTCATTTAGTCAGCAAATTTATGGTATTGGCAATCCATACCCGCATCTACTCGATGCCCAAAAGACAGCGTTTGAAATCGTCCCCTATATTGCGTCTGAATTTCAATTGCCGGTGTGGGATACATCTGATACAGAGCCTGTTAAACGCAACTTAGCCGGACATGCATGGCAGGTCCGAAAAATGAGTGGTACCCGTGCTGGGCTGAAGCTTGCACTGGAGTCTTTTGATTTTCAGAGCCAAATCAAACCGTGGTATCAGCAACAGCCACAAGGTCAACCATACAGTCTGGAGATTGTTGCCTGGGAAAAAGGCAACAAGCCGGTGAACGTGGCCAATGTGAAAAAGCTGCTGGCTTATATCGAAGACACCAAATCAGAGCGGGATCAGATCGAGCTATCCCTGATGTTTGGGATCGGAACGAGCATGGGCATCGCTGGTGCCCAAGCCCCAACGACGAACGTGAAAGAAACAACCAGTCAAGCCAGTTTATGGTCAATGCCTGACGCCAAGATGAGCTTTGCGATGACTGGTGCTGTGCCACCTGCGGTAAGTATTAGCCCTATCGATGCAGAGGCAACGATTCCTATCATGGCGGCTCATGTCCAGATGAATATCATGGGCTATTCAGCGCATTACAACATCACTGTTTTAACCATCAATGCGAGAGCAACGTTATGAGTGAAGACACAATTAAGTTAGTGATCACCCACAAAGGCCTGGAAGCGTGTATCAGCGCCAAAGCAAAAGGGATCCAACTATCATTAAAATGGGTATCAGCTGGCGATCGTGCCTATACCCCAAGCCCTGATCAGATGACTTTGCAAAATGAATTACAGCGAGTTGAGTTTTGTGAATTCAAAGATATAGGCGAGAGCCAAATACAGGCGGTGGCTAAGTTCTCTGGACCTGATGAATATCCTATTCGTGAGCTTGGCTTTTGGCTAGAAGACGGCACCTTGTTGGGTGTGATCTCGGGGCCGAATACAACGCTGAACTATAAAGCGAAAAATGGTCATTGTATTCAGCCGTTTACTTTAGATTTATCGGCTATCCCAACGAATTCAATTACAGTCGAAGTTGGCACTGAGAATCTGAATATCATGTTAACGGAAGAGATGATAACAATTGCTTGCGCTTTCATTAAGTCTCAAGCCATAAGCACAAGACAAATACATAATCAAATGTCAATCACAGAGCGACTACGTCATATTGAGGAACTTTCATCATGTCTATAGAGCAAAAAATCGTAGAATTGCAACAAGTATCTGCTGAACAAACGGCAGCTTCTCAAGCGATCGTGCAGGAAGTATCTGGCAAAATGGCTGACATTGATGAAAAGACCAATGACTCGATAGCCAAGGCTGAAAGCACATATGATCAAAAAGTCAACGGCTTGACCATTATTGCCACAGACGGCTATCGCAAAGCGGTCGAGCATAACTCAGGTGGTCGAAATACGGTTATTTATGATGCTCAGGGAAATCCTAATATCATGTGCGTTATTCCGCGCTTCAACGTTGAAGATCTGGGATTAACGGCGCTTGAGCTGGGTACAGGTGTCCATCCGGCATTTGTAACCAACGGAGTGCCTCGCGGTGAAATCCTCGTCGGCAAGTATCTGGCATCATCGGTCGCAGGCGGCTCCGCCGTTATCGGTGGGTCACAGCCGCGAACCTCGGTTGACTACGACACGGCAAAGCAGCTTTGCACACAGAAAGGCGACAACTGGCACCTGATGTCGGTTCATGAATCGGCTGCGATTGCGCTCTGGTCTCTGGCTAACGGTACTGTACCTCGCGGTAATACGAACTATGGTCGCAGCCATGAGGCGAAGTGGGAGACCGCTCGCCGTGCCGATAACGGATTGCCTGGCGACGCTAGCGGTATCGGACGAACCGACACAGGCAAAGGTCCCGTAACGTGGAATCACGATCATACCGAGTTCGGCGTATGTGATTTGGTCGGTAATGTGTGGGAATGGATTGACCAGATGAAATTGGATGACGGTCAGCTCCTGACCACGCTGGATAACAATCCGGCAGTTGCAGAGGTGAACTGGCATCGTCACCCAGCCTATTTTGATTCGACGTCTGACAACCAAAGCGGCGGAGATGTCTACGGCGGTTCACCAGTGCTCAGCAACGCAGTGACCAAGCGTAATGGGCCTGTTGACGACGATAGTAACAACTATCCGTACATACATAACCCGCATTTTGCTGCGATCACAAAGTCGGCTGAGTATACACCTAGCGAGCTGTTGCGCCGATTGCTCATTGAATCAGCAACCACGACGACAGTTGGCGGCGGGATCTGGTGTTGCAACTATGGCGAGCGGTTCCCGCATCACGGGGGCTTCTGGTTCGATGGTTCGGTCGCCGGGCTGGGCGCGATCGCTCTGAAATTTGCACGGTCGTACTCTGACAATTTCATAGGTTTTCGCCCTGCTTTGTTTGTGTAATAGGAGTAAAAGAGATGTTTCGTTACATTTTTCAGGGTCAAACTCAAACAGATACGACCTGCAGCTATATGAATTCGTTGGGTATGACTCAGGAGCAGATCAAGGCGGTTTTGCAGCAAAAGGATTTTGAGGCGGCTCAAACCGTCGTCAAACGACAACAAGCTTACCGCCTGGAGTCAGACGCGCTCTTTATGGCGTGGCAGTATGAGCAAACTGAAGCCAAAGAGACAGCTTGGCGAGATAAAGTTGCTGAGATTAAAGCCCGTTATCCCCTACCATCAGCATCGTAACTAACCGCCTCAATCAAGGCATTTTTTGTACCCCAATCCCAGCCTAGTGCTGGGTTTTTAGCGTCTGGCGTATGAGGTCCAAAAAATGAGTGAGTATAAGACAAATACATAATCAAATGTCAATCACAGAGCGACTTATATCATGTCTATAGAGCAAAAAATCGCAGAATTGCAACAAGTATCTGCTGAACAAACGGCAGCTTCTCAAGCTGTCGTGCAGGAAGTATCTGGCAAAATGGCGGCCATTGATGAAAAGGTCCATGACTCGATAGCCAAGGTCGAAAGCACATATGACCAAAAAGTCAACGGCTTAACCATTATTGCCACAGACGGCTATCGTAAAGCGATCGAGCATAACTCAGGCGGTCGAAACACGGTTATTTATGATGCTCAGGGAAATCCTAATATCATGTGCGTTATTCCGCGCTTCAACGTTGAAGACCTGGGATTAACGGCGCTTGAGCTGGGTACAGGTGTCCATCCGGCATTTGTAACCAACGGAGTGCCTCGCGGTGAAATCCTCGTCGGCAAGTATCTGGCATCATCGGCAGCAGGTGGCTCCGCCGTTATCGGTGGGTCACAGCCGCGAACCTGGGTTGACTACGACACGGCAAAGCAGCTTTGCACACAGAAAGGCGACAACTGGCACCTGATGTCGGTTCATGAATCGGCTGCGATTGCGCTCTGGTCTCTGGCTAACGGTACTGTACCTCGCGGCAATACGAACTATGGCCGCAGCCATGAAGCGAAGTGGGAAACCGCTCGCCGTGACGACAACGGATTGCCTGGCGACGCTAGCGGCAACGGACGAACCGATACAGGCAAAGGCCCCGCAACGTGGAATCACGATCATACCGAGTTCGGCGTATGTGATCTGGTCGGTAATGTGTGGGAATGGATTGACCAGATGAAATTGGATGACGGCCAGATCCTGACCACGCTGGATAACAATCCGGCAGTTGCTGAGGTGAACTGGCATCGTCACCCAGCCTATTTTGATTCGACATCTGACAATCAAAGCGGCGGACATATCTACAACGGTTCACCAGTGCTCAGCAACGCAGTAACCAAGCGTAACGGGCCTGCTGACAACGATAGTAACGACTACCCGTACATGGATAACCCGCATTTTGCTGCAATCTCAAAGTCGGCTGGGTATTCGCCTAACGAGCTGTTGCGTCGATTGCTCATAGAATCAGCAACCACGACGACAGTTGGTGGTGGGCTCTGGTGTAGCAACTATGGTGACCGATTCCCGCTTCACGGAGGCTACTGGGGCGATGGTTCGGTCGCCGGGCTGGGCGCGCTCAGTCTGGACTATGCGCGGTGGAACTCGTTCGTTAACGTCGGTTTTCGTCCCGCTTTGTTTGTGTAACAGGAGTAAAAGAGATGTTTAGTTACATTTTTCAGGGTCAAACTCAAACAGATACGACCCGCAGCTATATGAATTCGTTGGGTATGACTCAGGAGCAGATCGAGTCGGTTTTGCAGCAAAAGGATTTTGAGGCGGCTCAAACCGTCGTCAAACGACAACAAGCTTACCGCTTGGAGTCAGACGCCCTTTTCATGGAGTGGCAGTATGATCAAACTGAAGCCAAAGAGACCGCTTGGCGTGATAAAGTCGCTGAGATTAAAGCCCGTTATCCCCTACCATCAGCATCGTAATTAACCGCCTCAATCAAGGCGGTTTGTACCCCAATCCCAGCTAGACGCTGGGTTTTTAGCTTCTGGAGGCCGCTATGACAACTCAAACATCAAAGTCGGCAGAGCGTCTGACATATGAGGTCCTTTCGCCATACCTATAGCGTCGATTTGCTTCCCTGTGAAGCTGAATTTTTAAAACTGGATGGCAAGGTGGAAGTAGTGCTGACCACTCAACAGAAGGAGAAGGCGAATGCCTGATGCTGGAATTGACCCTTCTATCAGTGGTGCAACTGCACCCGAATTGAATGCAAATGCTGTCGAGGCAAGCGCTGTTATTCCAGCGATTGTTGGACATGGTTAAATCAATATGACTGGCTATTCAGACCATTACAATATCACTATTTTAGCCATCAATGCGAGAGCAACACTATGAGTGAAGACATAATTAAGTTAGTGATCACCCACAAAGGCCTGGAAGAGTGTATCAGTGCCAAAGCAAAGGGAATCAAATTATCATTAAAGTGGGTATCAGCTGGTGATCGTGCCTATACCCCAAATCCTGACCAGGCGACTTTGCAGAATGAATTGCAGCGAGTCGAATTTGGTGAATATAAAGACATGGGGCTTGGTCAGATCCAAGCCATAGCTAAGTTTAGCGGTGAGCTCGAATATCCAATTCGAGAGTTAGGGGTCTGGCTTGAGTCAGGAACACTGTTAGGGGTCATCTCTGCCCCTGATACAACATTGAACTACAAAACGAAAAATGGCCATTGTATTCAGCCGTTTACACTGGACTTGAGTGTTCTTCCAAGTGACACAGTTACAGTGGTGGTCGGTATGGAGAACTTCAATATCCTTATCGATGATGAATTTGCTCAGATGGCGAAAGCTCAGGTGGATACCATGCACCGGCAAATTCTTCAGGAGTTCCGGATATTGGAGTTGGAAAACAAGTAATAAAGGATCTTAGTGACTCAAAGAACTGCCGTTTTTTGAACATGTCACTCATTTAAGCAGCAGCGTATCAGGCGCAGTTCATGGAATAGCGCCAAACATTACGTGATATTCCACAACACAACAGCGACCCGGATGCTGTTGTACGGTCTGAAACCAACTATCTAACCAGCGCCGAAATCAAGGTGCTTTATCCTCAAATAGAATGAAGGAGTTGTTTATGTTCGCGCAAGAACTTGCAGCATTAACGGAATCAGTGAATGCAGTGACAGAAGCCGTCACAGGAAAAATCGGGCAGATTGACCAGCGGATGATGTTGGCTGAAGCAGAGTTCAAGCAGTTTTTAACAAACGCTGATGAACGTTATACCACACGGGAAGGCACATCCGTTGATGTTTCTGGAGAGGAAGATAAATTCTATCCGGTTTATATTCCTGCGGCACAATGGGGTATCACAGAATTACAAATTAGTCGGAGTTTGCACGATGACCGAGAAGGAGCCGGTGCACTAACCGCTCGGTACTTATTACAGAATAATGGCTGGGGTGTTTTATTTGATGTTTTACTGGTTGATATATTTGGACATAAATTTAATGAAATGACACCAGATGCAGTTAAAACGGATGGGTTTATTGCTGATTTTATCAATGGTAGTGCTTATGTTCTGGGGGCGATATTTTGGTTGCGTGGGGGGCACCGTTATTTAATTTCATCGACCAAAAAAGAATTTCAGCAAGTGATTACGCATGATGAACTTATTACAACAAATATTTTTGACCATCATAATATTCGGGTATTCAAGTCTGGATTTGATATAGATATCGGCGAATCTCATATCGTGACTGAAGTGAAGACGTCGCGTAATCTGGATCATATACCGACGTTGGAATATATCCGAGGACTATGATTCATCTCAGCCCACTTCGCTTCACAATGATGAACATCTTTATTTAGCAGCCATCCAGACTGCTGCCATTGACAAAATAACTCGTTAGGTAACAAATATGAGCACAGAAACCACAGCAGAAGTGCTAAATAGCGTGAACCGATTGACTGAAACAGTCACTGACAAAATTGCTGAAATTGATGCTGCAGTAACAAATGCAACAACAGAGGTAAAAAATACCATTGTAAATCAGACTATCGTAAGGGTTTATGTCGATGCTGAACATGGTAATGACAATAATGACGGTATCTCGGCACCCTATAAGACACTTAAAGCGGCACTAGCGCGATCGATGCCATACCAGTCTTCTTTGGAGATTAAACTCACATCAAACATTGATATTACGTCGGAAATATGGTTCAGCGGTCGACATGTCGTGATCGATTTAAACAAACACACCCTGAACTTCTCGTCGATCAATGTATTTGATCGAAGTGGTACACTGGTCGGGACAGGTGTTGCGTCATTAAAAGGAGCACGAGAGACCTCTCTCGTCATCCATAATGGGGCAATAACGACAGGCGACGCGATCTCCAACCAAATGGGTGAACAATGGTTCTATCAGCGTGGTCGTGTCATGCTCCAAATGGGTGGTATCGTTAGCAACCCTGGTCTCTATACGGTGACGTTAAACCAATTGACCATTACTCTTGGCCAAAATGTTATAGGGTTGAGTGGTGGTAGTGATGGTGCCAATGTTTACTCTGGACAAGGGATGATTCATTCAACAATGTATGAATCATCAGTTGATGTCTCGGCCACAAATTCAAAAATGTTTGGATATGGAGTGAATATTCGTAATGATACATTTATTGATAATGCAGGCAATACGATCACAGGAACAGCAGCATGAGCAAGATGATAAAAAACTGGATCTATAACGGTGTTCACTTGATGAACTTTCCTGTATCAAATACGGATGAAAACGGTCAGAGAATGAACCAATCGTTATCCTCAGCGTTTCTGACCGCTGCCTATCAGCAAGAGCGCTGGTCAGAAGTCCGTGCGGAGCGTAATACGAGAATTGCGGCAACGGACAGCATTTATATGCGGCATAGCCGAGAGCTATGGACAGGAAAAATTGTTGATGATGCAGATAACCCGACAACGCTGTCATCAGGCAATTTAGCCAAATTGAATGATTATGTTCAGACGCTCGCTGATATTCCGCAACAATACAGTGATCCTGATGCAGTTGTCTGGCCGTCATTTCCTGAGTTTTGATAGGTAACATAAGCAAAAACTGAAGTGCCGCGAAAGCGGTTTTTTTGTACCCGAATCCCAGCCTAGAGCTGGGTTTTTAGTTTCTGGAGGCCGATATGGCAACCCAAAAATCAAAGTTGGCAGAGCGTCTGGCGTATGAAGTTCTTTCGCCATACCAATGTCCGAATCATCGGCACTGGTATCAGAAAGGCGACAGCGTCGATTTGCTTCCCTGTGAAGCTGAATTTTTAAAACTGGGCGGCAAGGTGAAAGCTGTGCTGGCCACTCAACAGAAGGAGAAGGCGAATGCCTGAGATTGCATCATTTGTGCATAATGGTATTAGTGTCGAGAATCATCCCGCACCACCACCAATGGGGCCTCTGGGCAACATCGTTTTAGGTGTCGTTGGGACTGCCCCCAATGCTGATACATCATTAACCCAAAATACACCGATTCGTATTGCGAATATGGCTGATGTCGCAAAACTTGATATGACCGGGGAAGAAAAAGGGACGTTGTGGCGAACTTGTTACGAAACATTCCGTTTGGTGTCTGTGCCGATCTATGTCGTGATTGTTGAAGAAGGCCCAGAGCTGTCGGATACGATTAACAATGTGATTGGTAAGGTTGATGCAACCACTGGTCAGCGAACCGGGATTCAAGCCTTGGCCGATTGCATGGAAACACCAACACATATCAGTGCGCCGGGATTTAACACCAAACCGGTAGCTGATGCTTTGGCTGCTATGGGGAAACGTTTATTTGCGATTCCTGTCGGTGATGGTCCGAATACCAATGACAACGAGGCCGTTGCCTATTCACAAAGTCTTGGTGGTGAAGGAACCGGTTATGAATCTTTCTATCTGGTTGACCCACAGGTCTCAGTTTACAGTCAGGCGGCAAAAGGCAATGTCTCTTTCTCTGGTGCTGCGATTGCTCTGTCTTGTTTCGCACGAGTCAAAGCATGGGAAAGCCCTGCGAAAGGGGGAATGGGTGCATTGATCAACGGTACGGCCCGGACGATTGATTACAATATTATGGATAAATCCACCAATGGGGATTTGTTAAACCGTAACGGCGTGTCCTACTTCGCTCGGACATCATTAGGTGGTTTCTCACTGATCGGTAACCGCTGTGTTATGGGGCGCTTCGTCTCTCAGGTCGGTCTGGAATACGCCATTGTGCGTAAGTTGGCCAAGACGGCCCAGAGCGCGATGGCAATAAATTTGAGTAAATCCTTCATGGAGCAGGAAATCACCAAACTCAATGTTTGGCTGAAATCACTGCAAGCGGATGAAACCGTGATGGGTGCTCAAGTCTATCTGCATCCGACACTCAATAACGTTGAAAATTACCGCAATGGCGAATGGCATATTGCTATTAAATATTACGGCTATGCGCCGAATGAACATATGGTGTACCACATGATTGAGGACACCGGTATCGTTGAATCATTTCTTGAGGAGGTCCTTTAATGGCAGGCCAACGTTCACGCATTACTCGTTATGCAATGATTAAGGGGCATCCGTTAATCAAAGAGCTAGACGAATTTACCCCACCAGAGATCAAAAAGGTCATGCAAGAAACCCGTGGTGGTTCTTTCATTCCCGGTGAGATCATGGTTGGTCTTGAAAAGATGCATAGTAAGTGGAAAGTCAAAGGCGCCAACCAAGCGCTTCTATCTGCTTATGGATTAGCCCCTGGAGAAGATTGTCAGGTTGATATCAAAGAATCCCATCAGGATGAAGATGGCAATAGTTTTGCAATCGTTTATAGCCTGACTGGGGAAATTGTCTCCGTGACTGAATCGGCTAGCAAAATGGGGGAATTGCCGGATCACGAAATGGAAATGGCCGTTAATGCATATAAGAAAACTGAAAATGGCAAAGTCATTTATGACATCAATCGTAAGGCTCAAATTCTCAATCTGGGCAATGGCGATCTGATGGCAGTTCATCGCCTTAATGTCAGTATAGCCTAAGTTCAGGATTGATTTTTCTGGAATTACTACCAATCAGGCCCCTTTCGGGGCCTTTTTTATAAGGTATTTTTGAGGAGAGCTTTGCCCTATGTTGCATATTCACAATCTAGTTTGGCCCATTGAAGATGATAAGGGTCAACAACTAAATCACGTACAAATTCATACCATTACCGTCGGGCAACAGCGAGAGCTCAGCCGAAACCATCAGCATGATGACAATCAATTGCTCTGGGAGTGTGTCTGTTTGAGTACCGGATTGACACCATCTGAATTGAAAAAGTTAGTGACCCCTGATTTTAATTCGATTCGAGAACACGTACTGGAACTGATGCAATCAGGCGCTGCAACATTTATGGCTGATGAATTCAATCGTGATGAACCCACATTACTGATCCCGATTCAAGGCGATGATGGTCAGGAAAAAACGCACTATAAATTGCGTCCACCAACGGTGGCGACTACTGAACTGATGGAAACCCATCAGGATGAATGGGAAAGAACGCTGTTCATCAGTGCCAGTTGCTGTGGTTTTACGCATCAAGAGCTGATGCGCTTGAGTCTGCCAGACTGGAATCAGCTTCAAGAGCGGCTCATCGATTTTTTGCAACAACCGGCGGACTACTTTCGCCAAGAGATGTTGAAGTCCTGACGGATGTTATCCCACTGGTCTACCACGTATCCCCGAAGGAGATCATGGATTGGCGTATTGATGACGCGCTGCGTCGTTACTATTTGGCTACGGCAAAACTGGGGATTAAGAAGGGATAAGTCATGGCTGATTCGAAAATAACGCCCCAAATGGCGGGGGCTAACCGTCAAAGCGAGATATCGCTCCGCGTTGATCATTTGCAGATGCCCAATTCTGGTGTTGTACCTTCAGGAGAAACAGATCTCAAAGGTGAAATGACACAGTTGGTCAAGCAAGTGAAAACGGATATAAGTTCGGCGCTGAAACCAGTGTTGGCAGTGGGTAAACGTGTTGTTGCATCTGAACGTGCATTTGCCGATGTTAAAAAATCAGTGCACTTTTCCAATGACCAAGAAGCCAATCAGTATCAAAGCGATATGATGCGTTTGGCAGGTGATCTGGGTTTAAAACAGGAATCTGTTGCTCAAATTGTGAGTGATGCAGCCCAATCCGGCATTGAAAAAAATCAACTGCTGTCATTTGCTCAATCGGCGGCAAAAGTCGCCGTTGTATGGAATGTCTCGGCAAAAGATGCAACGGCAACACTTGCGCATTGGCGTGCTTCAATGCAGCTTTCACAACAGCAAGCGATGGGATTGGCGAATGCAACCAATGCCTTGAGTCATAGTATGGGGGTGAAGGCTAAATCTGTAGCCGCAGTCGTGACAAAGCAAGGGGAAGCAGGGACCAAGGCTGGCTTAAATGTTCAAGAAACAGCGGCATTATCAGCCAGCCTGCTTACCAGTGGCTCCACTGAAGCACAGGCCAGTGAGGCCATCAGCAATATTCTTGGATCTCTCACCGCAGGGAAAGCGAAAAACACGCAACAGAAAGCAGCAATGACAACGCTTGGTATCGAGCCCGCCGCTTTAGCTCAACGGATGGAAGCAGATGCCCGAGGAACCTTGCTTGATGTTTTCGACCGCTTGAAAAATATTTCGCCTGATCAACGCGAAGATGTTGTTACGGATCTATTTGGTGAGAAATCAACAGCCGCGATCTTAAAGTTAGTCGGGAGTCTGGAACGGGGAAATAAAAGCTTAAATGCAGCGTTCAAACAAGTTGATAACAAAAGCAACTATTCAAATAGTATCGACACTGATTATGACATATTCGCGAAAACGTCTGCTCATCAGTTGGCACAGCTCCGTGTACGTTTTGACCAAATATCTGTCGCACTAGGTCAGAGGTTGTTACCGATTGTGAATAACATGCTGCCGCCATTGCTCAGTGTGGTCGATAGTATGAATAAATTCGCTGAAGCGAACCCCAAACTTGCCACCGGTTTATTGGTTGCGACAGCGGCTGTCATTCCATTACTCAAAGCTGGTTCTGCCATTGTTAAATTCTCTCAGTTGATGAAGGGCGGTGGTCAGGATCGTCTCAAAGTCGATCAAAAGAATATCTTTGCTGCCGGATTGAATAAAACTCGTCGAGCAGCCAAGCGAGCGACATTGCAACTAGCTCGTTTGAATCGAGAATTGAATCGACTTGGATCACAATCATTGAATGATTCCGGTGGCAGTGATTCAGGCGGTAGTGATGGCGATGAATCACGTCGCAAGCGTAAAAAACAGCCTCGGAAACGGCCTCGGAAACGACCCCGTATCCGCAATGCCGGAGGGTTACGTCGTCAAACTGCTCGCTTTGCTCGGTGGATTGCCCGAACGCCTCAAATTGTTGGTTCTATGTTCAGCGGTTCAAAACTGAAGTCCGGCCTATCGGGTGCCATGTCAAAAGTCGGTAGTGTATTTAAAGGCGTGGGCGGTGCAGTGTTTAAAGGTGCGGGCAAGTTATTTAAACCGTTAGATATTGCGCTCAATGGCGTCAAACTGGTTTCTGCTCTTGCCAAGGGCAATAAAAAAAAGATAGCAGGGACTGCGGGAGATATGCTTGGCGGGATGGGCGGTGCAGCAACAGGTGCAATGGCTGGTGCTGCGATAGGATCCGTTGTTCCAATTCTTGGAACCGCTGTGGGGGGATTAGTTGGTTCTGTTGTGGGCGGACTTGGCGGTAGTAGTGTTGGTCGCTGGTTGGGAGAGAGTTTTAACTCTCTGCTCGGTCAAGATAACGACAAAAAAAGCCCCTCGAAGCAACAGAGCGGTATGTCGCTACGTTCCATCAGTGCGCTCGCTATGGGCGGTGGTGCACTTCTGCCGCTTGGGATCTCCTTCGGTGAAGTTCTGGGCGATAAAATCATGGATTGGTTTGGTGAAGATAAAACCGACAAAGCAGCGCCTGCAACTGTTGCAGAGCAGAGCAAGCAGTTAGAAAAATCTTCTCAGCAACAAATCAATTTTGCCCCTGTCATTCATGTTACACCATCGGGGAATCCAGCTTATGATCAAGGGTTTAGTACGCAGCTGTTAGAGCAAATGAAAGCTGAGCTGAGCCCGATCTTGCTCGGAAATAATGATGTTGCAACTCGGGCTGATGCCAGTCTTCTAGACAGGAGTAATACATGAAAGAAATGATGTCATTGGGGGGGTTTGCTTTCTCGTTAAGTAATCATACGCCTTATGAAGGTTTACAGCGCACCAGTAATGGGGGATGGGTGACTGTCCCCCGCTATGGTCAGAAACCAATCAGTCAAAATCTGGGTCAGCCTTTGGACAAAATCAGTATGACTGGCACTTGGTTTCATGGGGAGGGTATGAAAAATATGCAGGCGTTGAGACAGTTACAGGCTCAGCGCAAGCCTTTGGTTTTAATGGATGGATACGGGCAATCCATGGGCCAATGGGTCATCAAAGTATTGCAAGAAAAACAAGACAGAGTCATTGATGATGGAACCGCCTTTGTGGTGGGGTTCTCCATTGAGTTAGAGGAATATGTGAGTTAGAGGACGATGCAGATGACTACCATGCTCAGTCGTGACGGGGACTTAGTCCCACAATTATTATGGTTATCATTGGGTCGGGATGATGATGAAGCGGAAGAGGCGCTTTATATGCTCAATCCTGGTCTAGAGCTTTATGGGCCAGTGCTTCCAGCTGGTATTACAATCAAGTTACCAGTCTTACCCGAGCTGATGCCAACGACGGTGGTGAACATATGGGATTAGGCAGTATTCCTCAAGTTCGAATTAGTGGCCCCGGGGAGAAAATTATTAATTCACGGTTAACCTCTTGGGAGCGGGTCGATGTCTCTTCTGACCAATCTGATGTGATCACGCTGCATGTTGATACGGCTGGTCAGACCGGGTTACCAAAAGAGGGGGCCGAATTAATATTTTCTGAAGGGTATCAAGGCCAGTTAGTTCATAAGGGCAAGTATAAAATTACCCGCATCTCTCCGCGATTATTTCCACCAACCGTGACGATTGTTGCAACTGCAGCGCCCTTTCAGGTTCAAGATAAAACGGGGTTTAAAGAACGCCATACACGGACATTTACTGCCATATCGCTGGCTGAGATCTTCCGTCAAATTGTGACATCACATGGTTTTAGTCCGAGAGTGGCATCGAAATTTGAAACCGTATGGTTTAAACACCTTGATCAGATGAACGAAACGGATAGTGCATTTTTATCCCGTCTGGCGAAGCGTCACGATGCGATTGCTAAACCTGTCGATGGGTTATATGTTTTGGCAGAAAAAGGACAGACCAAAACAATCACAGGCCAAGATGTACCTTCAGTGACTGTTGATGTTTCCGATAATAATCATCCTTCAGATTTCAGAAGATTTATCAATTGCCAGCTTGAATTGGCGAGCCGGAGAAATGTTTCGGGTGTCAAAGCCAAATGGATTGAGAGTGATACTGGGCTTGAATATGAAGTGTTTTCAGGCAAGGCACCTTTTATGGTGTTGCCACAATCTTATGAAACGTCATCTGATGCTCAACAGGCATGTGATAATGAACTGCAGAAAATCATGCGTGAGAAAGATAGTATCCGTATCGATCTGCCCGGTGACCCCTATTTAGTAGCAGAAGGCATACTCGAACTCAATCAATCGTTCCCCTCGGAAATGGTTGGTCAATGGTCAATTGACCAAGTGACTGCCCGTGGCGATAGTTCTGGTGGTTATCGTTGTGCTGTTGTTGCGACGCGACCCGTAAAGCGGGCTGAATAAGCGTTTGTTTGTGCATTGCCATCCATTCAGTTGTCCCTATTTTCGTACTCCCGTCACAGCTTGTGTCCGGCAAAACAGTAACATAGCCGAAACCTGTGATTCCGGTTAGACTGGAATACATGAAGGGATGATGCAAGTTTGCTGCTGTTGCGAGGCATAAGAGGATAAGCAATGTTGGATACAAGTCTGAGCGATATGATTCAAAACCGAATTGACCAGAAAACCAAACCGCTCGGTGCTTTAGGTAAATTAGAGGCTGTGGCCCATCAATTAGCCCTGTTCCAGAGTCAGGGACTGGCTCAGCCGGTTGGGCAAATCTGTATCAATCAACCGACCGTTCTGGTTTTCGCTGGTGATCACGGTATTGCGGATGAAGGCGTGAGCATTGCACCGAGCGCTGTCACACAACAGATGGTCCTCAACTTTCTTGCCGGAGGCGCTGGTGTGAACTGTTTCTGTCGGGCGAATCAGGTTGCACTCAAGGTGATAGATACCGGGATTTTGCTACCGGTTGAATCAGAATCGGAGCAATTGATTGTCCAGCGTCTCGGGGAACGGACGGGGAACTTGGCAAGAGAACCCGCAATGACCATGGCACAGGTTGAGCAAGGGATCGCTCTGGGACGACAAGTGGTATTAGACACCATTCAGAACGGCTCTAATTTGGTTATGTTCGGTGAAATGGGAATCGGCAATACCAGTAGTGCTGCGGCCATTTTAGCGGCATTATCCGATGATGACGTTGAATCTTGTGTCGGTTTGGGAACCGGTATTTCACAGGCGCAATATCGGAAAAAAGTGGCATTGGTTACCGCCGGAGTTCATCGGGCAAAAGGTCTTGCACCCAAAGCGGTTCTTGCCGAAGTTGGTGGTTTTGAAATCGTTCAGATCGTTGGCGCTTTTTTGGCTGCCGCAGAGCAACAGATCCCTGTTCTGGTTGATGGTTTTATTGTCACCGTTGCAGCGATGGTTGCCACGCAACTGCAACCCGAGTGTCGAGAGATCATGATTTTTGCGCATCACTCACAAGAGTCGGGACATCAACGTGCGTTGGCATTATTAGATGCAAATCCGTTGCTGGATCTTGATTTGCGTTTGGGAGAGGGGACTGGTGCTGTCCTTGCTGTGCCGCTCGTCCGCGCTGCGGCTGAATTTTATAATACCATGGCCAGTTTCGCACAAGCTGGCGTTGAGGTGACATGTTAAGTCGGGTCACGTATCAGCTTGAATTGTTTCTGCTGTCATTGAGCTTTTTCACTCGGATTCCTGTGCCAGCATCCGTACCTTATTCAACTGAACGGATGAATCAGTCCGGTCGCTATTTCTCGTTGGTTGGTTTGCTGCTCGGATTGATTTGCTATGGTGTTTACAGTCTCTGTGCTCTGGTACTGCCGGAACATCTGAGCATTCTACTGATGATGGGATGCAGTCTTCTGCTGACGGGGGCGTTTCACGAAGATGGCTTAACCGATATGGCTGATGGCATCGGTGGTGGCATGACCGCGGAGCGGCGTCTGGCCATTATGAAAGACAGCCGAATTGGGACTTATGGCGCAGCGGCGTTAATCATGGCCTTACTTGTGAAATATAGTGTGCTTTCTTCGCTGGCAATGCATGTTTCTATGTTACAGATTCTGTTAGTGGGCTATGGACTGAGCAGAGCCGTCGCCGCTTCGCTTATTTATGACATGCCTTATGTATCAGAGATTCACACCAGTAAGAGTAAGCCGTTGGCCAACCGTCAGACCACCCGAGAGTTAGGCGTCTTACTGTTTTTCGGTATAATTCCGTGTATCGGCTTGGATTTATCGATACTGTTGATCATCGGTTCGGTCAGTTGTCTATTACGATTTGCTTTAAAACAGTGGTTACTCCGTCGCATCGGTGGTTTTACGGGGGATTGTCTGGGTGGGGTTCAGCAGATCACAGAATTGGCGATTTATCTGATCTTTGCAACGATGATGATGCCTCAGGCAACGGCTTAACGGTTGCTGAAATACCAAAACTTGACTGGGGTGATGGGGTTCGGATGATGCATGGATAAGGGTTCGTCATCGTCTGATAGGATGTAAAAAGCATTGGTGTCACATTGTGGATAGTTACGCGATGCTTTTCTGCAACTTAATGATAAAATTGCGCTTTGTTGAGTCATTGGGCACTGCGGTTCGTCAGGCCTTAATATTGCTGTTCTATCGGTTGAAGGAGTAACACATGAGCAATTCACTTTTTCGTCAGTCATTTCTGATTGATAGTTTATATAGTGATGGTGCTCTTTTATCGAGTGAATATACAACGGATGATGGGGTGTTGTTAAAGCTACATGGTCCGGGGATTCTGGAAGTCATTCCACCACAAATGGATGAACTGACACAGCATATTGTCGTCTCATGTGCGATTCACGGTAAAGATGCCGGGCCGGTTGAATTAGTCAATCGGATTGTTTCTGATATCGACAGTGGATTTCAGCCAGTCCGGGAGCATTGTCTGTTTATCATTGCTCACTTAGACGCGCTCAAACACCATACGCAGTTTTTTGAGGAGAATCTGGAACGTTTATTTGATGATAAGCCAAGAGAGTCTTCACAAGAGTTGGTGATCGCCGATAATCTGAAAGTTCTCCTTAAATCATTCTGGAAAGACACCCCCAGCGATCAACGCTGGCATTTTGACTTACACAGTACTTTAAATCCCTCCCTTTATCACGCATTCGCCATTAGTCCCAAAGTTCGACATCCTGTTCGGCCAAAAGAACTGATCCATTTTGCTGAACTGGCCCACCTTGACGCACTGGTTTTAGCCAATGCGCCTTCTAGTTCTTTCAGCTGGTATACCGCAGATTGTTATTCCGCTCGTTCTTTGGCGATTGAACTGGGTCAATCATCCCGGCTAGGGCAAAGTCCATTAGAAGGCTTTAATGCATTTGACATTACGCTGCGTGATTTGTGTGCCCGGGAAGTGAATGAACACTTGCCAAGAAAGATAAAATTTTATCGGGTCAGTCGGACAATTGTTCGGCTCAATGACGATTTTGATTTTATTTTTTCAGATGATGCCGAAAATTTTACTGCTTTTATGCACGGAGAAGTGTTCGGTCATGACGGTGATAAGCCGTTAATGGCCAAAAATGAGGGAGAGGCGATCCTCTTCCCTGATAAACATGTTCCGATTGGTGAACCTGCTTTATTGATGGTTTGTCCGGTAACCGTGAGGTATGAGCAGGATCAATTGGTTTATGACTAATTGTTATGTGTGATATGACAGTCTTTGTCATCTTCGGATATATTTCAAAGCAGAGGTCTGCCGGATAGGAACAATCATCGGCATGACCTCTTTCTATTTCTTGGGTGAAACGTTAAGGTGAGCCCCTCTGTTTTCTCTGATTTGATAGTCCATGAATTTTACACAACTTCTTTTTGAAAAAAGGAAGCGCTGGTATCGTGCAATGATCACGATGAGTGTGCTGCTACTGGTGTCTGGTGCCGTTTATATTTTTGCCGGAGAGGTCTTTATTGCACCGTGGCACGAGATGACAGGGTTTGAGCAGCAATTGATTTTGGAACTACGCTTGCCTCGATTACTTGCGGCGATGGTGATTGGTGCATGTTTGGCTGTGTCAGGAGCAACGTTACAGGTGTTGTTAGGCAATGTCCTGGCTGAGCCGGGAATTATCGGTGTTTCCGGTGGTGCAAGTGTGGCGATGGTGGTCATTCTGTTTTTCTTCCCGTTTGCGGCCACACCGTTGGTTTTTATGTTCGGTGCTATCGTCGGTGCTATGATTTTTACGGCTATTTTGGTCGGAATCGCCCGAAGTATGAAATTGACGACAATTCGACTATTGTTGGTCGGCGTCGCGTTGGGGATTCTGACTCGCTCTGTCGTCACTTGGGCATTTTACTTTAGTAACGATTTGAGTTTGAGACAATTGATGTACTGGCTGATGGGGAGTCTTGGTGGTATTGATTGGTCTTACCATTTACTTTCATTATTGATCTTACCCGTGTTGATATGGCTGATGGGACAAGGGCGAGTACTGGACCGGTTGATGATGGGAGAGGTGCATGCCAAGCAGTTGGGAATTGATGTCCATCGTATACGCTGGAAGTTGGTGGTCGCCGTGGCTGTGCTGGTGGGCGCATCAGTTGCCTTAGGCGGAATCATCGGCTTTGTCGGACTGGTTGTACCGCACTTATTACGTTTGGCTTTCGGGACCGAGAATCGTTATCTCTTACCGCTTTCAGCCGTTGCAGGGGCACTGTTGCTGGTCTTTGCTGATTTAATTTCCCGGACGGCACTTGATGCTGCTGAATTACCCTTGGGGGTTGTGACGACAACGATTGGTGCGCCTGTATTTGTATGGATGTTATTGAAAAATCATGATTCACGTTAAAAATCTCTGTGTCGGTACGCGCCTGCTTCCTCTGGGGTTTAATTGTGCTCAAGGTGAATTGATCCATATTGTCGGCCCTAATGGTAGCGGTAAAAGTACACTACTGGCTGCTTTGGCTGGCATGATCGCGCATCAAGGCAGTGTACAGCTTGGAGAGACCGATCTGACGCGTCTTTCCTTGCCGGAATTAGCCCAGCTCCGTGCTTATTTGTCGCAACAGGAGCGTCCGACTTTTGCGATTGATGTCTGCCAATATCTTGCGCTCTCCATTCCGTCGGCTCTATCCGTCACTGCCGAACAGTCATCTGACGTTATTGAACTACTGATTCAGCGATTAAATTTGCAGGATAAATTACACTGTTCGATTCACCAGATTTCCGGAGGCGAGTGGCAACGGGTCAGATTGGCTGGCAGCTGTTTACAAGTATGGCCGACACTGAATCCTCATGCTCGCTTCATGATTTTAGATGAGCCGGCCGCTGCACTCGATGTTGGGCAGGAGCACATGTTGTATGAATTATTACAAGACATCAACCATATGGGACTGACCGTCATTATGGCGAATCATGATTTGAATCGAACACTTCGATATGCCGACAAAACCCTATTATTAAATCAAGGTATTCTGCAACAGTGGGGAGAGACGCGATCCGTTCTGACGCCTGACCATGTTGCAGAAGTCTTCCAAACAACAGTTCAGTCAGTTGAAATCCAAGGGAAATCATATTTGCTTTTCGATTAGTCGTCGTATGTGGGTTAGGGTTATCTATGAATAATTTTGGTGCATCAAGCACAATGCTAGAGCAGGGATGAGGATGAAATGAATGCTACTTGGGAGTGCTTTGGGTTATTTCAATATAAATCAATTAGTTATATTTAAATAAAAAGTTGGCATACAAATCGCATTAATATAATCGATACATTCTCGTTCTTGTTAGGCTTTTTATAGTCTCCTCGGCCACCTTGCTCCACAAAGTGGCCTTTTTTTTATACTATTGAGTTAGTTTTGTCAGATCCGCCGGACGATAATAGACGGACTTAAGGACTTTTCCCTGACGAATCGTTTTTTCCGCACTGACAAAATCTTCTGCACATTTGGCAATAATATAATCACCTTTGATAACCGGAGATAATTTGATGCCTTGTTTCGCATAAAATGATTCGGTTTCATCATATTCGGTTTGGTTACGGCAGACCTTGCTCATATTTGAACTGTGGACTTCATCCCAGCAGGGAATGAAATCGATGTTGCGATGGGTCGCAACATTCAGCAATAAATCAATCAAGTAGCTGATACCCGGATTATGCGCTGGTGTATCATGTCCAAGATGCACCAGTCGTCCCATCAGAACGTAAACAGTATCAACAATCGCATCAGCCTGTTCAACTTTATCCTGAGCTTCGGCGAGTTCTGTAAGCTCTTCAATTGCCAGTGATGTATGGAGCGTATCTGCATCTTCGTCGAGGCTTTCGGGTTGACTCACCGGGAGATCAAAGGTACGACGAAATTCAACAATATCGTTATATAAATGTGTGAACACGGCTGATGTTAACTTAGATAAATACATGGGTGTCATCTCAAAACTATTTGATGCAAAAAATCAGGCTGAACCATCTGTTGCGATGGTTTCAGCCCAAGAAATATAATTAGAGAAGAGTATCATCCCAGACCGAAAAGTGGTACACCTCATCCTTATCAATCGTATGTTGGTGAACCATCATAACAACCTGCGGTTATCTCTTTTCTGTCTGGTGTCGAGCAATTAATAGGTGTGCCGATTGGGTGGGAGCGTCGAAAAAATAGTCCATCTTTTCTCAACATCGCCTTTATAGCCAACAACTGTTGCAGAGACACGCCGATTTTTGGCATCACTAACTTGATCTTCACCCGTCGCTTCCGGATTGGATTCGCCAAATCCTACGATTCTGATTCTATCCGCAGAGACGCCTTCTTTTATCAGCCGAGCTTTTACACTGTTTGCCCGTTGTTTGGATAACGCTTGGTTGTATTGCGTTTCACCACTGCGGCTGGCATAGCCTCTAAGCTCGATTGACGTTTCAGGGTAGTCCGCTAAAAAACGCGCCATCTGCTTAATCTGTATATTAAAGATTGAATTAATATTACTGGAATCATTCTCAAATAAGATTCGTAGTTGCCGTTGAGTTTTACTCCGGTGATAAGTTTCACAGCCATCGTTATCTATTTTGGCATTTTGAGGGGTTTTCGGACATAAATCCCGCGCATTAATGACACCGTCATGATCTGAATCTGCAAGATCAAAAGCTTGTGCAGCCGTTGGGGGAGGAATGTAATCATACTCATCCTGGCTTTGGTCAGCGATACCCTTTGACCAAATCGGTAATGAGACTAAAAATAGTAAGTAACTGAATTTCATCTTAATCACCTGACTGGTCAGCCCATTCCTGTGGGACCGTGACTTTCAGACTATCGAGCAAGTTTCCCACAGCATTCATCACGCGATATTGTGCATATGCCTGAGTGTATTTCGCCTCAAGATAGTCCTTACGCGCTTCAAAGAGTTCATTTTCACTATTCAATAAATCAAGCAATGTTCTTTGACCGATTTGATATTGTTTTTCATATGCGATTACTGTCTTTGAAACAGAATCGACAAGATCGGCGAGGAAAGTGCGTCTTTGACTTGAAAAATCAAGTGATTGCCAAGCCAGTTCAAGCCCACCTAACACTTCCCGGTATGACTTTTCCCGTAAATCTTTTGCTTTATTCAACGCATAGGCCGCACTCATTTCATTTGCACGATCTGAGCCACCATTATAGAGATTATAATGCATCCGGATCATTGCTGTCGTTTCAGAGCTACTCCCGAGGTAACCCGCAGCATCATTCTTGATACTATGATTCGCCTGCAAAGAAATACTCGGATAATACGGTGATTGATTTTGTTTATATTGGTAACGGGCCGCCGCAATATTTTGCTGTGTCACCTTTAGAATTGGGTGTGATTTAAATGCCAGAGCTTTCGCATCCTGAAAGCTGTGAGGAATTTGTTCCTGGTCAGCTTGGGGGAAAGTCAGATCAACCGGCTCTTCTCCAACGGTTTCTTTGAATTTCGAATGGGTTTCAAAGAGATTATTTTGCGCGGCTAACAGATTTGATTCAGCTTTTGCGACACGAGCTTCAACTTGGGTTACATCAGCAGTAGACCCCAGTCCAGACTCTGTTCTGCGCTTGATATCCCGGTATATTTTTTTATGTATTTGTAAGTTCGCTTCAGATAGTTTTAATACATCATTGGCTTTCTCTGCATCCAGATATAATTTTGTCACGTCCAGCGCTTTATCTGACGCATCAGCTAATAATTGATAACGACTTGCTTCAGCTTCGGCTGAGGTTCTGCCCATATCATTCAGGGTTGAAGATCCATCCCAAATCAATTGAGTCAAGGATACGCTAACTTCTTTTCTTGTTAAGTCAGTATTTTCTTTGGCATTTCCCGCCGCAGGCTCGATCCCTTCGTATCCTATGCCAGCATCTAAATCGACTTTAGGCAGGTAAGCGCCCTGAGATGCTCTCGAATTCTGTAACTTGCTTTGATATTGATTGAATGAACTTTCCAGTTCTGGGTTTGTCGCCAGTGTAACAGAGACCGCTTGCTCAAGTGATTGCGCGAGAACATTGCTATTCATGATCACAGCAAACAATACCACAACTTTGAGTAGGAATGTTTTCAAAGAACCCCCTATTATTAGACTAATTGCACTAAATATCGTCCTAAAGTACTCAGCCTACGCAAAAAACGATCTCATGAATGAGAATGTGGTTATATTAATATCTCTCTTTCCATACAGTAATTTGTGAGTATCACTCACATTAATACATGGAAATACAAGTATATAACCTTTTCTAGATTGTTTCTGAGGCTTAAAAGCTATTGTGTCTTAAATTTTCAAAAAAGTAGCATCGTGAGAGAGTCGGGCTATTATTGTAAAAACCCCCTCTTAATAATGTGATTTGTGCCACGAATATAGTGTTAGACTGCTGTATGATATATAATCAAGAAATGTATGAATATAGCGATTGTCAGGTGTATTGATTGAGAACCGATAGTTATACGTTAAGTTGATTAACACGTTGTTGATATACATGTGATTTAGGGGTGCCATTTATGAGGTTTGAGTCAAAGATTTCTCTGCCTGATGTAGCAAAAGACCAAGTTATTATCATCGATCAGGATGGAAACGTCATTACCATCAAACCTGGAGAAATTATCCCGCCAGGAGTGGTTATTTTAGAAGGCGGGAACTTTTTAAATCATGATGAATATACGGCTCTTAACGCGAAGGTTGTAACAGCGGATGGTGATAAAGTTGATATCACGAATGATGTGAATCAATTGCTTACGGCGATCGAGCAAGGGAATGACCCGACACAGTTAGGTGAAACCTTTGCTCCGGCTGCGGGTAGTGCTTCTGGCTCAAGTCTGTCAACAAGTGCGACGGTTGAAGCGATTAATGACGAGCTTATTGCACAAACCGATTTTAGTACGCAAGGTCTCTATCGTTTCTCCAGTTTGTCGCTATCAACCACACAAGGTCTAGCGCTGCTTGATGTTTTCAATACATTAGCTTCCACGAATACTCCTGATCCTGCATCGAATGGATTAACCGGAGATTCCACTGACGGTAATATTGTTGATACTAACAACGCCCCTGTCGCCCAAGCTGCAACGGCTTCGGTGAACGAAGATGCAACGATTACCGGCAGTCTCACCGCCACCGATGTCGATTTGCCTACCGGCCAAAATCTGGTATTTACCACTGATTCCAACGTACCCGGTCTAACCTTAAATCCGGACGGCTCTTATCGTTTTGATGCGTCCAGCTATGATCAATTGTCGGAAGGCGAGACGCAGGTGATTGAAGTGCCCGTAACCGTGCTTGATGAGCGCGGTGCGAGCGATACCACCACACTGACCATCACCATCACCGGTACTAATGATGCGCCTGTCGCCCAAGCCGCAACGGATTCAGTGAACGAAGATGCGGCCATTACCGGCAGTCTCACCGCCACCGATGTCGATTTGCCTACCGGCCAAAATCTGGTATTTACCACTGATTCCAACGTACCCGGTCTAACCTTAAATCCGGACGGCTCTTATCGTTTTGATGCGTCCAGCTATGATCAATTGTCGGAAGGCGAGACGCAGGTGATTGAAGTGCCCGTAACCGTGCTTGATGAGCGCGGTGCGAGCGATACCACCACACTGACCATCACCATCACCGGTACTAATGATGCGCCTGTCGCCCAAGCTGCAACGGGTTCAGTGAACGAAGATGCGGCCATTACCGGCAGTCTCACCGCCACCGATGTCGATTTGCCTGCTGGTCAAAATCTGGTGTTTACCACTGATTCCAACGTACCCGGTCTAACCTTAAATCCGGATGGCTCTTATCGTTTTGATGCGTCCAGCTATGACCAATTGTCGGAAGGCGAGACGCAGGTGATTGAAGTGCCCGTAACCGTGCTTGATGAGCGCGGTGCGAGCGATACCACCACACTGACCATCACCATCACCGGTACTAATGATGCGCCTGTCGCCCAAGCCGCAACGGATTCAGTGAGCGAAGATGCGGCCATTACCGGCAGTCTCACCGCCACAGATGTCGATTTGCCTGCTGGTCAAAATCTGGTGTTTATCACTGATTCCAACGTACCCGGTCTAACCTTAAATCCGGACGGCTCTTATCGTTTTGATGCGTCCAGCTATGATCAATTGTCGGAAGGCGAGACGCAGGTGATCGAAGTGCCCGTAACTGTGCTTGATGAGCGCGGTGCGAGCGATACCACCACACTGACCATCACTATCACCGGTACTAATGATGCGCCTGTCGCCCAAGCCGCAACGGATTCAGTGAGCGAAGATGAGGCCATTACCGGCAGTCTCACCGCCACCGATGTCGATTTGCCTGCTGGTCAAAATCTGGTGTTTACCACTGATTCCAACGTACCCGGTCTAACCTTAAATCCGGACGGCTCTTATCGTTTTGATGCATCCAGCTATGATCAACTGTCGGAAGGCGAGACGCAGGTGATTGAAGTGCCCGTAACCGTGCTTGATGAGCGCGGTGCGAGCGATACCACCACACTGACCATCACTATCACCGGTACTAATGATGCGCCTGTCGCCCAAGCCGCAACGGATTCAGTGAGCGAAGATGAGGCCATTACCGGCAGTCTCACCGCCACCGATGTCGATTTGCCTGCTGGTCAAAATCTGGTGTTTATCACTGATGCCAACGTACCCGGTCTAACCTTAAATCCGGACGGCTCTTATCGTTTTGATGCGTCCAGCTATGATCAATTGTCGGAAGGCGAGACACAGGTGATTGAAGTGCCCGTAACCGTGCTTGATGAGCGCGGTGCGAGCGATACCACCACACTGACCATCACTATCACCGGTACTAATGATGCGCCTGTCGCCCAAGCCGCAACGGATTCAGTGAGCGAAGATGAGGCCATTACCGGCAGTCTCACCGCCACCGATGTCGATTTGCCTGCTGGCCAAAATCTGGTATTTACCACTGATTCCAACGTACCCGGTCTAACCTTAAATCCGGATGGCTCTTATCGTTTTGATGCGTCCAGCTATGACCAATTGTCGGAAGGCGAGACGCAGGTGATTGAAGTGCCCGTAACTGTGCTTGATGAGCGCGGTGCGAGCGATACCACCACACTGACCATCACCATCACCGGTACTAATGATGCGCCTGTCGCCCAAGCCGCAACGGCTTCAGTGAACGAAGATGCGGCCATTACCGGCAGTCTCACCGCCACCGATGTCGATTTGCCTGCCGGTCAAAATCTGGTGTTTATCACGGACTCAAACGTACCCGGTCTAACCTTAAATCCGGACGGCTCTTATCGTTTTGATGCGTCCAGCTATGATCAATTGTCGGAAGGCGAGACGCAGGTGATCGAAGTGCCGATCACGGTCACCGATGATCGCGGTGCGACAGCTAAGACCACACTCACTATTACCGTGGTGGGCACCAATGATGCGCCGATGGCTGAAGCCGAGACCCGCTCGGTCAGTGAAGATGCGACCATTACCGGCAGTATTACCGCCACTGATGTGGATTTACCGGATGATGCGAGTCTGATATATAGCACCGAATCAACCGTCCCCGGTCTGACACTCAATGCGGACGGCAGTTACAGCTTTGACGCTGCCAGCTATGACGCGCTGGCTGCGGGAGAGACACAGGTCATCGAAGTGCCTGTGATCGTGACGGATGATCGGGGCGCGACGGCTGAGACCACACTCACTATTACCGTGGTGGGCACCAATGATGCGCCGGAGGCACAGGCCGCGGTGGGAATCGTGGCGGAAGATGCGACCATTACCGGCAATATCACCGCCACTGATGTGGACTTAGCGGATGATGCGAGTCTGATATATAGCACCGAATCAACCGTGCCCGGTCTGACGCTTAATGCGGACGGCAGTTACAGTTTTGACGCTGCCAGTTATGACGCGCTGGGTGCGGGAGAGACACAGGTCATCGAAGTGCCGATCACGGTGACCGATGATCGCGGTGCGACAGCTAAGACCACACTCACCATTACCGTGGTGGGCACCAATGATGCGCCGATGGCTGAGGCTGAGACCCGCTCGGTCAGTGAAGATGCGACGATTACCGGCAGCATGACTGCGACCGATGTGGACTTACCGGATGATGCGAGTCTGATATATAGCACCGAATCAACCGTCCCCGGTCTGACACTCAATGCGGACGGCAGTTACAGCTTTGACGCGTCCGGCTATGATGCATTGGCTGCGGGAGAGACACAGGTGATCGAAGTGCCGATCACGGTCACCGATGATCGCGGTGCGACAGCTAAGACCACGCTCACCATTACCGTGGTGGGCACCAATGACGCGCCGGAGGCACAGGCCGCGGTGGGAATCGTGGCGGAAGATGCGACCATTACCGGCAGTGTGACAGCGACCGATGTGGATTTACCCACGGGGCAAGATTTGGTGTTTACCACCGAGTCGAATGTGGCCGGCTTGACGCTTAATGCGGACGGCAGTTACAGTTTTGACGCTGCCAGCTATGATGCGTTGGCTGCGGGTGAAAAACAGGTCATCGAAGTGCCGATCACGGTCACCGATGATCGCGGTGCGACAGCTAAGACCACGCTCACCATTACCGTGGTGGGCACCAATGATGCGCCGATGGCTGAGGCTGAGACCCGCTCGGTCAGTGAAAATGCGACGATTACCGGCAATATCACCGCCACTGATGTGGACTTAGCGGATGATGCGAGTCTGATATATAGCACCGAATCAACCGTGCCCGGTCTGACACTCAATGCGGACGGCTCTTATCGTTTTGATGCGTCCGGTTATGATGCGTTGGCTGCGGGAGAGACACAGGTCATCGAAGTGCCTGTGATCGTGACGGATGATCGCGGCGCGACGGCTGAGACCACGCTCACCATTACCGTGGTGGGCACTAACGATGTTCCAGTAGCTGAAGCGGAGACCCGCTCGGTCAGTGAAGATGCGACCATTACCGGCAATATCACCGCCACTGATGTGGACTTAGCGGATGATGCGAGTCTGATATATAGCACCGAATCAACCGTGCCCGGTCTGACGGTCAATGCGGACGGCTCTTATCGTTTTGATGCGTCCAGCTATGACCAACTGTCGGAAGGCGAGACACAGGTCATCGAAGTGCCGATCACGGTCACCGATGATCGCGGTGCGACAGCTAAGACCACGCTCACCATTACCGTGGTGGGCACCAATGATGCGCCGATGGCTGAGGCTGAGACCCGCTCGGTCAGTGAAGATGCAACCATTACTGGCAATATTACCGCCACTGATGTGGATTTACCGGATGATGCGAGTCTGATATATAGCACCGAATCAACCGTGCCCGGTCTGACACTCAATGCGGACGGCAGTTACAGCTTTGACGCGTCCGGCTATGACGCGCTGGGCGTAGGTGAGACACAAGAAATTGAAGTCCCCGTGATCGTGACGGATGATCGCGGCGCGACAGTGACCACCACACTAACCATTACCATCACCGGCACCAATGACGCGCCGGAGGCACAGGCCGCGGTGGGAATCGTGGCGGAAGATGCGACCATTACCGGCAGTGTGACAGCGACCGATGTGGATTTACCCACGGGGCAAGATTTGGTGTTTACCACCGAGTCGAATGTGGCCGGCCTGACGTTTAATGCGGACGGCAGTTACAGTTTTGACGCTGCCAGCTATGATGCGTTGGCTGCGGGTGAAAAACAGGTCATCGAAGTGCCGATCACGGTGACCGATGATCGCGGTGCGACAGCTAAGACCACGCTCACCATTACCGTGGTGGGCACCAATGATGCGCCGATGGCCGAAGCCGAGACCCGCTCGGTCAGTGAAGATGCGACGATTATCGGCAGCATGACTGCGACCGATGTGGACTTACCGGATGATGCGAGTCTGATATATAGCACCGAATCAACCGTCCCCGGTCTGACACTCAATGCGGACGGCAGTTACAGCTTTGACGCGTCCGGCTATGACGCGCTGGGCGTAGGTGAGACACAAGAAATTGAAGTCCCCGTGATCGTGACGGATGATCGCGGCGCGACAGTGACCACCACACTAACCATTACCATCACCGGCACCAATGACGCGCCGGAGGCACAGGCCGCGGTGGGAATCGTGGCGGAAGATGCGACCATTACCGGCAATATTACCGCCACTGATGTGGACTTACCGGATGATGCGAGTCTGATATATAGCACCGAATCAACCGTCCCTGGGCTGACGCTTAATGCGGACGGCTCTTATCGTTTTGATGCATCCGGCTATGATGCCTTGGCTGCGGGAGAGACACAGGTCATCGAAGTGCCGATCACGGTGACCGATGATCGCGGTGCGACAGCTAAGACCACGCTCACCATTACCGTGGTGGGCACTAACGATGTTCCAGTAGCTGAAGCGGAGACCCGCTCGGTCAGTGAAGATGCGACCATTACCGGCAATATCACCGCCACTGATGTGGACTTAGCGGATGATGCGAGTCTGATATATAGCACCGAATCAACCGTGCCCGGTCTGACGCTTAATGCGGACGGCAGCTACAGTTTTGATGCGTCCAGCTATGATGCCTTGGCTGCGGGTGAGACACAGGTGCTTGAAGTGCCGATCACGGTCACCGATGATCGCGGCGCGACAGCTAAGACCACGCTCACCATTACCGTGGTGGGCACCAATGATGCGCCGATGGCTGAAGCCGAGACCCGCTCGGTCAGTGAAGATGCGACGATTACCGGCAATATCACCGCCACTGATGTGGATTTACCGGATGATGCGAGTCTGATATATAGCACCGAATCAACCGTGCCCGGTCTGACGCTCAATGCCGATGGTAGTTACAGTTTTGATGCGTCCGGTTATGATGCGTTGGCTGCGGGAGAGACACAGGTCATCGAAGTGCCGATCACGGTGACCGATGATCGGGGCGCGACGGCTGAGACCACACTCACTATTACCGTGGTGGGCACCAACGATGCACCGGTGGCTGAAGCGGTGACCCGCTCGGTCAGTGAAGATGCGACCATCAGTGGCAGTATTACTGCGACTGATGTGGATTTACCGGATGATGCGAGTCTGATATATAGCACCGAATCAACCGTCCCCGGTCTGATACTCAATGCGGACGGCAGTTACAGTTTTGACGCATCCAGTTATGACGGGCTGGGCGTAGGTGAGACACAAGAAATTGAAGTCCCCGTGATCGTGACCGATGATCGGGGCGCGACCGCTAAGACCACGCTCACCATTACTGTGGTGGGCACCAATGATGCGCCGATGGCTGAAGCCGAGACCCGCTCGGTCAGTGAAGATGCGACCATTACCGGCAATATCACCGCCACCGATGTGGATTTACCGGATGATGCCAGTCTGATATATAGCACCGAATCAACCGTGCCCGGTCTGACGCTTAATGCGGACGGCAGCTACAGTTTTGATGCGTCCGGCTATGATGCGTTGGCTGCGGGAGAGACACAGGTCATTGAAGTACCTGTGATCGTGACGGATGATCGCGGTGCGACAGCTAAGACCACACTCACCATTACCGTGGTGGGCACTAACGATGTTCCAGTAGCTGAAGCGGAGACCCGCTCGGTCAGTGAAGATGCGACCATTACCGGCAATATCACCGCCACTGATGTGGATTTACCGGATGATGCCAGTCTGATATATAGCACCGAATCAACCGTGCCCGGTCTGACGCTTAATGCGGACGGCAGTTACAGTTTTGATGCGTCCGGTTATGATGCGTTGGGTGCGGGAGAGACACAGGTCATAGAAGTGCCGATCACGGTGACCGATGATCGCGGTGCGACAGCTAAGACCACGCTCACCATTACCGTGGTGGGCACCAATGATGCGCCGATGGCTGAAGCGGAGACCCGCTCGGTCAGTGAAGATGCGACCATTACCGGCAGTCTCACCGCCACCGATGTCGATTTGCCTGCTGGTCAAAATCTGGTGTTTATCACGGACTCAAACGTACCCGGTCTAACCTTAAATCCGGACGGCTCTTATCGTTTTGATGCGTCCAGCTATGATCAATTGTCGGAAGGCGAGACACAGGTCATCGAAGTGCCTGTGATCGTGACCGATGATCGGGGCGCGACAGCTAAGACCACGCTTACCATTACCGTGGTGGGCACCAATGATGCGCCGATGGCTGAAGCGGAGACCCGCTCGGTCAGTGAAGATGCGACCATTACCGGCAATATTACCGCCACTGATGTGGACTTACCGGATGATGCGAGTCTGATATATAGCACCGAATCAACCGTCCCTGGGCTGACGCTTAATGCGGACGGCTCTTATCGTTTTGATGCATCCGGCTATGATGCCTTGGCTGCGGGAGAGACACAGGTCATCGAAGTGCCGATCACGGTGACCGATGATCGCGGTGCGACAGCTAAGACCACGCTCACCATTACCGTGGTGGGCACTAACGATGTTCCAGTAGCTGAAGCGGAGACCCGCTCGGTCAGTGAAGATGCGACCATTACCGGCAATATCACCGCCACTGATGTGGACTTAGCGGATGATGCGAGTCTGATATATAGCACCGAATCAACCGTGCCCGGTCTGACGCTTAATGCGGACGGCAGCTACAGTTTTGATGCGTCCAGCTATGATGCCTTGGCTGCGGGTGAGACACAGGTGCTTGAAGTGCCGATCACGGTCACCGATGATCGCGGCGCGACAGCTAAGACCACGCTCACCATTACCGTGGTGGGCACCAATGATGCGCCGATGGCTGAAGCCGAGACCCGCTCGGTCAGTGAAGATGCGACGATTACCGGCAATATCACCGTCACTGATGTGGACTTAGCGGATGATGCCAGTCTGATATATAGCACCAAATCAACCGTCCCCGGTTTGACGCTCAATGCGGACGGCAGCTACAGTTTTGATGCATCCGGTTATGATGCGTTGGCTGCGGGAGAGACACAGGTCATCGAAGTGCCGATCACGGTGACCGATGATCGGGGCGCGACAGCTAAGACCACACTCACCATTACCGTGGTGGGCACCAATGATGCGCCGATGGCCGAAGCCGAGACTCGCTCGGTCAGTGAAGATGCGACGATTACCGGCAATATCACCGCCACTGATGTGGACTTAGCGGATGATGCGAGTCTGATATATAGCACCGAATCAACCGTGCCCGGTCTGACGCTTAATGCGGACGGCAGCTACAGTTTTGACGCTGCCAGCTATGATGCATTGGCTGCGGGAGAGACACAGGTGCTCGAAGTGCCGATCACGGTCACCGATGATCGCGGCGCGACAGCTAAGACCACGCTCACCATTACCGTGGTGGGCACCAATGATGCGCCGATGGCTGAGGCTGAGACCCGCTCGGTCAGTGAAGATGCGACCATTACCGGCAATATCACCGCCACTGATGTGGACTTAGCGGATGATGCGAGTCTGATATATAGCACCGAATCAACCGTGACCGGTCTGACACTCAATGCGGACGGCAGCTACAGTTTTGATGCATCCGGTTATGATGCGTTGGCTGCGGGAGAGACACAGGTGATCAAAGTGCCGATCACGGTCACCGATGATCGCGGCGCGACGGCTGAGACCACACTCACTATTACCGTGGTGGGCACCAATGATGCGCCGATGGCTGAAGCGGAGACCCGCTCGGTCAGTGAAGATGCGACCATTACCGGCAATATCACCGCCACTGATGTGGACTTAGCGGATGATGCCAGTCTGATATATAGCACCGAATCAACCGTCCCCGGTCTGACGCTTAATGCGGACGGCTCTTATCGTTTTGATGCATCCGGCTATGATGCCTTGGGTGCGGGAGAGACACAGGTGCTTGAAGTGCCGATCACGGTCACCGATGATCGCGGCGCGACGGCCGAGACCACACTCACTATTACCGTGGTGGGCACCAATGATGCACCGATGGCTGAAGCGGAGACCCGCTCGGTCAGTGAAGATGCGACGATTACCGGCAATATCACCGCCACTGATGTGGATTTACCGGATGATGCCAGTCTGATATATAGCACCGAATCAACCGTGCCCGGTCTGACGCTTAATGCGGACGGCAGCTACAGTTTTGACGCTGCCAGCTATGATGCGTTGGCTGCGGGTGAAAAACAGGTCATCGAAGTGCCGATCACGGTCACCGATGATCGCGGTGCGACAGCTAAGACCACGCTCACCATTACCGTGGTGGGCACCAATGATGCGCCGATGGCTGAAGCGGAGACCCGCTCGGTCAGTGAAGATGCGACGATTACCGGCAATATCACCGCCACTGATGTGGATTTACCGGATGATGCCAGTCTGATATATAGCACCGAATCAACCGTGCCCGGTCTGACGCTTAATGCGGACGGCAGCTACAGTTTTGATGCGTCCGGCTATGATGCGTTGGCTGCGGGAGAGACACAGGTCATCGAAGTACCTGTGATCGTGGCGGATGATCGCGGTGCGACAGCTAAGACCACGCTCACCATTACCGTGGTGGGCACTAACGATGTTCCAGTAGCTGAAGCGGAGACCCGCTCGGTCAGTGAAGATGCGACGATTACCGGCAATATCACCGCCACTGATGTGGATTTACCGGATGATGCGAGTCTGATATATAGCACCGAATCAACCGTGCCCGGTCTGACGCTCAATGCCGATGGTAGTTACAGTTTTGATGCGTCCGGTTATGATGCGTTGGCTGCGGGAGAGACACAGGTCATCGAAGTGCCGATCACGGTGACCGATGATCGGGGCGCGACGGCTGAGACCACACTCACTATTACCGTGGTGGGCACCAACGATGCACCGGTGGCTGAAGCGGTGACCCGGTCGGTCAGTGAAGATGCGACCATCAGTGGCAGTATTACTGCGACTGATGTGGATTTACCGGATGATGCGAGTCTGACGTATAGCACGACGGCAACGGTGCCGGGGCTGACGTTTAATGCCGATGGCAGCTACAGTTTTGATGCGTCCGGTTATGACGCGCTGAATGCCGGTGAGACGCAAGTGATTAAAGTGCCGGTGACCGTAGCGGATGAGCTGGGTGCGACGGTGACCACGATGCTTACCATTACCGTGACCGGTACCGATGATGCGCCGGTGGTGACCGGTACCGTCAGCGGCAGCGTGACTGAAGGGGATGTCGGGGATGTGGCGCAGGTCAGCGGCAGCATCGCGATCACCGATGCGGATGCCGGTGATAATCCGGTGTTTGCCGATACCACGGTCGATGGTGCTTATGGCAGCCTGACTCTGGTGAACGGACAATGGACTTACACCTTAGATCAACAGCAAGCCCAGTCTCTGGCGCAAGGTGAAACCGTCACAGATACCCTGACTCTGACCGCCAGTGACGGCACGACGCAGAAGATTGATATTCAAATCACCGGGACCAACGATGCACCGGTGGCTGAAGCGGTGACCCGGGCGGTCAGTGAAGATGCGGCCATCAGTGGCAGTATTACTGCGACCGATGTGGATTTACCGGATGATGCGAGTCTGACGTATAGCACCGAATCAACCGTCCCTGGGCTGACGTTTAATGCCGATGGCAGCTACAGTTTTGATGCGTCCGGTTATGACGCGCTGAATGCCGGTGAGACGCAAGTGATTAAAGTGCCGGTGACCGTAGCGGATGAGCTGGGTGCGACGGTGACCACGATGCTTACCATTACCGTGACCGGTACCGATGATGCGCCGGTGGTGACCGGTACCGTCAGCGGCAGTGTGACTGAAGGGGATGTCGGGGATGTGGCGCAGGTCAGCGGCAGCATCGCGATCACCGATGCGGATGCCGGTGATAATCCGGTGTTTGCCGATACCACGGTCGATGGTGCTTACGGCAGCCTGACTCTGGTGAACGGACAATGGACTTACACCTTAGATCAACAGCAAGCTCAGTCTTTGGCGCAAGATGAAACCGTCACAGATACCCTGACCCTGACCGCCAGTGACGGCACGACGCAGAAGATTGATATTCAAATCACCGGGACCAACGATGCACCGGTGGCTGAAGCGGTGACCCGCTCGGTCAGTGAAGATGCGGCCATCAGTGGCAGTATTACTGCGACTGATGTGGATTTACCGGATGATGCGACTCTGACGTATAGCACGACGGCAACGGTGCCGGGGCTGACGTTTAATGCCGATGGCAGCTACAGTTTTGATGCGTCCGGTTATGACGCGCTGAATGCCGGTGAGACGCAAGTGATTAAAGTGCCGGTGACCGTAGCGGATGAGCTGGGTGCGACGGTGACCACGATGCTTACCATTACCGTGACCGGTACCGATGATGCACCGGTGGTGACCGGTACCGTCAGCGGCAGCGTGACTGAAGGGGATGTCGGGGATGTGGCGCAGGTCAGCGGCAGCATCGCGATCACCGATGCGGATGCCGGTGATAATCCGGTGTTTGCCGATACCACGGTCGATGGTGCTTATGGCAGCCTGACTCTGGTGAACGGACAATGGACTTACACCTTAGATCAACAGCAAGCCCAGTCTCTGGCGCAAGGTGAAACCGTCACAGATACCCTTATTCTGACCGCCAGTGACGGCACGACGCAGAAGATTGATATTCAAATCACCGGGACCAACGATGCGCCGGTGGCTGAAGCGGTGACCCGGTCGGTCAGTGAAGATGCGGCCATCAGTGGCAGTATTACTGCGACTGATGTGGATTTACCGGATAGCGCCAGTCTGACGTATAGCACCGAATCAACCGTGCCCGGCCTGACGTTTAATGCCGATGGCAGCTACAGTTTTGATGCGTCCGGTTATGACGCGCTGAATGCCGGTGAGACGCAAGTGATTAAAGTGCCGGTGACCGTAGCGGATGAGCTGGGTGCGACGGTGACCACGATGCTTACCATTACCGTGACCGGTACCGATGATGCACCGGTGGTGACCGGTACCGTCAGCGGCAGTGTGACTGAAGGGGATGTCGGGGATGTGGCGCAGGTCAGCGGCAGCATCGCGATCACCGATGCGGATGCCGGTGATAATCCGGTGTTTGCCGATACCACGGTCGATGGTGCTTACGGCAGCCTGACTCTGGTGAACGGACAATGGACTTACACCTTAGATCAACAGCAAGCTCAGTCTTTGGCGCAAGATGAAACCGTCACAGATACCCTGACCCTGACCGCCAGTGACGGCACGACGCAGAAGATTGATATTCAAATCACCGGGACCAACGATGCACCGGTGGCTGAAGCGGTGACCCGCTCGGTCAGTGAAGATGCGGCCATCAGTGGCAGTATTACTGCGACCGATGTGGATTTACCGGATGATGCGAGTCTGACGTATAGCACCGAATCAACCGTCCCTGGGCTGACGTTTAATGCCGATGGTAGCTACAGTTTTGATGCATCCAGCTATGACCATTTGTCAGAAGGTGAGACGCAAGTCATTAAAGTGCCTGTCAAAGTGACTGATGATCAGGGTGCGGAGACGGCCACTACACTGACGATTACCGTGACCGGCACCAATGATGCACCACAAGCTCATGAAACGATGAGGATAGTGGCGGAAGATGACGCGATTACCGGTCGCATCGTTGCCACCGATGTTGATTTGCCCGATAACGCGAGTCTGACGTTTAGTACTGAATCGAATGTGGCAGGCTTAACGCTCAATGCTGATGGTACTTACAGTTTTGATGCATCGAGCTATGATGCGTTGACTGCGGGTGAGATACAGATAATTAAAGTACCGATCACGGTGACCGATGATCTTGGCGCGACGGGGACCACGACACTGACTATTCGGGTGGTGGGCACCAATGATGCGCCGGTAGCAGAGGCAGTGACTGACTCGGTTACTGAAGACGCGACGATTACCGGCAGTATAACGGCGACCGATGTAGACTTACCGGCGGGTGCTGGTCTGACGTTCAGTACCGAATCAAATGTGTTAGGCCTGACGCTCAATGCTGATGGAACGTATCGTTTTGATGCTTCCGGTTATGACGCCTTAGAGGAAGGCGAGACACAGGTGATTGAAGTGCCTGTCACGGTCACCGATGATCTCGGCGCAGAGACGGGTACGACACTGACGATTACTGTGACCGGGACCAATGATGCACCGGTGGTGGATACAGCAGGGGCGATTGTGGCGGAAGATGACGCGATTACCGGTCGCATCATTGCCACCGATGTCGATTTACCGGATGACGCGAGTCTGACGTTTAGTACTGAATCGAATGTGGCAGGCTTAACGCTCAATGCTGATGGTACTTACAGTTTTGATGCATCGAGCTATGATGCGTTGACTGCGGGTGAGATACAGATAATCAAAGTACCGATCACGGTGACCGATGATCTTGGCGCGACGGGGACCACGACACTGACTATTCGGGTGGTGGGCACCAATGATGCGCCGATGGCTGAAGCCGTGACCCGGTCGGTCAGTGAAGACGCGACGATTACTGGCAGCATTACTGCGACCGATGTGGACTTACCGGATAGCGCCAGTCTGACGTATAGCACCGAATCAACCGTGCCCGGCCTGACGGTCAATGCCGATGGCAGCTATAGCTTTGATGCCTCCGGTTATGATGCCCTGAATGCTGGTCAGACTCAGGTGATTGAAGTACCAGTCACTGTGACTGATGATCACTATGCGAGCACGACCACCACCTTGACCATTACGGTGACCGGTACCGATGATGCGCCGGTGGTGACCGGTACAGTCAGCGGCAGTGTGACCGAAGGAGATATCGGTGATGTGACACAGGTCAGCGGCAGCATCGCGATCACCGATGCGGATGCCGGAGATAATCCGGTGTTTGACGATACCACGGTCAGTGGCACTTATGGCAGTTTGACCCTAGTGAATGGTCAATGGACCTACACCTTAGATCAAAGTAAAGCCCAGTCTCTGGCGGATGGCGATCATGCGACTGATACCATTACCCTGACAGCAAGTGATGGCACCACACAACAAATCGAGATTGATATTACCGGTACGAATGATGCGCCTGTTATTGCTTTGGAGGATTCAGCAAAACAGGTCTCGATTTCTGAGGAAGGTTTAGAGCAGGGGAACCCTGATACGACCGGTAGTCGTGATACGACAAATGCCAGACAAGCTTCAGGGTCTTTTTCTGTATCCGATTCGGACTCATCTGGCGTGACGTTGTCACTTGTTGCACCAACAACGCCGTTGTATAGCCATGGTATCGCGATCATCTGGACGTTGCTGGAAGATGGTTCTTTGATTGGTCAGGCAAATGGTGAAACCATCATGACGATTAGTATTTCCGATGAAGGAAATGGCGACTATTCGTATTCAGTTAATATGCAAGGTCCGGTCGATCATCCTGATTCATCAGGTGAAGATTCACTTCAAGTTGATTTCGGTATTTCTGCGGATGATGGTCAAACGGTTTCAACTCAATCCATTCAAGTCTCGATTGAAGATGATTCACCGGATTCCCATACAACAGACGTTGTGGTTGAAACTGATGATGCGCCGTTTGATTTTTCGGTTTCCGGGACGACAGTGTCATTGGGGAACTCTGTTTTTGATAATGGTTGTTGGCACACTCAACAAACGGATTCAAGTATTACTTGGGGAACCTCGGGGCCGTGGGATAGTAGTTACTCCTCTTATCAAGTGTCATCACAGCAAAGGGCGTATGATTATACTGAGGGGCAGCCATTTGAACTGGCGACTTTAGTGCACCACAATGGTTCGGTTTTGAGCAATGAGTCGACACTGGATAGCACGGTATTAACAATCGTTACTCAGGTGACAGTGAATGGGGTGACCCAGTCGATTACCATTCACTTGAATGTTGATCATGATGAGACGTCAAATAACACGAATACTGATGGTGATTCAATTACATTGACGACGGATTATGTTGATGTCGAAATCGATGGGGTTATGTATCGATTAGATATTGAAGGCTTTAAGAAAGACGACGGTACGATTTCGAAAACTGTCGTGACAGCAGAAGGCGAAACCGAAACCTATACGCTCGTTGCGAGTCTGAACACGCCTCCGGATTCTCATCCTGACCAAATGGTAACAGGAACGGTCGATTATGATGCGGGTGCTGACGGCATGGCTTCCGTGGTGTGGCAATCCGGGACAGAAAATAACGGTGCCACGGTAATCCATGGGGAATACGGTACTCTTACCGTTTATGCTGATGGTCATTATACCTACGATGTCAATGAAGATGCGCTGGCAGCTCTGGATGAAGGGACAACGGCAACGGATTCATTTAACTATGTGGTCACGGATAATGATGGCGATAGTGCAACCAGTTCACTCAACTTTGAAGTGTCCGGAAATTCTGCCGCACCGTTGAGCTCAGGCCTCCATGGTGAGTTTTATAACTACCAAGAAAGTTGGTCTAATCACTGGAATAATGTCGATAGCCTTGCTGATGCACTGGCGATTATCCAGAATCAGGATCCGAATGCTGAATTTACCTCGACCCAAGTTAATTATCAGAGTGATTTGTTTGCCAATGATTTAGGAGGATATGATTCATCTTATTGGTTAAATGGTCGCACAAATCTCGAAGAATGGCTGGAAGATACCGGAGATGATGGCTCTGTTGTTTTCAACGATAAGGAAAGTTCATCAGATGCTGTTGTCCGTTTAACCGGTGGTGTTGCGCTCGATAGCGGTACTTATTCAATGAAAGTCACCGCGGATGACGGTTATCAGGTTAAAATTAATGGGGTTGTTGTCGCCGAATATGATGGTATTCAGTCTGCGACAACCGATACCTTTACCTTTACCGTGGATGGTTCCGGCTATCAGACTGTTGAAATTATTTATTGGGATCAGGGTGGAGCCCATCAATTAACGGTTTCGTTGGCTGATGTAACGGATGGTGTTACGGGGGATTATTCCGTACTGGGCAGTGATGCTTATCCAACTGTAAATGGTGATGTGACGGCGGCAGGCTCTGTTGATGTGATCACCGACCATGAAGCAATGGCAGCAGGATATGAGGACCGAATCGACCAGTTTGAAGCCGGGCATTATTGGCAAACTGATGGAGACCATAAAGATAATTACTTACTTGGTTCACTCGATAATGATCATATGGACGGTCATGGCGGAGACGATAGGATTGATGGCGGACTCGATGGTGCCGATTGGTTAAGCGGTGGTCATGGTGATGATGTTATTATCAGTAGTTATGGTGGCGAAGGTGATTTACTCGATGGTGGAGACAATGATGACTATCTGTATGGCCGGGATGGTAATGATATTCTGATTGGTGGTACGGGTGATGATTATCTCTCGGGTGGTGCTGGTAATGATATCTTGATTGGTGGCTCACAAGATGACCATCATGCAGATGGCTCTGATGTGATGATTGGTGGTGCCGGTGAAGACCTGTTTGTTCTGGACTCTTCTTCTGTTGATCGAATTCAGGATTTCCAAAGTTCTGAGGATGCGATTGATTTGTCTAACCTGCTAGCCGATGCCTTAGATAACCAGGATAATGATGCAATTCAGCAATATCTGGATCAACATGTTGAAGTGACAACTGAACATGGACAGACTCACCTGAGTATCAATGATGTGAATGTTGCCGACTTTGGTCATGATTCCAGCTTTGATGTGAGTAGTACCATTGCAGTGATTATTAATGATCATGAGTTCTCGGTGAAATATCACGGTTAATCACGTCGCTGCGTTGTTGCTGAAATATTAAAGCCAGTGTGGGAGTCCGCACTGGCTTTTTTGTCTGTATTACTTGCAATGACTGGTCATCAAATAGCTGAATAATCGATTTTTTTCTTCAGGGGCGAGGTCTTTTATCCGCTGAATATTATGATCAGGGATTAATTCGGGGTGAGGGTAGTGAGTCAGAACCTTTTCGATGCTTTCTTCCCGGATGAGATGAAAAATCGGATAGGGGGATTTGTTGGTGAGGTTGTCATCATCTTCAGGATGATTACCGGCAAAGCAATAATCGGGATGAAAAGTCGCAACTTGATAAATGCCTTCCCATTGATATTGCATGATGAGGGCGTCGATCCAGTCAATGAACTGATTGTAATCCTCAAATGATGCAAGAAAATGAGGCACAACAACCAGTGTTGTTTCCAGTTGTTCAGGTGGCGTGGTGTTTAATTCGAGCAATTGCTGATAGATATCTTCCAGTAATGCCTCATCTTGCCGCGCTTGACTGATATGGATTTTGATCTGTTTCTTTTTATACGGTTTGGCTGCAAAAGGACATAAATTCAGGCCGATGACAACTTGCGTCAGCCATTGTTCGACCATTTGATGAATCAGTGTATGATCTGATTGAGAGTTCATAGTATCAAATTACTGCATGGACAAATTTGCAGGCAGAATACCATGAAATTTAGATTGAGTTCGTATGTTGTTGCGTCTGGAAAGTTTCAAACGCTTTCAGTCGCCAGCATAAGATAAACAGCAGCAGATAAATGACTGTACCTCCGGCAACGACCATATGCCAGCCGCCATGCTGCCAACATGCAATCAAGAAGAATCCGCCAAGACTCCCGCCCAAGTAATAATGCACCAAATAAAGCGCGGTCGCTGTTGCTTTTGCTTGTTTGGCATGTTGACTCACCCAAGCGTAAGCCAATGTATGACTGAAGAAGGCGCCTGAGCTGATACAGATTAAACCAATAACGAGCATTGGCAGTGATTCAATCATTGCGAGCCACATGCCGGATAAGCTCAGGCATGTACCAGCAACCATGCCGGTAACGGTACTGTGATGTCTGAGCCAGCGAGCGGTAAGACGTGAACTCAGAGTCCCTCCCAGATAACAGACGAAGATTAGTGATGCCAGTCCGACAGGAATCGAATAGGGTGCAGCAACTAAACGAAATCCCATTACAGAGTACAAGTTCACAAACAGAGCAAAATTTGCCCCACCAAACAACATCGCCAGCCATAATTTAGGTTGGCGAAGATGCATTAATACGGAACGTTGATGTTGTAAAAACTGTCCTTTACGGGGGGTGAAATGTTGCTGAGGCGGGAGCTTGAAATACACATATAATGCGCCAGCGATGCTCAAGACACTGACCACCGCGACAGCGGTTTGCCAACTGAACAGATCGGTGAGGTTGCCTCCGGCAATCCGTCCGCAGATCCCTCCTAAAGAATTCGCTGCAATATAACTTCCGATCGCTGCTTGAAAAGCCTGAGGTGAAAATTCCTCAACCATATAAGCGACAGCCACGGAGGCAAAAGCTGCAATCGCGACCCCGGTCAGTGCCCGTGCTGTGACCAGAGTCCACCATGTCGGATGAATCAGCAGGGCAAGGCCAAGTAAAGGGAGTATCAGTAAGCCAATCATCATGATTTTTCGGCGTCCGAATGCTTCGGAACAGATTGCCCAAGGTACTAATGTGACAGCCAACGCTAAGGTCGATGCTGCAAAAAGCCAGTTTACTTTTGTTTCAGACAACTGATAGAGCTCGGCCATATGGGGGAGAATCGGCTGAAAAAGATATAAATTACAAAAGACAATGAAGGCACCGAAAGCTAATCCGAAAGAAACCTGACGGTATTGGGGGGTATGGCATTCGATCATTCATTTGTCCTGTCGTTTATCTTGTGACCAACGTAACATTAGCATTTCGATTAATAAAATATATTAAAAATATTGTTGCTATATAATTTATATATGATGGAAATTCGTCAACTGAAATACTTCACCGCAATTGTCCAATCCGGAAGTTTTACCGCAGCGGCTCGATCGCTGCATATTGCCCAGTCAGCTTTAAGCATTTCGATTAAGAAGTTTGAGCAGCAGTTGGGAATGCGTTTGCTCAAAAGAGATGAGCGTAAAGTGAGTATGACTGATGAAGGAAAGATACTGTATGAGTACGCGCAGCGTATTTTACAGCAGGTTGATGATGCGCATTTGGCGATGGATGAGTTGAAAGGTCTGGTGAAAGGGGAAGTTCGTCTGGGAACACCGAGTATGACTGGATCTTATTTTTTCCCTGAAATTGTCATGGCTTTTAAGAGTCACTATCCGAATCTGAAAATGACAGTGGTTGAGGCCGGTGGTCAATCCATCCGGAATATGTTGTTGACCGGAGAGTTGGATATCGGTGTAATTTTAAATCGAGACATCCCGGAGGGGCTGAATGTCGATCCCTTACTGACATCTCAGATGGTCGCAGTTGTCAGTCAGCATCATGAATTGGCCGATAATTCCCATATCTGTCTGGATACGTTTTTACAACATGAATTGGTTACTTTTCAACCGGGATATTATCATCGAGAATTTATTGAGCAAGCCTGTTTGGCTCATGATTTCCATGCTCAGATCTCATTTGAAACCAATCTGTTACCGATGATTTTAAGGATTGTAAAACGTGAATATGCAATCAGTGCATTATTGGAATTGGTGACAGATCAGGAACCGAGTGTTCGCGCGATTCCTTTTGATCCCCCAGTGCCAGTGCATTTGGCATTAGCGTGGCGTAATGATGGCTATCTATCTTATGCAAATCAGGCTTTTATTCAGTTTGTGAAAGACCATGTGTCTTAAGATACAGTGAGTATAAAAGTGTAAAATGTTAGTCAGAACAATGTGCATGCGTTGAAATCGTGCTAGGTTTAAGACAGCTCGTTTCAGACTGAACTCGCAATCAGGGAGGTTGAAATGGATGCTGATATGTACTTGCCGTGCCAACCTTACTGGTTATGTCGATATTTGATGTTGACATTCTATGTTGTTGTGGCGTGTGTGGTTGTTTGGATGATTATCCTCGTTATTCGTGAATATATCCGTATTAAAAATCGAACCAAATATGTTCAGGAACGTCGTAGATTGCATTACAAAGAAAGGCATCGATTGAAATCTGAACGTGTCATCCAACGTTCAAAACGACCAAAGCGACCAAGAAGGCGAAGGTAATTCGTTGCTTGTGCCTGAATAATATGTAGAGTCCGCTATGCTGAAAGGAGCATAATGATGGATATTCAGGTTTTTTATTACGCACCATGTAAACCTGATTGGTTATGCCGCCCGGCTCTGATCGTGATTGGGATTATGCTTGCGGTTGGACTGATTTTATTCATTCGGCTGATCATCCGAGAATACTTGCGGATTCACCGCACACAATATGTTTTAAAACGCAGACGCCTCCATTACAAACAACGACATAAGTTGAAGCCTTATCATCCCATGCGTTGGCCGAGAACACCTCGTGATTAGCGATGGCGATTCATCTCTTGCTCTAATTGATGCTGAAATACCAGCGATTGTTTTGTTGTTCCGAAATCTTGAATGAATGTAGCAAGACGCGTTCTGGCAACGGCAAGTTGCCGGGCTTTGATTGCCATTTGAATAAGATAAAACTGAGACTGGAATCGTTTGGGATCATGATTCAGTGCCTGCAAAAAATATTGATGTGCTTGCAAAGAATGACCGGATTTTAGTGAGCAGAGCGCGGCATTCTCATAGCTGGCGGCAATCTGAGGGTAGTTTGCTCTTGAGTAAACTTGAGCGAAATAGTGTTGGGCCTGTTTGATCTCCCCCTGTTTACACAAAAATGTCCCATAGTTGTTGTATACGTCCGGATCGTTCGGATGCTCGTTTAGTGCCAGCACATACTGTTGTTTGGCTTTATCGGTTTCACCTACCGTTTCATAGTAATAAGCTTGCGCGAGTTGTAATCGAATATAATGAGGCGCGATTTTGGCAGCCTGTATCAGGTTGAACAGCGCTTTTTGAGGTTCATGACGTTGAAGGTAAGCAATACTCAGCGTAATTCTGGCATCTGCAATTCGGTTATGCTCAGCAGGTGAGGGGAGCGTATGGCTGCAACCTGAAATGACAAGCCAGCACCCTAGTATGAATTGACGTGTCATATGGCCTCCGTTCGATCTCTTTCTCATTGATTTGACGGATGATATAGCGATTCAACAGTAATGAAATATGGCAGCGAATATCTTGCGACGCAGATAAAAAAAGAGCGACCTCAACTGGCCGCCCTTGAATAAAAAGACATTGTTTTAATCATCTTTGGTGAACTTATCTTCACTGAAATGTTCCAGATCATAAGGTGTTTGCTGGTAAACACAGTAGTTAAGCCAGTTTGAAAACAGCAAATGTCCGTGACTTCGCCAACTGGCGATGGGTTGATTGTCAGGATTATCATTCTGGTAATAGTTGACCGGAATGGTCGGTTCCAAGCCCTCGCCTAGATCCCGGACGTACTCGCCGTGTAGAGTGAAGGCATCATATTCAGGATGGCCAGTCACAAACACATGACGTTTATCCGGGCTGGTTGCCAGATACATGCCCGCATCTTCTGAAGTTGCAAGAATATCGAGACTGGTGTTTTCTCGAATGTAATCGACAGGAAAATCTGCATATCTGGAATGCGGGGCAAGAAAAGAGTCATCAAATCCACGGAGCAGAGGATGGAAATCTTTCTGTAGGGAATGGGTATAAACTCCGGAGAGTTTTTCCTTACGGGTCAGTTTTGGCAACCCATAGAGAATATTAAGTCCTGCCTGAACGGCCCAACAGACATATAGCGTTGAAGTGACATGATCTCTTGCCCACTGGATGATGGATTCGAGATGCTGCCAGTAGACAACATCTTCAAAAGCGACCAATCCCAGCGGTGCACCCGTTACAATTAATCCGTCGAAGTAACGGTCTTTCACCATCTCAAACTGCCGATAAAACATATCTAAATGTTCTTCGGGCGTATTGCGACTCGGACGATTATCGATCCGTAACAGTTCAACATCTACCTGCAAGGGGCTATTGGAGAGCAGGCGTAAAAATTGAGTTTCGGTCTCAATTTTTTTCGGCATTAAGTTCAGTATCAGCACTTTGAGGGGTCTGATTCCTTGAGTAGAAGCTCGAGATTCATGCATGACGAAAATGTTCTCATGCATAAGAACATCAGTTGCAGGAAGTTGATCAGGAATCTTTATCGGCACAGTATCACTCTCACAATAAATCTATCTGGACGTCTATACATCTAAACTTAACCGAATCGTTCACATATGTCGAGAAAAAATCAAGTTCGTATGTGAGCTGATATGTGATGGTTATTAGGGGCTGTTGACCTTTCGTGGTTGAATTTTGTTCAGATGAACCCTCTGGGCAGTATTTGTCGCTCATTTATCCAGCGTTAGGTCATGGTTCATGTAGATCGCTACACTTCACATGACCTGCCTTGACTAAATGCACGACAAATTGCTGCAAAAAACATCACGAAAGTTCAACAGCCCCTAGGTTTGTACAATGGCTGCCAATTCATGCTGAACGATGAAAAGTAAAATCGTAACAACAAAGACAACGACAATCACCACAGATAAGCACTTACGCTGAATGGTTCGCTTATCTGTGGTAACAAGAGAAGAGATGACAGACAGTGGTCAGATTTACTTATGAAAACTCGGGCAGAAGAAATCTGCTCGCCATATGAGCTTATTTTTACCTTTCATCGATAACAAGACGTCTTTGCCTTTCATTTGAGGAAATGCAAGCAAAGGCGGTAAATCGTCGACATCATTAGCGACGGCCTTATAAGCACGGATACAAGTAAAAGTTGAATCTAAATTGTCTACCAGCATCTTATGGGATAAACAAATACCTAGCTCATCACGTCTCATTGTATGTTCCTTATGTTTTTGCCCTTCCAATTTTTCCCCCGGCGTACCACATACTTTTCGGATGATTTTATAATACATGCAATAGTTTCAGCACTTCGTATAAAAAGTATACAATCTATATGGTAACACCAAGGACATAAATCATCATTTTCTTGTGATCTTTACCTAAATTCATAATGAAATTTTTAAAGTTTTTTTCGTGATAACAGATTCTTTTATCTAGAGCGTGTTTCAGTGAATTAGCCTACGAGACTGACGCAGACTTAGCTGATGAATTTATTGTTATTTTTACAAAATCCTGACAATATGAGCGACGGAACATCTATGTGATCGGTGTTGCTCTGATAAAGAGAAACTTTTTGTTTGAGGTGAAACAATCAGATACTGGTCATATTCTTTCGTTTATTCGTCGATAAAATAACGATAGTCGGGTAGATAAGATCTACAATAACAATGCTAAAATTGCTGTTTTTACAGCCCGGACCAATCCAGAATAGAAGTAGAGCAGTATGAGTAATCCAACTAGTACGATCTTGACAGAAAGCGGTACCAATGAGCTTGAGATTATCGAGTTTCACATAGAAAAACGGCTACCGAGTGGTGGCACCAAAACTTGTTACTATGGTATTAACGTTGCAAAAGTCCGAGAGGTCATTCAAGTCCCGGAAACTACAGATTATCCGAATGCTCAGCCACATATGATTGGGGTGTTTTCTTCTCGGGATATATTGACCCCGCTGGTTGATCTCGCTGGTTGGCTGGGGATCCCGAAGTCACCGGATGTTGAGAGCAAATTTGTTATCGTGACAGATTTTAACCGGATGACGAATGGATTTTTAATCGATAGTGTCAGTCGGATTCACCGAATTTCTTGGAATGACGTTGAATCGCCAAGTCAGTTTCTCGAAGCCGGGGAGCAGGATTGCGTTGTTGCTGTCGTGCGCAAAGAAGGGCATCTGATTATGATTTTGGATTTTGAAAAAATCATTGCAGATATTAACCCAGAACTGAGCATGGAGAAATATGATGTCAGAGTGGATAAGAGTATCGACCTGAATCAGAAAATGGTGAGCAAGAGAAATGCAAAAACCGTAATGGTTGTTGATGATTCTGCGTTTATCCGTAGTCTGATCCAAGACACACTGAGCTCTGCCGGTTATAACGTCATTGCTTGTAAAGATGGCGGCGAAGCTTTTGAAAAACTCATGAATATTGAACAAGCCGCTGCGAAAGAAGGTGTGCCGGTTCGAGAGCTGATTGATGCGGTCGTGACCGATGTTGAAATGCCTCGTATGGATGGGATGCATTTGGTAAAACGGCTGAGAGAGAATAACTCATATCGTGATATTCCCATTGTAATGTTCTCTTCGTTGATGAGTGATGACAACCGTCATAAAGCATTGACATTGGGAGCTAACGATACGATTACCAAACCGGAGATCGGTAGATTGGTGGGGATGATGGATCAGTATATTTTCGAGACCGAGTAGCCAGGCTAAAAACAGTTATGATGCTGTCTGGTTTTGATTCAGGATTTCGATTGATTGGGTATTCTGTTTTATCAGACGATTGGTTGATGTAATGTTTTTGGGTGGTACGTTTCTGGTTTATATTCAGGTGCATCACTGGGGGATTGAATTACGATGCTGAACATTTTTATTATTGTTGCATTGTTAGTCTTGTTCTTTCTTTTTGCTCAGCGGTACATCATTAAAAAAGATGACACAAAAGAGTTTAGTTATCGACGGTTTGGACCGCTGCTCAACCCCGCTGAAAGTATTTTTTATCGTGCGTTAATTGAAGCGGTCGGAGACCAAGGTGTTGTGTTTGCCAAAGTGAATATGGCTCAGGTATTGGTCCCCACTGGACTGAAAAAGAAAAAAGATATTTTTATTGCCAGTCACAAGATCTCAAAATATAGCTTTCAGTTTGTTGTCTGTGACCCCAGAACATTTGAAGTCCGTGCGGCCATTGAACTCGATAATGGCAAATCCTTGAGTAAGGCAAAGATCGAGCGCGAAAAATTACTATTGAGTGTCTGCCGCTCGGCGAATATCCCTCTGATTGGCACGACCATCAAATATAGTTATCAGGTGAGCCGCTTGCGGCGACTTTTGGCAGCGCATATCGATTTGATTGAAGCGGATAGAGAAGTTCGATTCTGTAAAAAATGTGGTAGCCCGATGATCATTCGGGTAGCAACGCAAGGTGACCATAAAGGGAGACGATTCTTTACATGTAGCCGCCAGCCTCATTGTAATTATACAGAGAATTACAACGTCGTGTATGAAGATAATGAGGAGGCGAATTAAGTTTACAATCAGGAATTAAGCCGATTTATACTCAATATCATCATCAAGTGACGTTTGCGAGTCCCCCTGACAAATCCGCACTTGATTCTTCCCATTTTTTTTCGCTTTATAAAGTTCAATGTCTGCCAGTTTCAAAATGTCAGAGAGGTTATCGCCATTGCGGTAACGGCAGATCCCGATACTTAACGTTAACTGTAAACGTTTGTCACCGAAGTTGAACAAATGATTACTGACGGTATAGCGAAGTTGTTCACCGATTTTTTTGGCTTCATCCAAGTCTATATCAAGCAAGGTGACACAAAACTCTTCTCCGCCAATTCGAAACAGGTTTTCATCACCGACAATCCGGCTGATGAGCAGGCTGGTTTCGATTAAAACTTTATCACCGATATCATGGCCAAAACGATCATTGATCTGTTTAAAGTAATCAATATCGAGGATCAATAAGCTGAAATGCTGTTGCTCTTTTTTTGTACTCGTAAAACGATGGAACGATGTTGACAGCGATAATCGGTTATGTGCCCCGGTCAAGGAGTCTCTGGAAGCCAGATACATCAGTGAGTTTTCAATATCGGAACGATTGGATTCATAAAGATGCGACACAATCCAAATCCCGATATAGCAGAGGACCAGATTAAACATGCTTTCTATCATGCTGTAACTGCCGTCTTGGCTCAGCTTCATCACAATAATTGAGGACTGAATTACCAAGAACGAACCACTGGAATACATGCCGTGTTTGATACCGAGTAATAGATACAGCACAATCGGGGCAAGGCAGCTCCAGACGAATAATCCTTGAGTAATCGGTTGAAAATAGGTCCCGACCAGCAACATGAGCATCAGATAATAAGCGTAATAAAGAATGTACTGCTTGGGATATCGCTTTTGTTTGAGCTGGTTATAAATGAAGTAAGAATAAACGGACAGAATCACTTCCATGAAGGCCAGAAATAAGTCATCTCGATGAATGACGTGGAAGAGAGCGTAGAACAATGCTATCAATGTTAAAAATAGACTGATACCGGAAAGCACAGAAGTTCTGAGCAAATATGATTTATTAGGTAATCGGTCATCCATTTTAAGAGCGTTCTGCATATGTTCTAGCCAATTGAGGTATGTTACGCAATCATTGTAATACTTCAACTAGTTTTTTGGGTTAATGTCACAAAATAGGACTCGTATTACAATTTGTATTCATAGGGAAAAACGAGAGGATTTCGACGCAAAACACTTGAAATCGAGCAAAAAAAATCCATGTTGATGAACTTAAAGGCAATCGGTTCATTTTCAGGGAAATTTTTCTTGCACAACGTTAAGACTGTCGTTAATATCCTCTCCGTTCTTAATTGATGCGTCCGTAGCTCAGCTGGTTAGAGTATCGCCTTGACATGGCGGGGGTCGGTGGTTCGAGTCCACTCGGACGCACCATACAAGAATATATCTATATTTTTATGCGTCCGTAGCTCAGTTGGTTAGAGTATCGCCTTGACATGGCGGGGGTCGGTGGTTCGAGTCCACTCGGACGCACCATATACAAGAATATGTCTACACTTTTATGCGTCTGTAGCTCAGCTGGTTAGAGTATCGCCTTGACATGGCGGGGGTCGGTGGTTCGAGTCCACTCAGACGCACCATATCTTACTATCTCCTCTATATTTCTTTTCTGTACAACTCTTCGTTACTCTGCTTTGTCGACATAAACAGACATCTATGATTGTTTGAGTTGAGATCGTGGTGATTGATTATACGATATAACAACCATTCTATGCTTTATTCTGGTCAAAATAGTAAATCATTCAATAAGTTCAATCTTTATCTATCCAGATTGGTCGCATGTTTTGATGGGTGCAAGTTACAATAACGAGCTTTATTGTACCTGCTTCCTCTATTCTTCAGTCTGCTGAACCATTCACAGCACTATCAAACGGGTTATGTTACGAAACCGCAGTGTTACTTCCCGCATTTTTCAGCTTGCATCGTATTGATTGCATGGATAAATGTCTGCTGAATATTGGGTATGCGGAGTGTTTTTGCTTCATCTAACAGCGCCAGTGCTTTGGCGATATCGTGATCACTCACCGCATGTTTGATTGCTGACTGATAATAATGCGTAGATTCTGTTTGTGGTGGTGCCGTATGTTGCCATGAATTGCTCTTAACATCTGGCTTCGGAGATATCGGTCGATTTACCATCGTGCGGTTACCTGATGTGGGCAGAGATTGCTGGAGAGCATGTTGACGAATCGACTCTGTTGTCACACTCATCGTCAGGGAGCCCTGATAGCCAGTGGTGACGGAGATATCTGCGACAATCGGCAGTGGCGCGCCATCTTCAATCGCGCGTCGTTTTGCGGGATGAGGAATGGTGATGGTTTTACCGACTTGATTCGGCTGGGTAAAAATAATCAGATAGGGCGTTTGTTCGGCATTGATTTGGTAGCTCTGTTCGAGTCGATCGGTTTCCAATACATCGCTGAACCGAAGTTGATGCGCATCGATCTGATACGTTTTTTGCGGATGGTAGTTGGCATCAAGAAACACCAGCGTTGGCATGAATATCTGATCATGGAACACCAAACTCTTGAGCGTCAGTTTGACCGTGCCGGAACGTGGTGAAAATTGAAATGCACCAAAATATGAGCGCCCGCTGCTGAAATGCCGCACCGGAGACGATGAATCAATTTTGAGTTTGATGTCGTCGTTGGCATTTAGTGGCGTCCAGTAAACATCTTGATAACGGTTACAACACACGGCGTCTTCAGCAGGCGGGGAAACGATATTCTGAACCTGTTTTGTTGTTGAGCACCCAGAGACCATCAATAGTGCCAAGGAGAAATGGATCAGTTGCTGCATTTTCTGCATAGTGACTACCTGCTTCCTGTTATGTTCGACAATCGTTATGTTCGGTCATGGCCGATTCAGGCAACCATGCGGTTGCCTGTTTTCACCATGGTTTATCTGGTATCAGAACCAAATTTCAGCCTCGATGCCGACACGCGTTTCCGTGTTGTCATCACCGGTGGTCCAAGCATAGCCATTATCGCTTGATTTCATATAAGTGATATAGGGTTTGATCTGTGGGCGTCCCCAGTAATCAGCATTGACAGTCAGAACCGGCGCTAAAGTGGCGGTATAAAATGATGTATCGGCATCTTCACGTCCCCATGTTCCGGCTGCACCTAGACTTTCCAGTGCGTAGGTCAGGGTCGCTTCCATGCGGAAGTTGTCATTCACTCGATAAGAGGGAGTGACACCGACGATCAGGCGTGACACCCCGTCTTTAGAGCCCCAGACATCGTGAGTGGTGTTGTTATCCAGTTGCCAATAAGTGACTTCGGTACCCAATTGAATATCCTGAGCAATATTGGCGACCCCATAAGATGTCAGAAACAGAGAACGGTCATCTTTTTTCCAGTTGCCGCTCCACTGACCGAAGTTGACCCCCCGGTTGGCAGAAACGCCTTTCCCGTAAGTAATCGCCGTTGTCGACCAACCATCGAAGCCGTAATAGTCGCGATGATAGGTAATCGCCGCCCCGACACCATTTTTGGCGGTACTCGACTCATCAACATGTTTACGCGAAGTGATTTTCAGATCAAAATCGAATTTCCCCCCTAATCCTTCAACGCCGTAATAGTAAAAATCAGCCGAAGTGAGGGTGGTACTCCGTCCGTCACTATCTAAAGAACACTGTTTGGAATTGACGTTTGCCCCCGAGAGTGTACAACTGCCTTCACCGGGATCCGCTGACATGACCGCAAATCCGGCGTCATGATACTGAACCCCGGCCCCGACACCCGAAGATTGCTTCCAGAACTCCTTGGTAATGATGCCTGACTGACGGTTCAGATAACGTTGACCGGCCCACAGGCTGAGTCCATCGGCAAAGTAGGATAAATCGCCCAGCTCAATGTAAGCTTCTTTGAATTCCACCTGACCACTTTCCAAGTGTCCTTCATTGCCTGAAGATGAGGTATAAAATCCGCGGCCATTCCCCCCTTCATTGTTACCGTACTCCGCTTTTAGCACATATTTCGCCCAGGAGCCGGAATCAAAATTCTGACCTTTGGTAACGGTAAATTCGACCTGTGTCGGGTTACCGGAAAATGCCGCACCAGCCGCGTGATAGTCTCTGCGGTGACCATAGCTGTCGTTTAAAGAGAGTGATTCGCCGACATTGTATAGCAGGTGACCATAACCATTGACTGTCCAGCCTTCATGAACTTTGTCTTCGGCTGAGGATTGCATTGAAAGCACTGCTCCGGAAATGGCTAAAGCAATTAAGCTTACCTTCTTCATGTGATTTGCTCCTGTTTATTGTGATTATTCCTATGTGCTCCGCTGACCCCCATTGATGGTGCCGAACCGGGGTGTCAGCGGAGAGGAAAAATGTGATTGCGTCGTTCGAACAAATCCCGACTCATCACGAATTTGTTCTGACTAGAGAACAAGATAAGGAACGCGACAGGGGCTGACTTCCTCTTCTGGCGTGAAATCTATGGAGGAAGCGTTGGGATGAGAGAGGCGGAGAAAAAAAGGAATCGCGATACAATGTTAGCTGAATCACAAATCTGGGGTGGAGGAAGGGGAGCCGCAGTGACAAACTTCCGGTAATTGGGTGATCTGCATCGCATTTTATCGTGCAGCAATACAGAATGGCCTCGAACATCAATGTGCAAAAATGTGAAATATCCCCGATTTTGTGACTGGCCGGTCAACAAAAAATCGGCTGTGCAGCGAACACCACACAGCCGTCGGAGAGGTCATTTAGTATCCCATTAAGCTCAGCAAGCGTTCTGCCGTTTCTATGGCTTCTTTGCGGTTGGTCAGATTCAGTTTCTGATAGAGATTTCTGATGTGGGTTTTGATCGTGGTTCCCGCGACTTCCAGCTCCTGAGAGATCTGCTCATTGCTGAAACCAGAATAGATCAGGCCAAGTACTTGCCATTCACGTTGCGTCAATGGACTGGTACGAACCAGCTCAGGAACCTTGGGATGGTGCAGCAGCTTATCGATAAATTCCTCATCGAAATGCAATGAACGACTCCGCTGTTTCTGGGCGATCTCACGGAGCAAATATTTAGCGCGATGCTTTTCTAAATCCTCAAGCGTTTCACCTTGCAGCAGTTGCTGTAAGATCGGATATAAGTGTTGTCCTTCGATGAGAAAATCCGCCACCATACCCGTCTGATTGGTCATCTTTAAGGCTTGTCGTAACACGGTTTCAGCCACTTGTGGTTGTTGCTGATGCACCGCGAGTACCGCTTCGACAATCAGGTTACGGTTGGTATCGGTAAAGAGTTCGGATTGTTGCGCTTCATGCTGCAAAAACGCCAGACTCTGCTGCGCTTTCTCCAGTTGGCCAGTATAGATCTGAGCCCGTGCGATATTACGCCACTGGAGTTGTAAAAAATGATTTTTCGCTTCAGAAGGGCGGGAAGCCTGCGCGAGCCATGTTTCGATTGCATCGGCATCATCCCGGACTTGCCAGTAGAGCAGTAAAGCGAACGAGGCATTCGCAGTCCAGTCAATATGGTAGCTGGATTGGCTCAACAGCGTTTCTATCTGCGCGACAAACTTTGCCGCGCGATCAATTTCTCCACGGGCTATCGCAATCCGGGCAAGAATCGAGTAACTATGCAGATGTTTACTGATGTCTAAGTTACCCAGGACTCGGATCCCTTTTTGGGCAAAGACTTCCGCTTCATCCAGTGAATTCCAGCACCAGAGAATTTGCGCATGGAGCCGTAGCAGAAATTCATGTAACGGCACCTGATGTAACTGTTGGGCTTCAATCAGTTTGAAAGCTGATTCATGTAGCTCGAAGGCGGCCTGAACATACCCCTGAGCGAGCAAAATCTCGCTCTGCTGGATTAAAGCCCATAATGCCTGATGATAAACCTGATGCTGACGGGCTAACTTCTCGGTTTGTTGCATCAGAGAAAGCGCCCGGTTGAGCTCCCCATGCACGTGATTGACTTCTCCGACAATCGAGGTGGCAATGATCCGGCTGCGAAAATCGGTCGTTGCCAACTGACTCAGGGCGAGTTCAGCCAGTTCCGATGCAAGTTCCGGATCATTATTGTTGATAGCAACCTGAGCTCTGAGGGTGTTGATTTGTCCTTGCTCCGGCTGAGAAATCGAGATGTTTCTCAGACGCATCTCATGCTCGGCCTGCGTTAACATATCCTCGACCCGGGGATAGCTGTGCTGACTCTGGGCTAACCAAGCCTGAAGTAACGGCAATTTCACACCAGCGTAGAGATGCTCGGCATCAAGTTCATCCATTGCTGTTTCCAGAATATTTAACTCACCATGATTGAACATGCGCCAGCCGTGAGCGAGTAAAATCTGGGTGGTCAAATCACTATTGTTGGTTTGCTGAGCGTGTTTCAGCGCCTGATGTGGAATATCCAATTTAAGCCACGCCTGAGCGGCCCGGCTATGTAATCGTTGTTCCTCATCAGGAATGATTTTATGCCGTTGATGGGTCAGAAACTCTGCAAACAGGTGGTGGAAGCGATACCAGTTTTGTTCACTTTCCAGCCGATGAATGAACAGGCCATAACGGTTGAGAGACTCAATCATGTTCAATGCATCGCTGCGCTGGGTCAGCTCAGCAACCAATACATCGTTGAAGGTCTCCAGAACCGCACATTGCAACAGAAACAACCGTGTGTCGCTATCAATATAAGCAAACACTTCTTCAATTAAGTATTCCCACAGATGATCATGATTGAACCGAGCGACCGACTGTCGTGATTGCGCCAACGAGCGGTTTTGATGCTTGGCCTGTAACGCGATCAACTGTAGGGCGGAAGGCCAGCCTTCGACATAATGCCGCAGCTCGCTGACCGTTTCCGAATCAAATTCATCGTGAACGACCTGACTGAAAAAGCGGGTTGTTTCTTCGTCATCAAATGCCAGCATATCGTGATCAATTTCGATGAGCAGATCGCGGACACGCAGGTTCGCAATACCCAACGGCGGATTGGCACGGCTGGTGACGACCACCGTCATGTTGTCCGGCATATGTTTAATAAAAAAACGCACCGCTTCGTGGATTTTTTCATCATCAATCAGGTGGTAGTCGTCAAGAACCAGATAACAAGGTTGCGTGACATCCTGAATTTCATGAAAGAGTTCAGCAAACAGAGAAGAGACAGAAGAGTATTGGCTGCGTTCGGCAAGGGTCTGACTATTCGGGCAGCCATTGCTGGTGGCAATATTAATCGCCTGAATGAAGTAATTGATGAAACGAAATGAATCATTGTCACCGTCATCGATGCTATACCAGCCGACAGCAGGGCTATCGGCGAGCCACTGTGCCGCCATGGTTGTCTTACCATAACCGGCAGGTGAGCGAAACAACACCACTTTACACCGATGCGCATGGCGCAGGGTATCGAGCACCCGTTGTCGAGAGATCGCATGGTGTAGACGACTCGGACGTGTCAGTTTTGATGGAATCCACATAAATTCTGCACTATATCTTCAAGTTGCATTAATGCTCGGTAGTTTAGCGTGGTGCGTACGGTCTGGAACTTGATCGACTTCTTAATACACAAATTTCTAACAATTTTATGAATTGGGTGCTGCCTTTTTGAGCCATCGGTCCATCATCAGGCTCTACGCCCATTGACTCCTACCATAATTCCCTCCCTGCGGGAGGATGTTTCATGACGCAGGACTATGCAGGATATACCCATACCTTTAGCCCTTAAATTAAGCAAGATGCTGTAAAGAGTGAGATAGTCATGAACAATGAACCAACCAATCATTTTGAGCCGGAGGCATTCAAACAGAGTGTCTTACATCATTTGAAGACCACCTATTCGCAAGAGATTGAGCACGCAAGCACTCGGTCATGGTACTTGGCGATGGTGAGAGCGTTGTCTGAAATAACCGTTGCCGATCTGGTCGATACGGAACATGATCCCCGGGTTCGCAACGCAAAACATGTGAATTATCTGTCACTCGAATTTCTGATGGGACGTCTGACGGGCAATGCGCTGATTAACATGAATGTGTATGCGCAGGTCGAGCATGTCATGCAAACGCTGGGACAGTCATTGTCTGATCTACTGGAGCATGAGCGCGATCCGTCACTCGGCAACGGTGGGTTGGGGCGTTTAGCCGCCTGCTTCATGGACTCCTGCGCTGCTCAGGAATACCCCACAGTCGGATACGGGTTACATTATGAATACGGGTTGTTCAAACAGTCTTTTGTCGCCGGACGACAACAGGAAGCACCGGATGAATGGCGCGGAGAAGAGGGCTACCCGTGGGAGCGGATGCGCCCTGAACTGACGCGGCGAGTCGGGTTCTTCGGCCATGTGGAAACCTATCAACATCAAGGCAAAACCAAACACCGTTGGCTGCCGGACCAAATTGTAAAAGCCATCGCATGGGATATTCCGATTGTCGGATATAAGAGTCACACGGTTTACCCGCTGCGTTTATGGGAATGCCGGGCAGAACAAGGGTTCTCGCTCGATAAGTTTAATGAAGGTGCTTATATTGAAGCGCAGCAGCGCATGATTGAAGCGGCAAACCTGACCAAAGTGCTTTATCCGAATGACAATCATGAACAAGGTAAAGTCTTGCGCCTGATGCAACAATACTTTCATAGTGCGGCATCCATCGGTGACATTGTCGCTCGTCACGAACAAGCCGGACGTGATTGGGAGAGCTTACCCGATTATGAAACCATCCAATTGAATGACACCCATCCTGCAATCGCGATTCCCGAACTGATGCGGCTTCTGATCGATGAGAAAGATCTGGCGTGGCAAACTGCGTGGTCGATTTGTGCGCGGGTTTTTGCTTACACCAACCATACCTTGATGCCAGAAGCCTTAGAAACTTGGCGCAAATCTCTGATGACCAAGTTACTGCCCCGACATATGGCGCTCATCACGGAAATTGATCAGCATTTCCTGAAACAGGTCGAGCAACAGTGGCCGGGTGATACCGACAAGCAAGCGAAGCTTGCGATCGTCTCCACGGAGAAAGAGCCAATGGTGAGAATGGCCAATCTGTGTGTCATCGGCTCTTATGCAGTCAACGGTGTTGCCGCAATGCACACGGAGCTGGTGCAAAAAGAATTATTCCCTGAATTTAATACGTTATTTCCCAACCGGATTCGTAATGTCACCAACGGGATTACCCCGCGTCGCTGGTTAACCTATTGCAACCCCGATCTGGCGACGCTGATCCGCCATAAAATCGGATACCGGTGGGAAGACAATCTCGACCATCTGGCAGCGTTGGCTGATTATGCCGAAGAATCGGATTTTCAGGCTGCATTTATGGCGACGAAAAAAGCCAATAAAGAACGTTTGGCACAATGGGTGCTGACCAATCTCGGGTTAGAGATTAATCCCAATGCGTTGTTTGATGTACAAATCAAACGCCTGCATGAGTACAAACGTCAGCATTTAAATCTGCTACATATTTTGTCTTTATATCACCGTCTGTTACATGAACCGACGTTTGATATGGTGCCCCGCGTGGTCTTTTTTGCTGCCAAAGCCGCTCCCGGTTATCACCTTGCCAAAGAGATTATCTATGCTATCAATCAGGTGGCTGAGACCATCAATCAAGATGAGCGAGTCAACGATAAACTGAAAGTTGTGTTCATTCCCGATTACCGGGTCAGCATTGCAGAATTGATCATTCCCGCTGCGGATCTGTCTGAGCAGATTTCAACCGCAGGGAAAGAAGCATCCGGGACCGGCAACATGAAACTAGCCCTCAACGGTGCGCTGACGATCGGGACGATGGATGGTGCGAATGTGGAAATTCGCGAAGAAGTCGGTGACGAAAATATCTTTATCTTTGGCTTAAACGTGCATCAGGTGAATCAATGCCTGAAAGACGGTTATGACCCGAACACTTACTACAGGACTGACCCGCTCCTGAAAGCAAGCCTTGACTGGCTTAACACTGACGATTTCACACCGGGAAGTCCACACGGATTAAAAGCGGTTTACGACACCTTATTACGTGACGGTGACCCTTATCTGTGTCTGGCTGATTTCCGCGCTTATGTTGACGCACAAGAAGCGGTGGACCGCCAGTACCGTGATGTGCAGGGTTGGGCCCGCAAAGCGATTTTAAATACGGCCTTGGTGGGTAAATTCAGTTCGGATCGGTCGATTCGCGATTATGTGGAGACGATCTGGCGGCTGCAACCCGTCAAACGTTAATTCAGCAATCGAATGACATGGTGTATCGGAGCCGGGCATTCCGCCTCGGCTCATTCATCTTATGAATTTTTATCAATGCAATGTCATTGGAGTGAAACATGATAACAAAACCAACATTGGCGCATGTGGCTGATCTCGCCGGGATTGCCAAGTGCTATACGGATGCATGGGGCAATGAAACGGAAGTTCCCGAGCAGACGTTGCGTCAGATTCTTGCCATTATGGGCTATGATATGTCAGAAGATGCCCGACTCATGGCATCCGCAATCCACAAACATCAATCTCGGTTGTCAGAGCCGGTCATCGTTGTTCGTGGCGACGGGCAGCCCGTCGATATCACACTTAACATCGGCCGCGATGCTTCATATGAGCATTTCTCCTGGCAAATCCGGACAGAAGACCATCAGCATCTTGATGGGGAAGTGGCTACACACCTCCTTGCGGATCACCGCGACAGCGACGGCACTGTGACGCTGCGGATCACCGGGTTAACACAGGGCTACCATCAATTGTGGGTGAGAGACAAACGTAATGGTCATTTTGAGGAAAGTCTGCTGATCATTGCGCCGATTGCGTGTTATAAACAGCCCGCATTATTGTCTGGCCAGAAAATGTGGGGGCTGAGTATTCAGCTTTATACGCTCCGTAGTAAAGATAACTGGGGAATCGGCGATTTTGGTGACCTGAAACAGTTGATCACCGAAGTGGCCGATCAAGGCGCTCAGTTTATCGGGCTCAACCCACTGCATACGCTTTTTCCGGCTTGTCCTGAATTTGCCAGTCCTTATAGTCCCTCTTCAAGATTCTGGTTAAATACACTCTATATCGATGTTAGTTCGGTGCCTGAATTTGTCCTCAGCCATGCCGCGCAGTCGTTGGTCGGCAGTGCCGATTTTCAGCACCGGCTGGAGCAGACAAGAGCCAAACCGTGGGTTGATTACACCGAAGTGAGCACCCTTAAAATGATGGTGTTGCCGTTGTTGTATCAGGAGTTTCGTCACCGTCATCTGACGCATCATTCTGAGCGGGCACAAGCGTTTATGCAGTTTGTGGCGCAGGGCGGTGATAGCTTGACTGCGCTGGCAGTGTTTCATGTGCTGTCTGAGACCTTCGGCCAGCGCGGGGACGAGACGAATGAGGTGCCCCAACCCCGGGGATGGGCACAGTTTCCACCGGAATATCAAGATTATCAGAGCGAAACAGTACAAGCCTTTATTGAGACGCATCAGGATGAGATTCAGTTTCATATGTACTTACAGTGGATTGCTGAAAGCCAGTTGAAAGAAACACAATTAATGGCGCGGGAACGGGGCATGGCGATTGGCTTATACCGTGATTTAGCCGTTGGTGTCAGTAAAAATGGTTGTGATACCTGGGTTGATGGCAATCATACGCTGGTTAAGGCGGTGAGTGTCGGTGCGCCACCGGATATCCTCGGGCCGCTCGGACAAGACTGGGGATTGCCGCCATTTCATCCGGTCACGCTGCGGGAGCACGGGTATCGTCCTTTTATTGATTTACTCAGAGCCAATATGAAGCATTGCGGGGCTTTGCGCATTGATCATGTGCTGGGATTATTAAGGCTGTGGTGGATACCCGAGGGGAAAACCGCCAAAGAGGGGGCTTATGTTTACTATCCGGTTGAGCATTTTCTGGCGATTCTGGCTTTGGAATCCCACCGACATCAGTGTGCGGTCATTGGTGAAGATTTAGGCACGGTTCCGACGCAGATGGCGGAGATTCTCGCAACCGCAGGCATCCATTCATATAAAGTATTTTTCTTCGAAAAATCTCAGCAAGGCGTGTATACGCCACCGTCAGACTATCCTTATCAGTCGATGACGGCTTTATGTACACATGATATGCCGACACTGAGAGGGTTTTGGCATGGTTCTGATCTGTCATTGGGGCAGCAACTGGGGCTTTATCCCGATGAGACACAACTCGAACAATTGCATCAGGATCGTGCTCAAATTCGTCATGGTGTGTTGCAAGCGCTGGGGATGTTAAATGCGCAAGGGCAAGATAGCACCGGTCAGGTGCCAACGACGACGGCTGAAGCACATCTGGTCATGAACCCATTATTGGGTGAATTAATCCAGCTGCATGTGGCCTCGGGGCGTTCGGCGCTGGTCAGTATCCAGCTTGAAGATCTGCTGGCGATGGATGAGCCGGTTAATGTGCCGGGGACTGTTGATCAATATCCTAACTGGCGGAGAAAACTTACGGCTGATTTAACCACGATGTTTTCGTCACCGGCCATGCGGCAAATGCTGGTGAAGCTCACTCAGATTCGCGCTGCCTGAAGTGATTGAGCATGCAGAAATGAAAAACCGGTTCTCATCTGAGAACCGGCTTTTGGTTTGGGAGACATCACGCCTGAATCATGACGCGACGAATTCATGGGTATCAATCGTGATAAGCAGCCTCGAAATCTACACCTTTTTCACGATAACATCTCGGACAAGCGCTGCCGTCGCTGTGGAACAGATGACAGCGGTTCGGTTCGATACCAATCGTATACGCATCACCGACCTCAACATCCAGGGTATCCATTGCCCGATAAATCACATTGGCATCAGCGCCTTTCAAATGCAGATAGATCTGCGTTTCGTTACCGAGTTTTTCGACGATCTGGACGGTGCCCGATACCGTAAATGAGGCGGATTCAGCACTGATTAAATGTTCCGGACGAATCCCCAAAGACATCCGTTCTCCCGGATGAACCTGATCGCCTTTGACCGGAATCCAGAACGTTTCACCGTTGGGTAATTGCACCATCACTCGTTCGGATTCCACAGCTTCAACATTCACCGTCATAAAATTCATTTTCGGGGAGCCGATAAACCCTGCCACAAAACGGTTTTTAGGATAATGATAGAGCGCCAGCGGCTGGCCGACCTGAGCAACAGACCCTGCTTGAAGCACAACAATCTTATCGGCCATTGTCATGGCTTCAACCTGATCATGCGTGACATAAATCATGGTGCAACCGAGCTGGCGCTGTAATTTGGTAATCTCACTGCGCATATTGACCCGTAACGACGCATCGAGATTTGAGAGCGGTTCGTCAAGGAGAAATACATTCGGCCTTGAGACCAATGTCCGGCCAATGGCGACTCGCTGACGTTGTCCACCGGATAATGCTTTGGGCTGGCGGTCCAGCAAGTGGCCGAGCTGGAGAATTTCAGCCGCTTCAACGACGCGGGCGTGGATTGCTTTTTTATCGGCTTTGGCGAGTTTGAGGCCAAACGACATGTTGTCATACAAATTCAAATGGGGATAAAGGGCATAGGATTGAAAGACCATCCCGACACCTCTTTTGGATGGCTCAATATCATTGACGCGTTGCTCACCAATATATAAATCACCTGAGGTGATATCTTCTAAGCCGGCAATACAGCGTAGCAGGGTGGATTTACCGCATCCTGACGGGCCGACGAAAACGACAAACTCACCATCGTTGATTTCCAAATTCACATCTTTGGTAATCACGACATCATTGTAAGCCTTCGATACATTTTTCAGGGTGACACTTGCCATCTCGATCATCCTTAACTCAAATATAGATTTGTGACATGTAATGGGTGCAGCCATACTCAGTGACTGTGACTCATTATCAGCTATTGTTCCACTTTGCGCAGTCATTCGGGGAATGCGCGGTGATTTGAGAATAGTATGCGTCAAAGGATGCTGCGGTGCATCCTCCTGCGACATAGAACACAGGGTGGACAGGAAAGGATTAGCACCGGGAAAGGGATGAGAGAGAGGTGGGCTTGCGCTTGCCGGAAATCAGGCGGAAAAGTGTCATCAATCACATTTTACCCAACATTTAAGTGATTCAGTGACACAGATGTTGATGGGAGTCACGAAAATACCGTTATATCTCAGGGGCGTAGGGCTCAGGATGATGAGGAACGACGCAATATTTTTCATCATATGTCATCACCTCCTACGACAAGTTGAAAAATAAGGATAAGCGCATGAAAAAGACCCTACATGCTGTCGCGATTTGCACCTGTACAGCTCTGGGCTCGTTGAGTCTGAGTGCAAATGCTGCCATTGCGGAAGGACAGCTCACAATATGGATTAATGGAGACAAGGGCTACAACGGTCTGGCGGAAGTTGGTAAAAAATTTGAACAAGACACGGGGATTCCGGTCACGGTACTGCACCCGGACGGGTTACAGGATAAGTTCCCGCAGACCGCTGCAACCGGTGACGGACCTGACATCGTGTTTTGGGCGCATGATCGGTTTGGCGGATATGCTGAAGCCGGATTGCTGGCGGAGGTTCATCCGTCCCCGGAACTGAAAGCAAACATGTTCGATTTCGCATGGGATGCAGTCCAGTATCACGGCAAATTCATCGGCTATCCGGTCGCGGTAGAGTCATTGTCGCTGATTTATAACAAAGATCTGGTACCTGAGCCGCCCAAAAACTGGGAGGATATTGCCAAACTGAATGACAAGCTGAGCAAACAGGGTAAAAGCGCAATTATGTGGAATTTGAAAGAACCGTACTTTACCTGGCCACTCTTGGCGGCCGATGGCGGGTACGCGTTTAAATTCAGTAGTGATAAGGGCTACGACATCAAGGATATCGGGGTGAATAAACCCGGCGTTCGCAAAGCGATGACGTTCTTGAAAGGGCTGATCGACAGTCACGTCATTTCACCGGATATGGATTATTCCGTGTCTGAGTCTGAGTTCACCAAGGGCAATACGGCTATGACGATTAACGGGCCGTGGAGTTGGGGCAACATTGACAAATCCGGTATTCGTTACGGCGTCACTACGTTACCTAAATTTAATGGCAAAAATTCCAAACCATTTGTTGGGGTGTTGTCCGCCGGGATCAGTACCGCTTCACCCAATAAAGATCTTGCCGTTGAATTTCTTGAGCACTATCTGTTGACTGATGACGGTCTGGCGATGGTGAATGCAGATAAGCCGTTGGGTGCTGTCGCTTTGAAATCTTATCAGAATAAACTTGCCAGCGATCCGCGTATTGCTGCCACAATGTACAATGCGACCGATGGTGAGATTATGCCGAATATACCGCAGATGAATGCATTCTGGAGTTCGATGAAAAATGCCATTATCAATGTGGTCGATGGGCGTCAGTCGGTTGACTCGGCATTAGCTGATGCGCAAAAGCAAATTGCACATTAATGGAAATGAGTCAGGTGCTATGAAACTGGAATGGGCCATCGGTGATGGTCCGTTGGTTTGGTTTCACCTGACCTGAATTAGCTTGATTAAATTTCAGGAAGTTTTATGCAATTCGTTCAGAAAGCAGACCCCGGCAGTTTGAGTACCGGTCATAGAATCAAGTGGATCAAGTGGGTGATACTGTTTGCGATAGGCAGCCTGAACGGTTATGCCAGTATCATGATGTATGCGCGTGGTGAAATTGCGTTTGCGTTGTTGACCATTGTTCTGACGGCGCTGGCACTGTACATTTTTGGCAGCCGGAAAACATATGCGCACCGTTATATTTATCCCGGCATTGCAGGCATGATCCTGTTTATTATGTTTCCGCTGGTTTACACCATCGGACTCTCCTTCACCAATTACAGCGCGAAAAACCAACTCTCGTTAGAACGCGCGCAGTCAGTCTTACTCGATCAGACTTATCAAAGCGGCCAGAATTATCCTTTTACCCTGTATCACACGCAGAACGGCTACCGCTTGGTGATCCGCAACGGGGAGCAGTTACTGGCGACTCCGGCATTTTCATTGGGTCGCCATCCGGCTAAACAGTTAGCTTTAACACCGATTGAGTCTCCGCAAGGGTGGACAAAAGAGTCACTCAAAACCGTGATTCAACATCGGGATACACTGTCCGGGCTGAAATTAGTTACCCCAGACGAACAAACCATTCGGATGAATGGGTTACGTCGGTTTTCAGCCATTTTCCCCAAATATCAGTTGCTCGATGATGGGATGACGCTGCGTAATCAGCACAATGGTGAATTACTCAAGCCCAACATGGATATCGGCTTTTATCAGCCGGTTGACCAGCATGGTCAGTTTGATAAGACGCCGATATCTCCGGGATTTATTGTCAAAATCGGGACGGCTAACTTTGAGCGGGTGTGGCAAGACGACGGCATTAAAGAACCGTTCATCAGCATCTTTATCTGGACGGTGGTTTTTTCCGCGCTCACCGTCGGGCTGACCCTGATCATCGGTTTGGTACTTGCCAGCGTCGTGCAGTGGGAAGCGCTGCGTGGACGGTCGGTTTATCGTGTACTACTGATCCTGCCTTATGCGGTACCGGCTTTCATTTCGATTCTTATTTTTAAGGGGTTGTTTAATCAGAGTTTCGGTGAAATCAACATGGTGCTGAATGCGCTGTTCGGTCTCAAACCGGCATGGTTTTCCGATCCCATCATGGCTCGGGTTATGGTGATTGCGGTCAACACTTGGCTTGGATTTCCCTACATGATGATTTTGTGTATGGGATTACTAAAAGCGATTCCCGAAGATCTCTATGAAGCCTCAGCGATTGATGGTGCAGGGCCGTTATACAATTTTACGAAAATCACGCTCCCGTTGATGATCAAACCGTTAACGCCGCTATTGATTGCCAGCTTCGCGTTTAATTTTAATAACTTCGTGATGATTTATCTGCTGACCGGCGGTGGGCCAAATATGATCGGGACGACCGAGCCGGCCGGCTATACGGACTTACTGGTCAGCTACACCTATCGGATTGCCTTTGAGGGCAGTGGCGGTCGGGACTTCGGTCTGGCCAGTGCCATCGCAACACTGATTTTCTTACTGGTGGGTGCATTGGCATTAATCAATCTTCGTTTCACTCGGACAGAACAAGATTAAGGAGTTGCATGATGGCAATGGTTCAAGGAAAAAGTTTGAAATACCGAGTCTGGGCAACCCATATTGGTCTATGGTTCTTTCTCTCACTGATTATTTTTCCGATGCTGATGATCGTGGCAATCTCATTACGGGAAGGCAACTTTGCCACTGGGAGCATCATTCCGGAACATCCGTCTTGGGAGCATTGGAAATTAGCATTGGGATTTGCCGTCACTCATGCTGACGGGAGTGTGACCCCACCGCCATTTCCGGTTTTGACCTGGCTGTGGAATTCGGTCAAGGTTGCGACGATCTCCTCGGTGTTGATCGTCGCCTTATCCACCACATCGGCATACGCGTTTGCACGGATGAAATTCGGGGGAAAAAGTCTCATCTTAAAGGCCATGATGATCTTCCAGATGTTTCCGGCAGTGCTGGCGCTGGTGGCGATTTACGCCCTGTTTGATAAGTTAGGCCAGTATATTCCTTTCCTCGGATTGAACACCCACGGTGGGCTGATCTTATCTTATCTGGGGGGAATTGCGCTCCATGTATGGACCATCAAAGGTTATTTTGAAACCATTGATGGCTCGCTGGAAGAGGCTGCCGCACTGGACGGTGCAACCCCGTGGCAAGCCTTCCGTTTGGTGCTGTTACCGCTGTCCGTGCCGATTCTTGCTGTGGTTTTCATTCTGTCGTTTATTGCCGCAGTCGGTGAAGTTCCGGTGGCATCTCTGCTCCTGTCTGATATTAACCAGTACACGTTGGCGGTCGGAATGCAACAGTACCTTTATCCGCAAAACTACTTGTGGGGCGATTTTGCTGCGGCAGCGGTATTATCGGCACTGCCGATCACCCTGGTGTTCTTGTTAGCGCAACGCTGGTTAGTCGGTGGTCTGACGGCTGGTGGCGTGAAGGGCTGATGCTGCCATTTTCTCCGTCGGTGGCGGCGCATAGCCGCCCTGACGCGAGGTTTTAACCCGGAGTCTGACCAGACTTTCACACAGCGACACGGCACACGTGACCCCATCGAGCACCGGGATGGCAAACTGAGCCGATAGTTTTTCCGCCAGATCAACCATCCCGGCACAACCAAGGACAATGGCTTCCGCCCGATCTTCGACAATCGCTTGCTCAATTTCCTGGCCGATTTTCTGCATCGCATCTGAGCCGTTGCGTTCTAATTCAAGCACCGGGATTTCAGAAGAACGCACGCGGATACATTGTCTTTCCATCCCATAACGCAATAAATTGTGTTCCAACGCAGGTACAGAGCGGGCGAGGGTTGTGACGACGCTGAATTTGTTGGCGAGCATTGAAGCAACCCGATAACCCGCTTCACCAATGCCAATCACCGGTTTATCGGTGATACAGCGAGCGGCGTCCAGACCCGTGTCATCAAAACAGGCAATCACTACGGCATCGAAATTCTCATGGGCCTGAATGGCCTGAAGCATCCCGGGGACAGCCAGTGCCTCATCATAATATCCTTCAATTGAAACCGGCCCGTGTGCCGAGGTCACGGCGATAATTTCAGTCCCCTCAGAGGCAACTTGCCGGGCAGCAAGACAGGCTTTTTCGGTCATACTGGCTGTCGTATTCGGGTTAACAACGAGAATCCGCATTGTTTTAATCTCTCCATGAGTAAAAGTTTGGATGATGACAAGTTTCAGAGCATGATGCAGATTGTATACAATTTCAAATGGAATTTATGATTGGTGGTGATTTAAATACCGACGGCAGACAGTAGAACGGCTACTGAAAAATCAAACGCTATTAACGGATAATATATAGCGACATGGGGTAACCTTTGACTGAATTAAACAGTATTGCAGCTTTGACGTCATACTGTTTGGATTTAAATACCCAGAGTTATGGGGCGACGTCTGCTATTTCCGGTTCGCATGTTTTTATATATCAGACATTCATTAATGGATAAAAAGAATATCAAAAGAATGACATTATTTTATCGCAAAGCGTTACTTTGTGTTGCTGTTCTCCTTGTCCTATCCGCTATTTTGCTATACGCAGGGGTGCTAATTTCTACCCATGAAACCGCTTTTTTGCCGCAGAAGCATAGTGATATCAACTGGTTTTACAGGACTGAGCCGCCAGATCAGCAGCAAGACGACAAGGTTGTGGTGTTCAACAGTGGAGAAACGTCGCAGCCCATCACCTTTGATTTTTGGGTTTCTACGGAGGAAAAATATCCCTATACCTCTTTTATTATCAATCTTGCCGACCCACAAGATGTGAGTGACCTGATCGACCTCAGTTCTTATTCCAGAATCAGTTTTCGTATTCAATGTGAGCCTGAAAATATTCTTGTTTTTGCGCTCTATACTTATGTCGACCATGTGACAAAACTTGGAAAACCAGAAACCTATCGCGTTAGCCTCGATTTTCTAACCTGCAATAAGAAAAGCCGTAAAATATCGTTCAAATTAAACGATCTGGATTCCGCTGACTGGTGGCTTGAGCGCTATGGTCTGGCGTATACAGATCGCACTGCAGATTTACGAAGGACGCATGGTTTTTCCATTAATAACTCGCTCCAGAGCCCAAGAGGAAGCCACTCGAAAATTGAAATATCTGATTTGGTACTGGTTGCGGAGAACGTCAGCTATGTGTGGGGAAGTGTCGCGATTATCGTCGTTGCTTGGTTAGTCTTGGCATATTTTTTAATGAAATTATATGTACAGGAAAAAATATGTCGTGCAAAAGAACAAGTGAATACCAAGCGTCCCTTTATTGCTTATCAGCAGTTGTCGGTCAAACAGCAACCTGACGATCCGAAGTCGGCGCTTCTCTCCCATATTGCTGTTGAGTACATCAACCCAGCGATCAATATTGAAAGCGCCGCCGCTACTCTGGGAACAACCCGCTCAAAAATTAATAAGCTCTTAAAAGCTGAATTCAGTCTCACTTTTACCGCATACGTGAATAAACTTCGTCTGGCAGAGGCCTCACGACTACTGATTGAAGAGCAACATCTTAGCATCAAGCAAATCGCTCTTGGTGTGGGTTATGCCAATGTGACTTACTTTAATATGTTGTTTAAAAAGGAGTACGGTTGCGCACCCAAAACATTCAGGCAGAACCGCTTTAAAGACGCTAAGGAGGAGTGTTAGTGATCTGTGCCACAAAATGTGGCCTTTGAGTGTCGCGATTCTCCCAAGCGTACTGGCGAGGATCTCAAGGATTAGGATGCAATTTATTTCATAAACTTTAACGATTTAAAAAAAGTATTTAACGATTTGGATTACAAACATTTAAACCTTTTTTGTTTATTTTCTTATTCTCCAGCATCTTAAACAATGGCTTTCTCAGTATGTGAGCATGGATAGGCGAGTCTGTGCTCGACCATAGCAATAAAGAGAAAGTTCTTCCTGCATGTTTTTCTGATGAAACACGCCATTTCAAAAGAATGTCGGTACTTACCTCAACCTAGTCAAGGATTCAAAACGATGATCAAAAAACGATTTTCGGCTTTGTGCGGTGCGCTGTTGTTATTTTGTACGAGTGTTCACGCACAAAATGAAACACTCACTGTCGACATGTCAGATCCGATTGGTCCCGTGACACACGCTGCATCTGGCGCACTTTACGGTATCACGGATAGTTTACCCACGGACATTAATGGCGATGTCGCGCCGCTTCATCCCAGAATGTATACGCAACCCGCCAGAAGTGGGGCGGGGTACCAACAGCCGATTGGCGCTGCTATCCCCGTGTCGAAAAGATTAGCGAATACCACCGCCGAAGTGACGGTCCGTTTGGCGGATTTACTGCCCGGCTGGCCTTATCAGTGGTCGGGCTGGTCACATTGGTCTGCGAGAGTTCGCTCGGTTATCGCAGACAAACGTGCCTCAGGAAGAGATAATTACTACGGTTATGAAATTTTCAATGAACCCAATATTACCTGGGATGACGATGCGAACGGAAACTTCAAATCATCTCTGTGGAAGCCCACCTATGACCTGATTCGCCGTCAGGATCCCGGTGAACGCATCATCGGTCCATCAGCGGCTTGGTATCATGCCTCATATATTCAGGCGTTTCTCGAATACTGCGTTGCAAACAACTGCCTGCCCGATGTGATCAGCTGGCACGAACTGGGTGGTTCAGACAATATCACAGCAAATATTGCCGACTACCGCGCCCGGGAAAGGGCGTTGGGTATTTCGCCCCGTCCCATCAGTATCAACGAATATTCTCATGACACGCACAAATATGAAGGTGCGCCGGGGGTATCCGTACCATTTATCGCAAAATTCGAGCGCAATCGGGTGGAATCGGCAAATATCTCTTGGTGGTTCACCAACCTGCCAGGCAGACTTGGTAGCCTGCTAACGGCCAATAACCAACGCGGTGGTGGCTGGTGGCTGTACAAATGGTATGGGGATATGACAGGCAACATGCTCAATGTTACACCGCCCCGTCAAAATGGTGATGGTTTGGATGGCTTCGCCAACTTAGACACCCAGTCCGGTTCCGCCAGTATCTGTCTCGGCGGTAACTTTACCGGTACTGCGAATGTTGTATTCAACCATATCCCAGCCAGTTTTGGTGATACTGTCGATGTGACAGTGGAATATGTTGCCTGGGCAAATAAAGATACACCTGTTGCCGGGCCTGTTACCGCGATGCAATCGGTAGAAACTGTGTTTAACGGTTCGCTCACTGTACCCGTTGATGTTTTTAATCCGCTTTATGGTTACCGAGTTACGATTAACGGGCAGGGTTTCGGCTCCGAAGGTTCCTCCGCTCAAGTCGAACTGGAAAGCTTGTCGAGCCAAGAACAATTCGCGCCGTTTTCTGTGTTATCAGATGCCGGAGCGCAGTATATTGTCTGGCCCAATAACGGTGATCAATTCCTGAATTCGGCATCGGATGATGCAAGTGGCCAAGTTTTAATCCCCTTTAGCTTATCGCAGTCGACAGCTGTCCAACTGCAGATCCGCGCCAACCTGCCAAACGCCAACGATGACTCGTTTTATTTCAAACTGGATGATGGCGACTGGCTCACTCAAAACAACAAACAAACCAGTGGCTGGAACACTTTCACACTGGGGACTTTCGATAACCTTGCGGCAGGCGACCATACATTGCGTATCGAACGTCGCGAAGATGGTGCCAAACTGGACTTTATTACACTATTAACGGCTGCGGGTGATATCGAGATCGGTGCATCGGATAACCCTTCGGGCAACAGTTGCAACGGTATTCATGTTTACCCCAACTGGCCGGCTAGTGACTGGCCCGGTAGTGGCTATAATCACGCTAACGCTGGGGACCAAATGGTTTATCAAAACAAGCTGTATCAAGCCAACTGGTACACCAACAGCATTCCGGGCAGTGATGCATCCTGGACGTTGATTGGCGATTGTGACTGATGACCCGCACCAGAATGCAAAACTAACACCGCTGCCATGAGAACGGTGTGTACCATATAAGATACGACTGCGGCTGGAACGGCTTACGCTGTGCACCAGCCGCCTCTTAGTTTTGTATTATGTAATAAGGCCAGTTTGTGAAATGGAATCAATTACGCACTAAACTGCTACACCTCAATTATATATTCCCCGCCTCCGAAGTTTGACGCACAATTTGTTCCTCGGTTTCAGAGGTATCGATATTTTGAGAAATAATGGTCTTGTAATAATTATTGTAATTGATAATATTAAAAATCAATGATTTAGGTGCGATAAATATAGCGCAATCTATTTTTAAAACTGAGCTCTATACTCAGGATTAGGCGAAAACTCTGTAATTTTTGTTTGGTAGAAAAATTATGAATCCATATGAACAGTATAAAAAAAATGGTTTATCTAAACCGATAGCACTTAAGCCGACTTTAAAAATGCATCTTTTAGTCTGGGGGGGCGGGTTGTTTCTTATATTATGCTGCTTTCAGGCACTACGCGATAATGATATTAAAATGAACCTCATTGGGATTCTCGGGATGGTCTTTTCTGGTTTTGCTCTTGCTCTGTTTGTCAGTGTGTTGTTTCGCGGAAGGGATAAAGGTCTTGTTGAATTTTCAGAAAATGGCCTTTGGTTATCCTCAATAGGAATAACTTTGCCTTGGCACGCTATTGGTCCTGCATGGATCAATACCACTAGTCATGATGGTGGCAAAACAGATGAAACTGTTTTTATTGTCAAAGGGATAGACAATTACACATCAGATGTCGGATTGTTTTCTCGTATTTTCATAAAACTACTGAAACGGACGTTGAATATTGGCAAGGAGGGCGGTATTGATTTTGGCCTAGACAGCCTGCTTTATCTTTTAGATAGTCGAGAATCATTTGATGAAATAGCTGAACAGATGGCATTTGTTAGACAGCAAACAGGAGATGATCCGTCAGCAATATTGTTGAACATACCAGCGCCATTTCGAGTCGGAATTAGTTCTAATGAATTGGTGGCAATTATAAACAGTGAAGTATTAAAGAAATAAGATTAATACGCATATTTAACACGAGGCAGTTGGTATGTTTCCCAACAGGAAAGTAAAAACCACCTAGGTGTATGTCGTTACAACATCGGCTCAGAATGCTTTATACAACGGCCCCACAAATTTGGAGACACAATGACAACCCCACGAACTTTAAACACTCAAATTAAAGATATAACCTGTGGTGAAAACGTCACGATTGTTGAGCCTGCCAATATTTATGGCTGTGAGCTCAAGGATGATGTGTTTGTTGGGCCGTTTGTCGAAATACAAAAGAACGCAGTCATTGGTGCCCGGACAAAAGTACAGTCGCATACTTTTATTTGTGAGTACGTCACGATTGGCAACGACTGTTTCGTCGGGCATGGGGTGATGTTTGCTAACGACCTTTTTAAGAATGGCCAGCCAGATCCAAACCCAGATAATTGGGGGTGTACCGTGATTGAAGACAACGTGACAATCGGGTCGAATGCAACCGTGCTGCCTGTTCATATTTGTGGTGGCGCTGTGATTGGTGCCGGGAGTGTGGTGACCAAGGACATTATTGAGAAAGGGATTTACGCGGGAAATCCGGCCAGAAAGTTAAGAGATTTACCGTAAGTTTCCATATTTCCCATCCTAACCTCCGGCACCGAATTTTGACGCACAATTCCGTTCCTCAATTTCAGAGGCATCGGTGTTCTGTGCGCCAGTTACTCTTGCCAAGATGCAAGAGTAACCAGAAGATCTTTTTTGTTTGGCTGAGTCGCACGTTGTCCAGAACCAGCTTTTACGGGCGTCCTGCTCGGAAAAGCTTAACCATTCTTCCATGAATGGTTTTCTTGGTTGGGTGGTTGATTTGGATTGGGTGAAATCTCTTTAAGGCGAAGCCAAATTGATCGATGTTCTCAGGGTAAAATTCATGGATGAATTTTAAGCTTTTCGTGAGCAGGAGCGAATAAAAGCGGCCCGACCAGCGTCCACGAACTAAAGCGTTCTTTTGGGTACTTTTGGAACGCCAAAAGTATCTGGGGCGCGTACATCAGATGCCGCAGAAATCAATAAACTCATTGCGCACCAAATCACTTTCCTCAATTTTTATATCCCAGCCTCTGGCTCCAAATTTTGACGCACAATTCCGTTCCTCAATTTCAGAGGCATCGGTGTTCTGTGCGCCAGTTACTCTTGCCAAGATGCAAGAGTAACCAGAAAATCTTTCTTGTTTGGCTTGGTCACACGTTGTCCAGAACCAGCTTTTACGGGCGTCCTGCCCGGAAAAGCTTAATCATTCTTCCATGAATGATTTTCTTGGTTGAGTGGTTGATTTGCGTGCGGTGAAACATTTTTAAACAGTCAATTTAGTCACTGAACTCAGGGTGAAAAATCATGGACGATTTTTCAGGATTGCTTGAGCAGGATGCGAATCAATCCGACCCTGATTACACGCACTGAACCAAAAAAGATGTTTTTGGTTCCTTTTGACATCTATCAAAAGGAACTGGGGCGCAGTCGGAGATGCTAATGAGATCGAGAAAAGTAATTGCGTCCCAAACCGCAGCATTACCATTCCATATACCAAACCACAATTTAATCATTTCAGGCGGGCCTCCCTGTTACCCCCATTCCAAACACCACATTTTCCCTATCAGAAAACCAAATTCAAACATGACTTATAAACTCTATTGAGTATAATTATTGATTCATATGAGAATAAAACTATCAATAAACGAGCATCAAGAAACATTCATCGATAAAACAATCACGGCTTAACCAACAACGTTAATGAACGATCAAATCACTCAAATCTATCACCTGATGAGTTACGAATTTGCTCAAGTTGAAGGGGATTTTTCATCCCTGCGCGAATCGGCTATCAAATCTGTGATGCCTGAAGGAATGCGCTTTGCTGATTTTCTCGAACAGCTGCGCAGCGGTCATCAGGTATTACTGACGGATGTACCGTCGATTCCGTTACTCATTCGGGATAAAGATGAATGGGGCAATTCATACTGGCGGGTCAATCCCGAGGCTGAGCCTCAGCTCGACGGGCTGGCCTACAAGGCTTATACCGCCAGAGTGGCGCTGGTCAATCATGGTATTGGTTCATCTTACTCTGGCAGTGTGAATGCTTCTGTGTCTACCGAGCCTTATGTCGAACGCGAACCTTTGAAGCTGAGTTTACAAGAGCGATTGAGCAGGCAACGTCAGGAGCGATTACAGGCGCTGGATAAAATCCCATTGTCTTCATCCGCATGGCAAAACGCATTTAACCAGCCGCCAGCCAAACCCACCCGTTTCGCCAAATCCGCGCTGGTGCCGAGAGGCACGTGTGACATCGGTACACAACGAGAGTCGCTTTCTGTGCTGGGGGATTATGCGGCTTATACAATTGCCGTCGGGCAGGGGATCCGTGCTGCTTCTGAACAAGCCTTTTTAACACGTGTTGGCGGTGCGGCACTGGCAGAACTGCCGGGGCTGACCATGACAATTATCGGGCGAGCCGGAATGCTGGCCGCATTTGTGCCCAACAAATTAGCCGACAGCACGCTCTACAGTGCAGCCGATATGCTCAATAAAGACAGGGTTGAAACCAATATCCGCTTGGGTTTCAATATGGCAGGGCGGATTTACGGCTATCACGTCAATGGCGCGATGATTCCTAAGCGTGAGGTCAAACGGGTCGGTGAGCGCTTTGTCGTTGCGTTAGAGCCGGATGTCACCATTGAGTGGGTGCCGATTAGCGGCGATTTCGGCGGCAAACCGATTCTGATTAATCCCATTCCGGAGATGGAAAAATTCGATATCTGGATCCATCCGCAAGCGGAGCAAGGCCAAGAATTTGATAACACCTACATCACGCCAATTGTTGATGCGGATCTGCAAGACTATATTCTGACCTTTCCGGCAGAAACTGGGTTACCACCGTTGTATGTGGTTTACAAAGAAAGCGCTCGCAACGAGTCGGGCGTCGTGACCGGCTACGGTGAAGATATCACCGGCCTGTGGTTGGAAGCCGCCGGAAAAGAGTTAGGTGTACCGGTGCCGTCGCAAATTGCGGATCAGCTTAGAGGCCGTGAGTTCAGTAGTTTTGATGGGTTCCGGAAAGCGTTTTGGACGGAAGTATCTAAAGACCCAGAACTGCGAGTACAGTTTAGTCCGCAAAATCAAGCACGTATAGAAATTGGTAAAGCACCAAAAGTAAGATCCAGAGATAAAGTTGGTAAACGTAATTCGTTTGAGCTTCATCATATTGAAGAAATTCAGCATGGCGGCAAGGTCTATGATATGGATAATCTCAGAGTGAATTCACCTAAAAATCATATAAATATACATAGAAAGAGTAACTAATTATGAAACAGGCTATTACTGAGTTTTCAGAGTCGGAATTCACTCAATTTGTAGAGAAAATATTTAAAGAAAACGTTGCGGAAACTGATGATGTTCTTGATGAATTACTGGAACAATTTGAGTCTTTAACAGAGCATCCAGATGGTTCAGACCTGATTTACTATCCAGATGATCCGGCAGATGCGACACCGGAGCGTATTGTTGAGATTGTCAAACAGTGGAGAACCTCGCAAGGCTTGCCATGCTTTAACGATTGATTTGGTCTTTTTAATTTCCAGTCTTGGGATCCTAAATTTGACGCACAATTTCTTTCTGCGGTTTCAGAGGCATTGGTGTCTTGTGCGCCAGTTACTCTTGCCAAGATGCAAGCGTAACCAGAAGATCTTTTTTGTTTGGCTGAGTCACGTACTGTCCGGGCTCGGATTTTACGGATGTCCCTATCCGGAAAATCCTGAAAACCTCGTCCTGAGGTTTTCTCCCTAATGATTCAGATTTCATTAATTTTCTTTGCAGAGAGACAGAGAGATAATTTACTGAATTCAGGGTAAAATTCATGGATGAATTTTAAGCTTTTCGTGAGCAGGAGCGAATAAAAGCGACCCTGATTATGTGCGCTGAACTCAAACCATAGGCATTTTGGGATACTTTTTCTGCCGTGAAAAAGTATCTGGGGCGCATCCGAAAATGCTAATGAAATCAATGAATGTGATTGCGTCCCAAACACCTATATCACAAGTCTTATTAGTCTAGCCTCCGGCACCGAATTGTGACGCACAATCTCGTTTTTCGGTTTCAGAGGCATCGGTGTTCTGTGCGCCAGTTACTCTTGCCAAGATGCAAGAGTAACCAGAACATCTTTTTGTTTGGCTTGGTCGTGCGTCGCTCAGAACCAGCTTTTACGGGCGTCCTGCCCGGAAAAGCCTAACCATTCTCCCGGAATGGTTTTCTTTGTTGGGTGGTTGATTTGAATTGGGTGAAACATTTTTTGAAGCTAAATGAATCACTGAACTCTGGAACGTTATCGGGCATCAAACCACCGCATCACAATTTCCACTGATTGTTAAAACGCTGCAATTTTGTACAAACCTTATCCATATCAAAAAATGTCATGTTTATGTCAATTTTTTCTGGCGATTTTCTGTAACTTATTCAATGCTATGTACGGTGTTTCGATGCTTATTCGCGAACAGATGGGCTTATCCGAGATGTTCCGAATGGTGGTAGCACTGGTGAATCATTCGTGCGCAGATTAGACAGTACAATGCTGTGATTTCTGATGTAATGTTATTTTTTACTGGCATTTTGTCTGTATTTTTATGCTATTAGGACAGAAATTTCATCGAGTGTCAGTAAGTTATACAGAAGTATTCCTGTAGAGTGGTTCTGTATAATAAATTGTTAGGCAAAAGAATCCCGCTATGGGTAGACGTGTCTTCTGGAACGGCGACAAAAGCATAGGAGGTATTAATATGGTATACAGTACGCGTCCTGATCATATTGATGTATGCCTGTAAACGTTCCCACATTTCGTGCCCTTTCTGGGGATGTCTTCTTCGATTATTCGAGGACGATAGAAATGTCGAAAGAGAAGAAAGTTGATAGGCTGCTAACCTTGGTAGGTATTGTTGTAGGTGTTATTAGTATTGCTGTTACCTTCGCAAGCATTCTAATTACACTAAGCCAAGTAACGACGTAGGCCATTCGAGGGTGGTTATTGAATGCCTATAACCACTCTCACCTATGAATGAAGAATTGCCTAACAAGTCAAATCACACGGACTTGGTAAAGCTGTCACCTTTTTTGTTCCAAAAAAGCCGCCAACTTCACCAAGCTGGTGTTTGAGGCGTTAGGTGACCAAGGAGGTTCTGAGTGAAACTGGACAATGAAGAGCTATATGAATTGTTGAAACGCAGAAGGGTGTCAAACCTTTTCCATGCAAACACAGTAGCGACCTCAATAACTTTTATTCAAGAGGGTGGTCTTCTATCGAGGCAAGATATTGAAGAACAATCCCTGTACCAAACCCCTCAGACTTCGGACGACATTGATAAACTATTTGATGTGTTTGGTGATATATTTCTAGACACAAAAGATTTGCACAAGCACTTTTCTAGACAAAATCACTACGGACCAGTTCTCTTTAAGCTTAAATTGGAGCTCTTGCTTGATGAGAGCTTGGAGATTTGGGTAACTAAAGACAACCCAATACATTGGGGTAGGCATTCGAAGCCAGAAGAGAACTATTTTCGAAGTGTCAAACAGCTAGCTAAAGAATGGGATAATTACGATATTCAAAGAAAGATGTTTACTGTCAGGAAGCCAGCCAAGCCGATTCTCTTTGATTACCTTGACGAGATAATCCTTGACAATCCGAAAGTAAAAATAAATGACGACGTTAGTTTACGGAAAGAGTCAAGAAAGGCTTTAAAGAAAGCCACGAAGAGAAATTCTCAGCTTCGAGAAATTTTGACTTGGAGGGAATGCGGGCATTGCTTTTGTCAAGATAATTATCTTAATCAAGTCCAAGTGCCAGAACTAATACAAAAGTTTTTGCCGACATATCATGCAGAGTTTGAGGAATAGTCACCTAACAAACACATCAAATTCGCTCCCTTCGGTCGCCGGACGCTTGCAAGCTCGCGCCGTTTATGTGGTGCGTTATATTTTCAATCGAAATGGAAGAGTTACCTTAAATGAATATAGATAGTAGAGTTCAATTTAGTTTATTGGTTGTTGCAACACTGAGCTTAGGTTGGAGTGCTGGTTATTACTCTCGTGCAGATAGAATTGAAGCACTGAGTACTGAATTAAATTCATACAAGTTGCTGCGCTCGGAAAAATTACTCGCTTCGCTCCCAATTTTCCGGTGATCAAAGCGTTATGCAACATTCAGAATAAGGAGTTCCAATCTTATGACGAAGCAAGGAGATGATCTTGAAAAAATAGTGGAGTTAATAGAAAGATCTATTTCTCCATCTTCAGTTATTCGTCAGAATGTATTTTTGCCAGTGTTGAATTCACCAACGGGAAGAACTAGGCAATGTGACGTTGTCATTGAGAGTGGTCCTGAATTTCGTTGTAACGTGACAATCGTTGAGGTTCAGGACCGTAAGTCGCAAGTTAACATCGCCACCTTCAACGATTGGTTAACGAAGTTAGATGATGTAGGCGCTAACAGCTTAATTTGTATTTCGAGGAAAGAATTCCCAGAAAGTATAAAGGAAGTAGCAAGGTTTCAAGGTAATAGGGTTCTTCTGGTTAACCTAAAAGAAGAGAACCCAGATACACTTCCACTGAATTTTTTGTCCTTTTATGTGGCATATGAAAACGTCAGTATTAACGGCATAGATGCTTTGAGTTGCTGTGTCGAGAAAGGCAATACTGATTTAGCATCACTAGACTCCCAAATTATGCACTCAAACGAAAAAATATGGTCTAGAGACAAAGCCTCAAACATGTCTATTGTCGAATTGCTATCTCCTTTAATAAAGGAGTTACATTGTGACTCAAAAGGTATAATAAAAGATGTGGCTTCTTTTACGTTTCAAAACGACAGGCGTTTGGTTCTATATTGCAACATGAATGGTGAATATATTCGCGTTGGGTTAAATGTGGTCGTTCAATATGCTTATGATAATCATCTTCTTCCCATGACGGTATCTAGCTATGAACAAATTGGTCACGGAGTATTAGCTTGGGTTTTCGAAATAGACCATGAAACGAGCCATGGCAAGATAAGAACTAAAGTCCCTGTAATTAAGCATGGTGACAATACGTATGAAATGCTGGATGTTATCAACGCTACCGATTTCAACTCTCAGGTTACAATAAGGAGCTTAAATGAAAAACCTATTGCATAGAAAAACACTCAGGCAGACGCATAAATGTCCGGCGCATGCGTTTTTAAGTTTTGTTGTTAATTAAGTGAATGTGCTGCTTAGCTCAGTGTTAGCTGTTTTGCGCATAACATTAATATGGAGAAAAAATGAGTTTTATATTTAAGCAGAAAGCTTGGGTTTATGCATTGATTTATCTGTTACTCATCCCTGTTTTTGCTTGTATTTATGCAGATGTTGAACTTACTCTTGGTGTTCACAAAGATACCCCAATGACATACTTGTATTTTAGCGTTGTCTCAATTACAACGTTAGGATATGGAGATATTTTACCAAATAGCTCATATGCTCAGTTTGCAACTGCATCAGAGTCAATTTTAGGAATTGTACTCATTGGGCTTTTTCTAAATGCTCTTTCTTTACAGCACTCTCAAGAAATTGAGAATGTAAATCGAATGAAGAAAGAAAAAGAAGAAAAGGATAATGCTATAGCTAGATTAAGTGAACTGACATATTACCGTGGGGACGATGAATCATTCCGTCTCTTTGGGGCATTGAGATATGTTTTATCTCTGGGCATTGATGAAGTATCAATTCCCGAAGGGAAGTTAACTAAATTAAAGGTAAAATCACTTAGTTTGCAAAATTCCAACCTTATAGCAGTGGACTTTTCAAATAGCAGGCTGAATGATGTGAAGCTTACAGGTTGCAACCTTGAAGCTACTCAATTTGTTGATACTAATGTTAGTAGCTGTGTTTTTGAAAATGTTAACTTAAAGCGTGCAAAATTCATTAAATCTGAATTGAAAGGCTTTGACTTTCGGTATTGTTACCTTGTAAATGCAACATTTAAAGGTTGCGAACTTCAGAGTGCCATTTTTAAAGGGGTTGACTGTAAAGGGGTAAGTTTTAGAGGTTGTGACCTAAGGTCAGCAAACTTTAAAGATGCAAAGAATATTACCGAAGAAATGATAAAAAAGGCAGATAACTATAAATATGTAATTTTGCCTAATGGTGATGTTTTATAATCAGGAGGGAATTGAACACCTCTAGTGACAGAGTCACGTCCGGGACTATGTCCCTCCAGCAAACCAGCTAATTGGCCTACTAAATTACTAAAAGTTAGAGAAAAAAACAATGGGGTAATGAAAAGTAGTAGTTGTCATTTGATACACAGCTAACAAGATAATTGGACTCCTGCTCTAATTACTGACTAACATTTGAGTGGGCAAACTTGTTGGGAAAACGAGATGAATACAATAATTATTGGCGTTGACTTGGCGACTAAAGCTATTCTTAGATTGCGCGAACAATGTATCGTTTTATCTTTGTATCGTCCGCTCTCACCAGCACTGACAAAAAGATAAAGCAAGAAATCCGTCGCATTTTATCCTTCAACAATACTAAAACTATGATAAACAGTGTTTTTTGCTGAATGCTTCTTTTATGCTATAGCTATGTTATCCACCAAAGCGAAGCACGTTTTATGAACACCTCTCTCGATCACCTGCCTGAATTTAAACAGCAAGAGCTTGCCACGATCTCGACTATTCTGCGCGATACGCTGGACGACTATCTTGAAGGTAAAACGGGGAGTAAAAGCGAGTTTCGCATTCTGAAAATCATTCTGTTCGGCAGCCATGCCAAAGGCAGTTGGGTCAATGATCCGGTTAATGGTTACATCAGCGATTATGATATTCTGGTAATCGTCAACAAAGCGGCTTTGGTTGAAGATTATGTGGTCTGGCAGCGGGCGGAAGAGCAAATTGATCGCAAAGTGAAATCGGCCCCATTGGGTTTGATTGTGCATGATTTGAACGAAGTGAATAATCGACTGCAACAGGGTCATTATTTTTTTAAAGATATCCGCGAAGAGGGAATCGAACTGTTTGCCGCGACGCCGAAACCGTTGGCGGAGCCGGGGGATTTGAGCGAAACCGAGCTACGGGAGATTGCCCGTAAGCATTATGAGCAGTGGTTTGAAAGTGCTTCTGATTTTCTGGTGACTTATCGATTTGATAAAAATCGCGGCAAGTTAAAACAAGCGGCTTTTCTCTTGCATCAATCGACGGAACGGTTTTTCGCCTGCACGCTACTGACCTGCACCAATTACTTACCCAAATCCCACAATATCGAAAAGTTGGGGAAATTCTGTTCACAAATCGATCTTTCCTTTGCTGAGATTTTCCCGATGGACAACAAATTCCACCGCCGCAGCTTCCGGCGTCTGCAACGCGCCTATATTGATGCGCGCTATTCGGAGCATTATGAAATCACCGAAGAAGAGTTGAATTATCTGGAGACAGAAGTACAGCGCTTGCAGGTGTTAACCGAACAGGTTTGTCGGGGGAGAATCGGGGATTGATGGCTATCGTTTGATTTGTAGCTTTTGGCATTGGAATGTGACGCACAATTACGTTTTTCGGTTTCAGAGGCATCGGTGCTCTGTGCGCCAGTTACTCTTGCCGAGATGCAAGAGTAACCAGAAGATCTTTTTTGTTTGGCTTGGTCACACGCTTTCCAGAACCGGCTTTTACGGGCGTCCTGCCCGGAAAAGCCTAACCATTCTTCCATGAATGGTTTTCTTTGCTGGGTGGTTGATTAGAGTTGAGAGGAACATTTTTAAAGCTAACTTGATCGGTGATCTCAGGGTGAAAAATCATGGATGATTTTTCAGGATTGCTTGAGCAGGATGCGAATCAATCCGACCCTGATAACGCACATCGAACCCAAAAAGATGCTTTTGGTTACTTTTGACATCTATCAAAAGTAACTGGGGCGCGTTCGAGGATGCTAATGAAATCAATGAATGTGATTGCGTCCCAAACACCTGCACAAAAGTTTTATTTGCCTAGCCTCCGGCTCTGAAATTTGACGCACAATCAGCGTCAGTGATTTTAGAGGCATCGGTGCTCAGTGCGCCAGTTACTCTTGCCAAGATGCAAGAGTAACCAGAAGATCTTTTTTCTTTGTTGGGTGGTTGATTTGAGTTGGGTGAAATCTTTTTAGAAAGCCAACTTGATTGATGTGCTCAGGGTAAAATTCAGGGATGAATTTTAAGCTATCCCTTAACAAAAAGACTGAGCAGGAGCGAATAAAAGCGTCCCTGATTACGCACACCGAACCCAAAAAGATGCTTTTGGTTACTTTTGACATCTATCAAAAGTAACTGGGGCGCGTTCGAGGATGCTAATGAAACCGAAGAAAGTCATTGCGTCCCAAACCACAGAGCCACCATTTCTCCCCCAAACACCTATATTTCCACCATATTCACATCCAACAATCAAAAGCGGTCAATAAGCCGCTTTCATCCCCATAAGATTAAAACCATCCCCCAATCTCATTGATTTTCCTGCCCGTTCGGGCAGAATCATTGGGTTAACTCGGGGGGAGCAATCTATCTATGGCGACATCTCTTTTTATCGGTGGGGCGCGGAGCGGAAAATCCAGCTATGCGGAACGGCAGGCATTGGCGCTGCTCAAACAGCGAGTGTCACAAGGCGCCACCGCACAACTGCATTATGTTGCGACCGCAATTGCGTTTGATCCGGAGATGACGCAGCGAATTGAACAGCATCAGCGTCGCCGCGGGCCCGAATGGTGTAACCACGAATCTCCGCTCATGTTGGCACAAACGCTGGCACAGTTTCAGCCGCAGGATATCGTCTTGGTGGACTGCCTGACTTTGTGGCTCAATAACGTCATTTACAACGATGGCGAGACGGCATCTAAGGCGATGATCGAGCAGCAGGTGCAGGCCTTAGTCAGTGCGTTGCATGACTCTCCGGCCACAATTTTGTGTGTTTCCAACGAAGTCGGTCTCGGTATTATTCCGATGGGGGAGATCTCGCGGCTGTATGTCGATCATGCCGGATGGATGAATCAGGCGATTGCTGCGATGGCTGAACAAGTGACGTTTATGGCTGCCGGTTTACCCATGTTGCTAAAAGACGTTGTTAAAAGACGTTGCTGAGAGGCGCTTAAATTTTAGCCATGGGAAAGCACATCCCTGAGTGCCTCAAGTAATTGCTGATTGTCCTCACCAGTCCGAATTGCCACGCGGTAGTATTGTGCCGACAGGCCGTGGTAGTTGGCGCAGTGACGAATCAAAATGTTGTGCTGCATCAGGGCATGTTGTAAATCGAAACCGGCTTGGTTGAGGCGAAAGAAAATATAGTTGGCCGTTGGCGGGTAGACCGTGAGCGCCGGAAATTGTGATAACCCTTGATATAATGTGTGCTGCTCACGTTGCAGCCAATGATAAGTCTGCTGCGCATAGGTGTGATCCTGTAAGAGGATGTCTCCTGCCAGTGCTGCAAATGCATTGATCGTCCACGGCTCTCGTGTGTCACGCAGTGCTGCCAGCATGGGTTGATTGGCAGATAACAGATAGCCAAGCCGCAACCCCGGAATGGCATAAAACTTCGTCATGGAACGGAGTAAAAACAGGTTTGGATAACGATCAAGGACATCGGTGAGACCCCGATGTTGCGGCAGAAAATCAATAAAGGACTCATCGACAAAGAGCTGAATCCCAAGTTCAGCCGAGCGGTTTAAAATCTGTTGCAGCAGGGCGGGTGGCGGCATCAGGCCGGTCGGGTTATTCGGTGTGCAGAGAAACAGACAATCCAATCCCTCATGCAGTGCTGCCAATAAGCGCTCGGTGACAGCAAATCCTTCCTGTTCGACTAAAACAAACCGCTCAATGTCACACCCGATACGTGTCAGTGCCTGACGGTATTCCGCAAATGTCGGTTCGACAATCAACGCTCTACGGGGTTGTGTCTGTTGTACCCACTGAAAAATCAGTTCGGTTGCCCCGTTACCTGCGATGACATAACTGGCTGGGAAATCACTGTCAGGACGATTGATTTGCGCAGCATGGTGACGGGCAATTGCTTGATGCAGATGTTGGTAGTCAATGTCCGGATAGCGTTCAACACAAGTCACTTGACTGATAATGGCATCCCGTAAGGATTGAGGCATCCCCAATGGATTGATGTTCGCGCTAAAATCTAATATGTCTTCCGCTTTTCGGCCATACTTTTCGGCCATTTGCCGTGTGTTACCGCCATGTTGTCCACTTTTTGCCATTGAATCGTCGGTGTAATGCTTTGCCATGAATGGCTGACAATGTAGCGGATTCACACGGGATGCGCCAGTACGAACAGAATGAAGGGATTGACTTGATGACCAATACCAGTGATCACGGACATGATCAAAAATTTTTAGGATTCATGTGTTTGTCATATTGTGGTTCAAAAATTAAAGTTTGTTGATAATCATATGGATTCAGTTTCATCATTATCAGTAAGCCATGTTGATTTTTTGAGAACACACCTGACTATTTGCATTCTAACGATGTTTTTTCACAGATTTGCTAGGCTAAAATAGAAAGAGTTTTATCTCACCGCTGTGTTTTTGGTCAAGGATTGATTGCTGATGCATGGTTGCGTGATATATGAAGTGATTGATGTATCAAGGAGTATTCGGTGGAACCTAGGATTAGTATCATCACACTCGGTGTGAAAAATTTAGAAGCCTCATATGATTTTTATGCCGCTCTTGGCTTTACTTCCCCCCAGAAACCAGCGGACGGTATCATTTTCTTTAAAACTGGTGGTGTGTGTCTGGCATTGTATCCGTTGGATGAGCTGGCTGAGGATATTTCACCGGCGCATGCATCTCACAGTCCGGGCTTTTCTGGGATTACGCTCGCTCATAATACGCGTTCGAAAGAAGAAGTTGATGAAGTCTTGGCACTGGCGGTCAGCGCCGGAGCCCGGTTGGAAAAACCGGCAAAGGACGCATTTTGGGGCGGTTACAGTGGCTATTTTTCTGATCCCGATGGCTACTTGTGGGAAGTCGCGTATGGTGATTGTTGGGATTTCCATGATGATGGTAGTCTGGTCATTCAGTAGCGGTATTGCCCATAAGTTCGGCTTTGATGACGGCGGTTTTGCTAGACATGTTTCTCTAAGCATTGTTTTTATAAACATTGTTTCTCTAAACATGCTTGGCTGAAATCGTATGGCTAAAAATATGCAAAGACGGATGATTTATCCGTTAGCTTTGACGCATATCTCAGGTTCGCCGGGTCGAAATCGATAGAATGCCGCATTCGTTGTGAAAATAACCGAACGTGATATTAACGCGAGAGAATAGGGAAGAACGCCCAACCTCATCTGGCGGTTGTCCCGTTGTGTCGTTTTGTTTTTGTGTTGGCATTTTGCCGGCATTTTTGATTTTTGGATTTAAATTTTAATGGAGGATTTTATGTCCTATCAATTTGCGTTGATTGGCGATATTGGTGGCACGAATGCCCGTCTAGCATTATGCGAACTGGCATCAGGGAAAGTGAGTCACGCCAGAACATATGCCTGTGCCGAATATCCGAGTCTTGAGTCCGTAATCAAGCATTATATTGACGACTCAGAAGTGGCAATTCAGCAAGCCTGTATTGCGATTGCTTGTCCGGTGCAGGGCGACTGGGTTTCGATGACCAATCATAGTTGGGAATTTTCGATTGAAACCCTGCAACATAACTTGGGGCTGGAAACATTTCAGGTGATCAATGATTTTACGGCGGTTTCGATGGCGATTCCGGTGCTGGCAGCATCCGATGTGGTGAAAGTGGGGCACGGGGCTGCTGTCGAAGGAAAGCCGATTGCCGTTTATGGTGCCGGTACGGGGCTGGGTGTGGCGCATTTGTTGCCAGTCGGGGAGCAATGGCTCAGCCTGCCGGGGGAAGGTGGCCATGTGGATCTGGCTCCGGGAAGTCCGGAAGAAGACCGGATCTTAGCCGAGCTGCGTAAAGATTTTGGTCGCGTTTCAGCGGAGCGATGTCTGTCGGGACAAGGGATTGTTAATCTTTATCATGCGGTGGTTCGTGCTGACGGACGTACACCGGAAGCATTCACTCCGAAAGATGTGGTTGAACACGCACAGGCAGACACGCAAGCGGACTGTCGCAAAGCTTTGCATCTATTTTGTGTCTTGATGGGACGTTTTGCCGGCAATCTGGCATTGAATCTGGAAACTTTTGGCGGGGTTTACATTGCCGGTGGCGTTGTGCCGCGCTTTGTCGATTTTCTGCTGAACTCTGAATTCCGGACTGCATTTGAAGATAAAGGTCGGTTCAATACTTACCTAGAGAATATTCCCGTTTTCCTCATTACTCATAAAGAGCCGGGACTACTGGGTGCCGGTGCTTACCTGAGACAATCACTCGGTCTGTCTTTATCGGCGGCGTGAATTTGAGCGAGGTGTTCACAATCACAAATTGAATCACACAACGCGTCACGCATTACTGTTACCGGAGGTTGCCAATCACCATGTTGTATCTGACTTGTGTCAATGCAGACGGCCTCCGGAACAGTCGCTTCCTGCATCAATCGTTTTCTCTTGAACTAACAGTTTTCTCTTGAACCAATAGCTTTCTCTTGATCCAATGGTGAATTTATCAGTGCGAAAACTGATAGAACCACAACAACGCAAAACATAATAACAGCATGGTAATCGCGTAACGCCAGTTCATTTTCAGCAGGCTGATCGCACTGATGTCATAGCGGGATTGAATACTAAGCTGAACACCGGAGAACGGAGAGAGTAAGATGCCGAGCGACCACCCCATCAATAACGTCATGCCTAACAGGTTCGGATCATGAACCGATGGTGCAAGCAGGCTTCCGGCGAGTACCACGCTGGTGACCGGATGCATCCCCGTCATTGCCAGCGCAACCAGAATCATCACGGTCATACTTGCCTCCATGGGGCCGAAATGTGCCGGGGCGAGGTGGATATCCAGAGATGCCAGCGTTGCAGCCGTTCCTGATGCCAACAACGCGGCGGATGCGAATAACACCACCTCACCCGCGGAGCCGACAACGCCTGACTCTATATGTTGCTTGAAGCGAAATAACCCTTTGATGCCATCACGGATGAGTAACCAAGTAAAAATAAACAGGATAGCAGTCAGCGTGACCAGGGTCAGAACGCTGACTTGCGGTTGCCATTCATGCATTCCGATCACGATGAAAGCCAGTAAACAAGGCATCCACAGTGAGTGACGGGCAATCGGATAACCGTGTAGCTCGCCAGCATCCGGTTGTCTGAGAATTTCCCAGGCACTGAAAGCGATTGCGGCAATGCTGATCGGAATCCCATACAGCACCAGTGTGCTCAGTTGTGCGCCGGGCGAGCTGATCAGCGCTAATCCCATTGCGGCAAAGAAAGGCGACCAGAATGCGCAGATACAGAATGCCCGGAGCAATAATATTCCCTGTAGTGGTGTCATACGGCGCTGACTGGCAAGTCGATCTCCGACAATAATCACCGAAGACATATTTAACACGGCACCGAAGAGATGTGTGCCAAGCAAGGTCCGCAGCAGCGCCCCTTTACCTTTTGGCAAATTTTCTTGGCTATGGATACTTGCAGTGGCAAAAATTTTGAGAAAACCGACCCCAATCAGCATATTAATGACTTTTTGATTGGCTTCTATCGCTTTGAAGACGTAAGTCATGTTAGCTTGATTCAATACCCCGAATAGCAACCCTGTTAAACCGATTCCCAGTAAAATGAATATTTGCCTTTTTTGGGCGGCTTTCAGGCTCGGAATTAACACGCAGGAAGCCAGCCAGATCGGGATGCCAGCCCAGTACACCGGAACTGAATCACTAAATGTGGATGTGACGGAGAGCACTAAACTGAGCATCAACATCCAGCCACAGAGTGTTGCTATTTTTTCTTTCATGTTGAATTACCGTAACAAATTAAATTACTGTAACAAACACATGCATCGTACATGGCTAGAAGAGCTCTATCATATCAGGCGCGTACACGGGTTGACATTGATGCATGAAAACAAGGGTATAAGAACAACAGACAAACAGAGTTAATAGGAGATTAATCTCATATAAAACTGTGTATACCGACAATCATACGCATTGATAAATCACACAGCAATACATTCTTTAGAGATGAATCGCGTTTGTTTGCAACATTTCATTATGACTGCCTTACTTTTGAGAATAAAAGGCATGAACCGCATACAAAGTGGCGGTATTGGATGATGTCGTCTAGCGGTAAATGAGAGACGGTAGTCCAGAATGTCGACATCGCTGTCCACAAAAGTGCATGCACTGTCCATAAAATGGAATAACGGATCAGCACAAATTTGTGATAACAATTACTTTTACAGGTTTACATATCGTGGGTAAACTCGATGATGAATGCGAATGATTCACGAATCTTAGCGGCTAGGCAACCAAATGGTGACAGAGGAACAGGGATGAGTAGTGGGAAATGCCATGAACAAGCAACTGCTTGTGATCACTGTGACTGGGTGAATGTGATGCCAGCGATGCAGGCTGGCGAACAACTGCATTGTGCCCGTTGTGGGCATTTGATCGTCACGTGTCATCCGAATGCACCACAGCAGTTGCTGAGTAACGGATGCTCAGCCGTGCTGATGTTCATCATGTCACTTTGTTTTGTGTTTCTCGGGTTTTCTTCGCAAGGCAGTCATCAGCGGATCACCTTGTTAGATTGTATTTATGGCCTCATGGGCGAACATTATATCTCACTGGGTATTATTGTGACACTTACTTTGCTGGTGTTACCGGTCGTCTATCTAAGTGCGGTACTCTTGACTGCTCTGGCCTTGCGTCAAGGGCGAATGAAACCTATCCATTATGGATTGGCCCATACAATCAGCGCGCTCCAACCTTGGTTGATGGTCGATGTCTTCCTGCTCGGCGGGTTAGTTGCTTTAGTTAAACTGCATAGCTTGGCTGAAATTGAATTGGGACTGTCTTTTTGGGCTTTCTGTGCTTTTACTATCTGCTTATTCAGAATGGTCTCTTTTGTCGATAAGCGCTGGATTTGGCATTGTTTATGTGGCCCGGCACCGTCGGTCGCTGTCCGTTCCGGCTCGGCATTATCTCAGGGGCTGAAAGGGTGTCAGTATTGTGGGGCATTGGTGCCTGCGGACACGCATAAGTGTTCCCGCTGCCATCATATTCTCCATCAGCGTAAACAGGGCAGCCTCAATCGTACGCTCGCGTTATTATTTGCATCTTGTGCATTATATCTTCCTGCGAATATGTTTCCGATTATGATTACGACCTTTCTGGGGAGTAGTGAGCCGTCAACCATCATGGGCGGTGTTATTTTATTGTGGGGAATGAAGTCATATCTCGTGGCCGGTGTGATTTTCGTGGCCAGTATTTTGGTGCCGGTGATGAAAATTTTGATGTTGTTCTGGCTCTGTTGGCAAATCCGGTTTGGTCATGGCGAGCATGAAAAACCGACTCAGCAGATCTACCACATCACAGAATTTATCGGCCGCTGGTCAATGGTTGATGTATTTGTGGTTGCGATTTTGTCAGCGTTGGTTCAACTGGGGGCGATGATGAATATTATTCCTGGTGTTGCCGCTATTTCTTTTGCTGCTGTGGTTATTCTGACTATGCTGGCAGCAATGTCGTTCGATTCCCGCCTGATCTGGGATAAATCTGAGGAGATAACCATTTGAGTCGCTCATCATCTGTTACGGAATCCGCTCACCGGATGCATTTTAATTCGATCTGGTTCGTGCCTTTAATTGCCGCAATTGTCGCCGGGTGGATGTTGGTCGAAAACTGGTCCCAGCAAGGGCCGGAGATTATCGTTGTCGCAGAAAATGCAGATGGTCTGGTCGCGGGGAAAACCAAAGTGAAAGCGCACAATGTCGATGTCGGAGAAGTCACCGACATCCATCTCAGCGATGACTTTAATCATGCGATCATCCGCATCCGGATGGAGCAGGGTTCCGAGGCGATGTTAAACAGTAGAAGCAAGTTCTGGGTGGTGAAACCCAGAGTCGGTAAAGAAGGTATCAGTGGGTTGGGGACGATTCTTTCCGGTGCATATATCAACGTCCATCCGGGAAAAGATGGTGAAAAACGTGAACGTTTTACCATGTTGAAACAACCTCCGTTATCGACGGCTGATAATGAGGGGATTCGGCTAAAACTCTATTCGACGGACAACGCGAAAATGGAAGTCGGATCACCGGTCCATTTTCGGGGATTTGAAGTTGGCTATATTGAGAATGTTGGTTTCGATGTGAAACGAAAAGCGATTACATACCATATCTTTGTGAATGCGCCTTATGATGCTTTGGTTCATAGCAATGTGCAGTTCTGGATGACACCCGGACTGGTGGTTGAGGGAACCGCAAAAGGGGTGGAAGTACGGATGGACTCTTTACAGACCCTATTCTCCGGTGGGATCTCATTTGGTACCACAAACGCGAGGGATTCCGGTTCACCCGTTAAAGATTTAACCGAGTTCCGCCTGTTTTCTTCTAAAGAAGCTGCCGCCAATAATCGCTATGACAAATATATTGATTACATCATGTTAGTTCAGGGGAGTATCAGTGGCTTACTTCCGGGGGCTCCGTTGGAATATAACGGGATTCGTCTGGGGACAGTGGAAGAAGTACCATTTCGTAGCGGTGGAATTGAGAGTGCAGAGGATATTCGTATGCCGTCGATTCCGGTTCTGGTCCGTTTGGAGCCGCAAAGAATCGAGACGCATTTGAGTACGAAAACCATCAAGCTGGATGAGTGGCGTGAGATGTTGGCACAAGGGTTTGAGCAAGGCATGCGTGCGACGTTGAGTAGCAGTAATTTACTGACCGGTGCAAAAGTGGTGTCGGTGGTGTTTGTCAAAGATCCTAAACCGATGAAGGAAACAACCTATCACGGATATCCGGTTTTCCCGACGGTCAGTAACTCTCTGGCTTCAATGCAGGAAAAAATTACACTGATTCTCGATCATCTGGCTGCGTTGCCGATGGAGAAAACCGTCGGGCAACTCAATCAAACACTCGTTGCAGCTGATGACACCTTTAAAGAGTTACATGAAGCGAGCAAAAGCCTGAAAACGTTGCTGTCACAACAGAGTACACAGGCCATTCCAGATCGGTTGGTGGGGGCATTGGAAACTTTGAATGAAACGTTGAGTGACTATCAGGCACAAGGCGCTTTAGGACAGAATATTCAGCAAAGTCTTGATGCCGTACAGCGTAATCTTGAAACATTATATCCATTACTCCAGGATTTACGTCGCCAGCCGAACTCGATTATTTTCGGCAAACAGAGTGAAGCGGATATTGAGCCGAAAGTCAAAGAAGGGAGTCGGGCGAAATGAGATTGACAAGGCGAGTTGTCGCGCTAGCGGTTATGCTGATCCTACTCGGTGGATGTGCGAGTAACACCCCATTAGAAACGACGCAATATCTGCTTCCGATGCCGGAGCAGGTTCCGGCGTTGAAAACATCGGCCAAGATGAAGATGAGTCAGCCGATTCAAATCAAAGCAATCAAGATGCCGGGATATCTGGAAAAACCCAATATTGTCATGGTTGATCCCGACGGACAGGTTTATCTGGCATCACAACATTTATGGGCTGAATCACTGAGCTCTCAGTTGGAAAAAATGACATTGAGACGGCTGAAAGAGCGATTACCGATGTTCACATGGATTCCTTCTTATCAATATATCCGGCCTCACTTACTGCTGGATATTGAAGTTTATCGCTTTCATGCTGACAGGCATGGAAAAATCACAGCATCCGGGCACTGGTCACTTTGGTCATCGTCAAAACAGTTGCTCCATGAAGCATCATTTGACCGCGTGGAGATGATGCAACAGAGTGGTTATCCAGCCATGACCCAACAACTTTCCCATCTTTGGCTGACTCAAATTGTTGATCCGATTGCGACAACATTAGCGGCTCGCCAGTAAATTGTCTCTGACACCGGATTGGAATCACGGTCCGGTGTTTTTCTCTCTGTGTCGTGATGGTCTCATCGCGTCATCAACGCCTGTTGATTTCAATTGTTCTCTTTTTTACACCGCCATTTTCGACACCGCCATTTTCGACACCACTATTTTCGACACCACCATCTTTGACACTGGCATACGACGATGAATATCGCTTTTATCGCCCTTGTGACTCATCAAGCGTATTCAATGCTGTTAAAAAAGGAAAAATGACGATTTTTATCCCGCTACTGTACGAATAAGTAGGATGAGATCTCGGTATTGAGTGATGATTAAGTGCAATATATTCGGTATGGGCGTCTGTTTCATGCCTGAGTCAGAGACGTTTCATGTATTTCTTTTGTATTTTTGTTCTGCTCATCTATCGCGAGAAAATAAGCGTATCAATGAATACGAAATGAAATTGGTCATAAAAATTTGGGTAAGTCTTAAACATTTATTTGGTCGTAAGACATTGAATAAGTAATAACAAAATCATCAGGGGGACGCGATTCCTCCGTCACGTCATTATGAGTTATTAATTCAAATAACATATAAAAATATTTCACAAACTTAGGGAGTACTTCCTATGCAATTGAGTTTGAAAAGGAAAATCGTTCTTTCGGTGGTTGCTGCAATTACATTGACAACCACCATTTTAGTTACCATCAGCTATCAATCATTTAAGCAAGACAGTTGGCGTGCGATTCAGAGTGAAAGCCACAATGCATTACAGGCTTATGCGAAAGGCATTGCCGGATGGTTTCATGACAAGCAACTGGCTATCGAAGGATTAAAAGCAGAAATCGAACGCGATCCGTCTTTAGATGTCGTCCCTCATTTAAGACAAACGTTGAAATCTGGTGGATTCGGTTTGAGTTATTACGGTAACGAGAAAGGGGAGATGTTCCGGCAAGATCCTTCGCTGAACAAACCCGGTTACGATCCCCGAGTCAGGGGTTGGTACAAACTGGCGAAGTCAAAGAACGAAGCCGTCACGACTGAACCGTATGTCAGTGTGACGACGAAAAAGTTGGTTGTGACTCTGGCCGATCCGGTTCGGCAGAATGGTCAGTTTATTGGTGTTGCAGCGTCCGATCTGGCGTTGGATCAGTTAACGCATGATGTCTTAAACATGAAAGTCTTAGGAGATGGCTATTCGATTCTGGTGAATAAGAAAGGGAAATTCGTTGCTCATCCGAACAAAGACCTGATCCTGAAACCTATCCGTGACGCGATCCCACAATTGAATACTCAGTCTTTGTCTCAGGCCGCTGATTCCGGGAAACCACTGTTCGTCGATATCGACGGTCAAGATAAAGTGGTGATGGGGCAGAATATTGCACACACCGACTGGATGCTGATCATGATTATGGATCGGGCCACGTTGGAACAACCGATGAATTCGTTGTTGCTGAATCAAATCATTATTGCGGTGGTGATCCTGATAGTCATTGCCCTATTCATATCATGGGTACTCTCCCGACAGCTCAAAGGGATTGGTGATATTAGTGAAGCGCTGGCTGAAATTGCCGAAGGTGATGGTGACTTGACCAAACGTCTGGACGTTAATCGTCAGGATGAAGTCGGTATGCTGGCTGACCGATTTAATCAGTTTGTCGATCGGCTTCATACGATGGTGAAGAACGTTCACGATGTGTCGGTTGCCCTGAATGAAAAAGCGGACAGTGCGGCATCGGCTGCGAAAACACGTAGTCAGCAGTTGAAGACCCAGCAAGATGAAATCACTATGGTTGCAACGGCGGTGACTGAAATGGCTTCTGCGACGGCTGAGATTGCCGGTAATGCTGACAATACAGCGAAAAGTGCCAACCAGTCAGTCGAGTTGGGTGCGGAAGGTTATGCGCAAATGCAGAAGAGCCTGAAGTCGATTAACCAGTTGGCTGAAGAACTGACACATGCGGCCGGGATTGTCGGTGATCTGGAAGCTCATGCGAATGAAATCTCAACCATTCTTTCGACGATTCGGGCGATTGCCGAACAGACCAACCTGTTAGCCTTGAATGCTGCGATTGAAGCGGCGAGAGCGGGTGAGCAAGGGCGCGGTTTTGCCGTGGTTGCCGATGAAGTGCGCGTACTTTCGCAAAGAACACATGCATCCACAGAAGAAATTCAGTCGAAGATTGAAGGATTGCAGAAAGTCACCAACAATGCAGTCGAAGTGATGCAGGCCAGTCATCATTTGGTTGATGACAGTGTACAAGATTTCAATCACACGGGTGACAAACTGCGAATGATTAGTGAATCAATCACGCTGATCAGTGACATGGCAACCCAGATCGCTTCCGCAGCAGAAGAGCAGTCTTTGGTGACTGCGGATATTAATGGGAATACCGAGTCTGTCCGGGAAGTGAGTGATCAGATGACCCATGAAGCGCAATTGGCGGCCGAAGAAGCGCAGGAAGTCCATCGTTTGATGACCGAGCTGGGACGAGAAATCTCCCGCTTCAAACTCTGAAATGTGGTCAATCATTCAATGATGGTCATGTCATTATTAGTCAGCAATAGACCGGCAGCTTTCTCTCTTGAGCTGACCCAATGATTGATCTGATTGCGGCAACATGAGCAACTTGCCAGTGACGCATCTCTGACACCGGATTCGAACCACGGTCCGGTGTTTTTCTCTCCATTTCGTGATGGCCTCATCACGTCATCAATGTCCGTTCACTTCAATTGTTATACCCAAGTAACCTCAAGATGCAGGATTGAAGCACTCCCGAAGAGCGAGTTCACCGAACTCAGAGACTGTGCTAGAGATTCTCGCCATAGAATGGCTATGACTCAAATCTCTGCCTTGCCTCTGAGCCCAGTGATTCTCGCTGAAACTGCATCTTGAGGTCATTTGGGTATATCTTTATTCCCGAACGATTGTCTGGTTTACAACAATAAGCATCGCTTTTATCAATATTTTTCCTCAAGAAAACGTGATTAATGTCGCTAAAAGAATGAAAGTGACGGTTTTTATCTTGTGAGTGTACCAATAGAGAGGATGGGTGCTTGATATGAAGCGATATGATCGAGTGCCGTGTATTCGATATGGGACGTTTTTTAATGCTTGAGTTAGAGACGCTTCACATAACTTTTCTTGTATTTTTGTATTGTTATCTATTGCGAGGAAATAAAAGTATCAGTGAATGCGAAATGAGTCGGATGTAAGAATTGGGTAGATCGTAAAAATTGAATCAGTAATCAAAAAAATTATGGACAGGGGACCGCGATTCCTCCGTCTCCTCATTATAAGTTATTGATGTAAATAACAGATAAAAATATTTCACAAACTTAGGGAGTGCTTCCTATGCAATTGAGTTTGAAAAGGAAGATTGTTCTTTCTGTGGTTGCTGCAATTACATTGACAGCAACTATTTTAGTTGTCATCAGCTATCAATCATTTAAGCAAGACAGTTGGCGTGCGATTCAGAGTGAGAGTCGTAATACATTACAGGCTTATGCGAAAGGCATTGCCGGATGGTTTCATGACAAGCAACTGGCCATCGAAGGATTAAAAGCAGAAATCGAACGCGATCCGTCTTTAGATGTCGTCCCTCATTTAAGACAAACGTTGAAATCTGGTGGATTCGGTTTGAGTTATTACGGTAACGAGAAAGGGGAGATGTTCCGGCAAGATCCTTCGCTGAACAAACCCGGTTACGATCCCCGAGTCAGAGGCTGGTACAAACTGGCGAAGTCAAAGAACGAAGCCGTCACCACTGATCCGTATGTCAGTGTGACGATGAAAAAGCTAGTTGTGACTCTGGCCGATCCGGTTCGGCAGAATGGTCAGTTGATTGGCGTTGCAGCGTCGAATCTGGCGTTGGATCAGTTGATCCACGACGTCTTAAATATGAAAGTATTGGGAAACGGCTATTCGATTCTGGTGAATAAGAAAGGGACAGTCGTTGCTCATCCGAACAAAGACCTGATCCTGAAACCTATCCGTGACGCGATCCCACAGTTGAATACTCAGTCTTTGTCTCAGGCCGCTGATTCCGGGAAACCACTGTTCGTCGATATCGACGGTCAAGATAAAGTGGTGATGGGGCAGAATATTGCACACACCGACTGGATGCTGATTATGATTATGGATCAGGCCACGTTGGAAAAACCGATGAATTCGTTGTTGCTGAATCAAATCATCATTGCGGTGGTGATCCTGATAGTCATTGCCCTATTGATATCATGGGTACTTTCTCGACAGCTCAAAGCAATTGGTGACATTAGTGAAGCGCTGGCTGAAATTGCCGAAGGTGATGGAGATTTGACCAAACGTCTGGACGTTAATCGTCAGGATGAAGTCGGTATGCTGGCTGACCGATTTAATCAGTTTGTCGATCGGCTTCATACGATGGTGAAGAAAGTTCACGATGTGTCGGTTGCCCTGAATGAGAAAGCAGACAGTGCGGCATCGGCTGCGAAAACACGTAGTCAGCAGTTGAAGACCCAGCAAGATGAAATCACCATGGTCGCAACGGCGGTGACTGAAATGGCTTCTGCGACGGCTGAGATTGCCGGTAATGCTGACAATACAGCGAGAAGTGCCAATCAGTCAGTCGAGCTGGGGACGGAAGGTTATGCGCAAATGCAAAAGAGCCTGAAGTCGATTAACCAGTTGGCTGAAGAACTGACACATGCGGCCGGGATTGTCGGTGATCTGGAAGTTCATGCGAATGAAATCTCAACCATTCTTTCGACGATTCGGGCGATTGCCGAACAGACCAACCTGTTAGCCTTGAATGCTGCGATTGAAGCGGCGAGAGCGGGTGAGCAAGGGCGCGGTTTTGCCGTGGTTGCCGATGAAGTGCGCGTACTTTCGCAAAGAACACATGCATCCACAGAAGAAATTCAGTCGAAGATTGAAGGATTACAGAAAGTCACTAACAATGCAGTCGAGGTGATGCAGGCCAGTCATCATTTGGTTGATGACAGTGTACAAGATTTCAATCACACGGGTGACAAACTGCGAATGATTAGTGAATCAATCACGCTGATCAGTGACATGGCAACCCAGATCGCTTCCGCAGCAGAAGAGCAGTCTCTGGTGACTGCGGATATTAATGGGAATACCGAGTCTGTCCGGGAAGTGAGCGATCAGATGACCCATGAAGCGCAATTGGCGGCCGAAGAAGCGCAGGAAGTCCATCGTTTGATGACCGAGCTGGGACGAGAAATCTCCCGCTTCAAACTCTGAAATGTGGTCAATCATTCAATGACTGTCACATAATAAGAAAGCCCCGGTCAACCTTTGAGCGGGGTTCTTTTTTTTATGAGCTCGTTTATGTTTATGTTTATGTTTATGTTTATGTTTATGGGCAAGTTTATGGACAAAGTTGTCATAAAAAAGATGATAAAGGGAAATAAAAGATGAAAATTATCAATGCACGTTTAAGAGGTTCTGAAGGGCTATACTCGATTCAAATTGAAGCGGGGATATTTCAAAAGATTCAATTGCAGTCTGGTCTGCTTGAGGACCATGCGGATATTGATGCCATGGGGAAATTATGTTGCGCCCCGTTTGTTGAACCTCACATTCATTTAGATGCGGTGTTGACTGCTGGTGAGCCGCGCTGGAATATGAGTGGTACGCTCTTTGAAGGGATTGAGTGCTGGGCGGAAAGAAAGGCATTGCTGGATATCGATGATGTCAAACGACGTGTACTGACTGCGGCTGAGTTGTTGATTGCCAATGGGGTGCAGTATATACGTACTCATGTTGATGTGACCGACCCTGAATTAACCGCGCTGAAAGCGATTAACCAACTGAAACCGATCCTTCAGCCCTATCTTGATTTACAGATCGTGGCTTTTCCTCAGGAAGGTATTTTCTCTTACCCGAATGGTAAGGCATTGATGGAAAAAGCATTAGAGATTGGCATTGATGTCGTCGGTGGTATTCCGCATTTTGAATTTACCCGGGAATACGGTGTTGAGTCGATGCACTGGGTGGTCGAATTTGCCCGTCAACACGGCAAGTTGGTCGATGTGCATTGTGATGAAATTGATGATGAAAACTCTCGCTTTCTTGAGGTTCTGGCAACGGTCGCGTTAGAACAGAATATGGGGTCTAAGGTCACTGCCAGTCATACAACGGCTATGCACTCGTATAATAATGCCTACTGTTCCAAATTATTTCGCTTACTGAAAAAGTCACAGATTAATTTCGTCTCCTGTCCGACGGAGAATATGCATTTACAGGGACGTTTTGACGAATTTCCGAAACGGCGAGGGATTACTCGGGTCAAGGAACTTCATCGAGCAGGAATTAATGTTGCCTTAGCGCAAGACTCGATACAAGACCCATGGTACACCTTAGGAAATGGGAAATTATTACGTGAATTAGATTTTGCCATTCATGCTTGCCATATGATGGGGTATGAAGATTTAGTGAACGCATTAAGTTTTATTACCGACCATGGTGCTCAAGTGTTAAATATTGCTGATCAATATGGGATTGCGGAAGGGAAACCCGGGAATCTGATTATTTTGGATGGCACTGATGATGTCTCTGTTGTGAGAAATCAGAGTGATGTGCTTTGGTCAGTCAGAGCCGGAAAAGTCCTTATTGAGCGTCAGCCATCAATATTGAGACACTTGGTTAAAATCAATTCTTGAGGGCAACATTGTTGATGATTTTGTAATCTAAACAAGTTAACCTGCTATAAATAACTTATTAAATAATAAATTGATGATGCGTATTTTATTAAGCCTTCCGCGGTAGTTGGGAGGCGGTTAAAAAACAATGCTAAATATGATTTGAGAATTCGCGGCTATGAATCGTGCAAATTCGCCTTTGGAAAATGAGCGACATTTATTGTGGATTATTCAACTGGCACCAATATTTGTTGTTGGTTGTTTGGCACTTGTGCTGAACGGTTATTTATATGAAGCCGATCGGCAACGGTTAGCTGATAATAGTAGTGCGTTGTACCATGAAATGATGCTCTCAGAGAAGTTGCTGACGCAGCAGCATGTCGCATTAATTCATAAAGAATTTGACCGACAAAAGGCTTACTTGATGCAACACCTTCAGTATCAAGTCCGTCAACGGGTTTACGATGCGTATGAGCTCATTCGTCATCTTTATCATCAAAACAATGCTCTTTCTCCGGAAGAAATTAAACTCGCGGTCACACAAGCGCTTCAATCCCAAGGCGAGCTCCCTCGTTCTGGCTATTTCTTTATTCAGTCCCGTCATCAGTCGGGAATGTTGCGTGCACAGCCAGACAATATTCAACTGTTACCTGCCTCTTTCCATCCCGATACCTCGGTCTCGGAAGATTTTCTGAGACAGATTGAACGTCAGGGAGAATCTTTTTTTCGTTGGGATGTTCAGTCCCAATTCCCCTCATCTCTGTCGAAGCCAAGCCAGAGAGAGAAAATGGGATTTGGCAAGTATTTCTCTCCATTGGGGTGGGTTGTCGGTGCGGTTGAGAATGTCGCGGATATGGAACACAACGTCCAACAGTCATTACTGAAGTGGATTAATCAATACCCTTATGAACATGTTCGCCACCAAAACGGTGGTGCGTATATGATAGCGGTGGTTGATCAGAATGGTCGCGTATTGGCAGATAATGAATCTACTTATATAGGCAGACAGTTGAAAAACATATTGTCCCCTGAAGGGGACGCCAATACTTGGCAGTCATTGGTACAATCACATCTTCCCAATCGTTTCGTGCGCGGAAAGATGATGTTCAGTGACAGCTCGGTGGGCGATGAATCCATGCTTTATATAGAAAGTCTGGGGAATTGGGGATGGCATGTTGTCGCCGGATTCCCGATGGTGCGTTTTGATGGTTACTTCCAGCAGAAATTCACCCAGATCAAACAGAAAAGTGATCAGGCCTTATGGAATATCGTCATTTTCAGCGTATTGTTCTCAGGTATCGTTTTACTACTGTCTTTTTATATCGGTCGATTGATTGCAGGCCGCTTCCACCGATATCAGGAAAAGATTCGTCAGCATATTGAGCATGTAGAAGATTCCCGGGATCAAATGCATTTTATGGCCATGCATGATGTATTGACCTCATTACCCAACCGAATGATGTTTTTAAAGGGGATTAAAAAGGAAATATTCAGACTGCGTGCGCAATCTCAGGTGCAATATCTGGTCATTGTATTTGTTGATCTGGATGAATTTAAGAAAATTAATGATACCTATGGCCATGCAGTAGGCGACCAGTTATTAATGAACGTCGCTGAGCGTTTTCGTCATTTGCTGGGTGAGCATGACTTGGTTTCAAGGTTCGGAGGAGATGAGTTTGTTTTCTGCTTTTCTGCACTCTCTCACAAAGCGGATGCGGAACATAAAGTCTCGCGGATACAACGGGTGTTCGATGAGCCTTTTGAATTAAGCGGAACACAATTACAAACGACATGTAGTATCGGCGCAAGTTTGTACCCCGATGATGGACAACTTGCCGAGGAATTATTAAATAAAGCCGACGTTGTGCTGTATCAGGCGAAGAAAAAACAGAGGGGGAGTGTCGTTTTCTACAATCAGGAGATTCATGCACATTTACAACATTTTCTTGCGATTGAAGCGCAGCTACAACATGCCTTACGTAAACATGAAATGTTTATTTGCTATCAGCCGTTAGTCCATGTCAAAACGTGGAATGTACTTGGTCTTGAGGCTTTGGTGCGGTGGAATAATGATACGCTTGGGACGGTGAAACCAGAGGAGTTTATCCATATTGCGGAAGATACCGGCCTGTTTTATACCTTGGGGAACTATATTTTTGAACGCGCTTGCCGCGAAGTCCTGACGTTGAGCCCGAATGGGCGTTATGCGTTAAGTCTGAATGTCAATGTCTCCGCTAAACAGCTTCTGACTCCGGGATTTGTCGATGACATTGTGGCGATCATTACGCACGTAGGGATTGATGTCAGCCGTATCCATATTGAAATTACAGAGAGTGTTTTTATCCGCGAGTTTCAGCAGGCCAAAGCGGTGTTATTCTCTTTGAAACGGGCTGGGATTCGTATTTCGCTGGATGATTTTGGCAAAGGCTATTCCTCCCTGAGTTATCTTAGCCAGCTCCCGATTGATGAGGTTAAAATTGATAAAAGCTTTATCGATAAAATGTTATGTAGTGAAGAGAGTCGTGCTCTGATTAAAACCATACTGGCGATTGGGCAGTCAGCCCATTTTGGTGTGGTTGCTGAAGGTGTCGAAACTCATGCGCAGCTGCTGGCATTGACTAATCAGACAGCGGCAGGGTGTCTGGTTCAGGGATATTATTTTGACAAACCCATGAGTGTTGAAATGATTCAGCAAAGAATACGCTCTTCGAAGCGCTGGGACTGTCAGCCTCATTAAGATTTATGAGAACAGCCCCTAGACAGCTGGATATCCTTATTGCAAGATGAAGCAGTTTCTATGCACAAAAGGATATATCATGTTTAGTCACATCGTCGTTGGTTCAAACGATATTGAAAAATCGAAAACGTTTTATGATGCAATTTTGGCTACTTTAGATTACCCGGCAGGCGTAATTGATGAGAAGGGGCGTTGCATGTATGCCAACTCCGAGGGCATTCTGATTGTTACACCGCCCATTAATGGTCAGGAAGCAACACCGGGGAATGGGATGACGATAGGTTTTAACGTTTCAAGCCCAGAACAAGCTGATGCGTGGCATCAGGCGGGCGTCGAAAATGGTGGCGTTACCTGTGAAGATCCACCAGGGGTACGTGCTTATGGTGAGCGGAAGTTATATCTAGCTTATCTGCGCGATCCGTCCGGTAATAAACTGTGTGCCGTTTATCGTATTGCTTCATGATATCCGTCTGTTGATAAAAAATATCCCGGAGATTTCCGGGATATTTTTTATGGGCACCAATAGGCTATTGATACCGTCGCAACGATTTAAATGACCGCAGCGAGCGCCTTACACAATGGCAACATATTGTTCTTGGTCATACCCGCGACACTAATTCTTCCTGAACCGACAATATAGATACCAAACTCATTTTTTAGCTGTGCCACTTGCTCAGGGCTCAGGCCAGAGAATGAGAACATGCCATTTTGACGGGCAATGAAACTGAAGTCTTGCTGAACACCTTGCTCTTTCAACGTTGCAACAAACAGATCACGCATTTCCTGAATGCGATCACGCATTTCTGCGACTTCCTGAATCCACTCGGCATAGAGTTCCGGATGATTCAGAATTGTTGTGACAACCGCAGCACCGTGAGCCGGTGGGTTCGAGTAGATTGAGCGAATAATGCCTTTCACTTGGGAAAATGCAGTCGTTGCGATCTCTTTTGATTCTGCCACCAGTGTGAATGCACCAACCCGTTCGTTATACAGCCCGAAGTTTTTCGAAAACGAGCTGGCGACAAGGAGTTCTTTATTGTAGCGGGCAAAAATACGCAGACCTGCGGCATCTTCTTCAACCCCTTTTGCAAAGCCTTGATAAGCAAAATCGAACAGCGGAATCAATCCTTTCTCTGCCACTAGCTTCGCGAGCGTTTCCCACTCTTCAGCCGTTGGATCGATACCGGTCGGGTTATGGCAGCAACCGTGTAATAAAACAATATCGCCAGCTTGTGCGCCTTGCAGGTCGGCAACCATCGCTGAAAAATCTTTATCTTTGGTGGCTGCGTCGTAGTAGCTGTATTGCGCGATTTCGAGACCGGCAGCTTTGAATACGCCATTATGGTTCGCCCAAGTCGGATTGCTGATCCAGATTTTAGCGCCACTCATATGACGTTTGATGAACTCACCCGCCACACGGAGCGCACCGGTTCCGCCCGGTGCCTGAGACGTTTTGGCTCTCTGACTGGTGACGATTTCCGCATCTGCTCCAAACAGGAGTTTTTGCACGGCCAGTGCATAATCAGCCATACCTTCAATGGTCAGATAAGACTTGGTTTTTTCTGATTCGAGCAGTATGGCTTCCGCTTTTTTTACTGTCGCAAGGATCGGGGTTTGACCGGACTCATCCTTATAGATCCCAACCCCTAAATTGATTTTTTCTGAACGGGGATCGCTTTTGAACTCTTCAGTGAGTCCGAGAATCGGATCGGCCGGTGCAGCGACAACTTTTTCAAACATGTTTTTCATCCGTGTAAAATTGAAAGGAAATAGTGAATTTTTATGCCAGTTTCGTGACATCGTGATGCAATTATTTATACCTCTATGGCGATCTTGTTACAACCGTCACACGGTGAAAAAAGTTAAATAATTGCTGATTCTGTTTTTCGTGCATGGAAAACGACCTTTCAGCGTTTTGCCCTCACTAACAATTATCAAAGGAGCAATAAAAAATGCCACCGTAAACGATGGCATTTTGCAGGTTAAAACGACGCTTCGGATTAGAAGTTAGCCGAACGTGGTGCTCTCGGGAACGGAATCACATCGCGGATGTTACCCATGCCGGTGACATAAGAGACCAACCGTTCGAATCCGAGGCCAAAGCCTGAATGAGGAACCGTGCCATAACGGCGTAAGTCACGATACCAGCCCATACTTTCTGGTTCGATCCCCATATCGAGCATCCGTTTATCCAGAATGTCTAAACGTTCTTCACGCTGAGAACCACCGATAATTTCACCAATGCCCGGTGCGAGTACATCCATCGCGGCAACGGTTTTGCCGTCATCATTCATTCGCATATAAAAGGCTTTGATATCTTTCGGGTAGTTTTTCACAACCACCGGCGCTTTAAAGTGTTCTTCAGCGAGGTAGCGTTCATGTTCGGAAGACATGTCGATGCCCCATTCAACCGGGAATTCAAATTCTTTACCGGAATCCAACAGGATTTGAATCGCATCCGTGTAATCAACTTGTGCAAAATCTGATTCAACAAAGTTTTCCAGACGGCTAATCACATCTTTGTCGATTCTTTGGGCAAAGAATTCCAGATCATCACGACGTTCTTCAAGCACTGCTTTAAAGACATATTTGAGCATATCTTCAGCAAGCTTAGCGATGTCATTCAACTCTGCAAATGCAACTTCGGGCTCGACCATCCAGAATTCCGCTAAGTGGCGGCTAGTGTTGGAATTTTCAGCACGGAATGTCGGGCCAAAGGTGTAAATTTTGCTTAATGCACACGCGTAGGCTTCACCGTTTAACTGACCTGAAACGGTCAAAAATGTTTCTTTACCGAAGAAATCTTCATTAAAGTCCACATCACCTTGTTCAGTCAGGGGCAGGTTGGTCAGATCCAGCGTTGAAACACGGAACATTTCACCAGCACCTTCACAGTCAGCGGCGGTGATCAGCGGGGTAGAAACCCAGAAAAATCCTTGTTCGTGATAAAAACGGTGAATAGCTTGAGAAAGGCAGTTACGCACACGGGCAACGGCACCAATCACATTGGTGCGCGGGCGCAAGTGAGCGACTTCACGCAGGTACTCAATCGAGTGACGTGTTTTCGCCATTGGATAAGAATCCGCATCTTCAACCCATCCGACGACTTTAACGGCTGTTGCCGCGAGTTCAAAGTCCTGACCTTTGGCCGGAGACGCAACAATTTGACCGGTCACTTCAACAGAACAACCCGTTGTCAGCTTTAAAACTTCTTCATTGTAATTATTGAGATTATTCGGGACCACGGCCTGAATCGGGTCGAAACAAGAGCCGTCATAAATGGCAAGAAACGAAATTCCGGCTTTGGAATCACGACGTGTACGGATCCAGCCGCGGACAGTAACTTCACTGTCAACTGCAAGCTTACCGCTTAATACGTCAACAACAGGCGCGTACGTCATAGTAGTGTTTGTATCCTTTAGTTAATTAATTATTACAAATCAAAATCTTATGCCGAAAGTGTTGGGGCAGTCTCTGACAGTCATTCTTCCCCAGCATCAGTGGATGCTTAACAATACACTAAAATCAATGACTCTTGAATGCTTTAGCGTGAAGAAACGCGGAGAAGCGTCTCCATGAATGACGTTTTTAAGCCATCTTCAGCTGTCATGGTTGAACTTTGTGCTATTTCAGTCACTTTTCAACAGACTCTCGCTGGCTGAATCGTATTCCCAGGACTGATTTTTTATTCACCGCTATGTCGCAAATCGACATCGGTGAGGCGTTTCGAAACATATCGACATAGAGGTCAGCCGATAACATCAGCGGGTAAGGACGATATGCCCTGAATAAAGGTCAGCATGGAGAAAAATAAATGTTTACAAAGAATGATTCGATAGCCGGTTTCGATGATGCGGTATGGGCGGCAATGCAGCTTGAGGCAAAGCGACAGGAAGAACACATCGAGCTGATTGCATCAGAAAACTATACTAGTCCGCGTGTCATGGAAGCACAGGGCTCTGTACTGACAAATAAATATGCCGAGGGCTATCCGGCGAAACGTTACTACGGTGGCTGTGAGTTCGTCGATCAGGTAGAAATTCTGGCTATCGAGCGTGCTTGTCGTCTTTTCTGTGCCGATTACGCCAATGTACAACCTCACTCCGGTTCTCAGGCGAATGCTGCGGTTTACATGGCACTGTGTAATCCGGGCGACACGATTTTGGGAATGAGCCTCGATCATGGCGGGCATTTAACGCATGGGGCGAAAGTCAGCTTTTCCGGAAAAATCTACAATGCGGTTCAATATGGTCTCAATCCTGAAACCGGTGAAATCGATTATGATCAGGTCGAGCGTCTGGCGAAAGAACATCAGCCGAAGATGATTGTTGCCGGTTTCTCCGCTTATTCAAGAAAAGTGGATTGGGCTCGTTTCCGTGAAATTGCCGATATGGTTGATGCATATCTGTTCGTTGACATGGCGCATGTGGCTGGTCTGGTCGCTGCCAAACTTTATCCTAATCCCGTCCCATGGGCTGATGTTGTCACGACCACAACGCATAAAACATTACGCGGTCCGCGTGGTGGCCTGATCTTGGCACAAAGCAATCCAGAACTGGAGAAAAAACTCAACTCAGCCGTTTTCCCCGGTGGTCAGGGTGGCCCGTTGATGCATGTGATTGCGGCGAAAGCGGTTGCTTTCCAAGAAGCGCTTCAGCCGGAGTTTAAAACCTATCAGCAACAAGTCATTCTCAATGCTCAGGTCATGGCTGAAGTGCTGAGTGGTCGCGGGTTCGATATCGTCTCTGACGGGACAGATAACCATCTGTTCTTGCTGAGTTTAATTAAGCAGGGCTTAACCGGAAAAGCCGCGGATGCTGCACTTGGCAGAGCAAACATTACCGTGAATAAGAATGCCGTTCCCAATGACCCTCAGTCACCATTTGTGACGTCTGGGTTGCGGATTGGGTCTCCGGTTGTGACGACGCGAGGATTTAAAGAGCAAGAATGTACACTGCTGGCCGGCTGGATCGCGGACATTCTCGATGTCCTTGATGACGAAGCAAAGCTGGAGAAAGCAATAGAAGAAGTTAAGTCACAGGTTATCGCGCTTTGCGCTGAATTCCCTGTGTATCGCTAAGTCTGCTAAGGATTGTCTGGGAGTAGTATTTATGGAGCGTTATTCTGGATTTGGACTGTTGAAACACAGTCTGGCCTATCACGAAAACTGGCAGCGCGTTTGGCGTAATCCCAAGCCCAAGAAGAAATATGATGTCATTATCATCGGGGGCGGTGGTCACGGTTTGGCGACAGCTTATTATTTAGCGAAAGTGCATGGCATCACCAATGTTGCCGTGATTGAAAAAGGTTATTTAGGTGGCGGAAATACCGCTCGTAACACCACCATTGTTCGTTCGAACTATCTATGGGATGAGGCCGCTCATCTTTATGAACATGCCATGCAACTCTGGGAAGGTTTGTCTCAGGATCTGAACTATAACGTGATGTTCTCTCAGCGTGGTGTGCTGAATCTCGGGCATACCCTTCAGGATATGCGTGATATTGAACGACGGGTCAATGCGAACCGTCTCAACGGCATCGACGGTGAAGTGTTAGATGCCCAGCAGGTAAAAGAAATCGTCCCGCATATGGATTGTTCACAGAATCGTCGTTACCCCGTGATGGGGGCATCATGGCAACCACGAGGCGGGGTCGCCCGTCACGATGCAGTTGCATGGGGTTATGCCCGTGGGGCAGACAGTTATGGCGTGGACTTACTCCAGCAATGTGAAGTCACCGATATGGTGATTGAAGATGGTGCGATTGTCGGGGTGAAAACCAACCGTCACGGCATCATCAAAGCCAATCGGGTCGGCTGTGTAACGGCCGGTAACTCGGGCGTGATGGCAAAAATGGCTGGCTTTACCATGCCGCTTGAGTCTCACCCGTTGCAAGCGTTGGTTTCTGAGCCGATTAAACCAATTCTGGATACCGTGGTGATGTCTAACCACGTTCATGGCTACGTCAGTCAGTCTGATAAAGGTGATTTAGTCATCGGTGCAGGTATCGATGGTTATAACGGTTACGGACAGCGTGGGTCATATCATACGATTGAGCATACGCTTCAGGCGATTGTTGAGCTCTTCCCAATCTTTAGTCGTGTCCGCATGAACCGTCAGTGGGGCGGTATCGTGGATACCACACATGATGCCTGTCCGATTATCTCAGATACGCCAGTCGAGAATCTGTTTTTCAACTGTGGCTGGGGAACCGGTGGCTTTAAAGCGACGCCCGGATCCGGGCATGTTTTTGCTGAAACACTGGCAAAAGGTGAAGCCAATGCGTTGGCAAAACCATTCTCTATGTTCCGCTTCCACGATGGTGCATTGGTGGATGAGCATGGCGCTGCGGGCGTAGCACACTAAGCGAAGGAGAGCATTCTATGTTTCACATCTATTGCCCGCACTGTCATGAAGTGCGGGAAGAAGAAGAATTCCATGTGAAAGGTCAGGCACATATTTCTCGTCCGCTTGACCCCGAACAATGTTCAGATAAAGAGTGGGGGGAGTTCCTCCATTTCCGGGATAACCCTCGCGGGTTACACCATGAGATTTGGTATCACGCACTGGGATGCAGAAAGTTTTTCAATGTGTCCCGCGATACAGTGACTTACGAAATCAAGCAGGTTTATAAAATTGGTGAGCAACCTGAAAGCATGGCGAAACAGGGCTAAGGAGCGGAACAATGAAGCAAAAAAATCGCTTGTCGTCAGGTGGACGTATCGACCATTCAAAACCGCTGAATTTCACTTATAACGGTCGTCGTTATCAGGGTTTCAAAGGGGACACGGTTGCCTCGGCATTATTGGCTAATGGGATTGACATCGTTGGTCGTAGTTTTAAATACAGCCGCCCGCGCGGTATTGTGGCAGCCGGTGCAGAAGAGCCGAATGCAATTTTACAGTTAGGTGCCAGTGAAGCCACACAGGTACCGAATGTGCGGGCAACGCAACAAGAACTATTCGATGGACTGGTTTGTGCGTCAACCAATGGCTGGCCGAACGTTGAAAAAGATTGGATGGGTGTTTTCGGTCAATTCAGCGGGAAGATGATGCCGCCGGGATTCTATTACAAAACGTTCATGTCCCCGGCGTCTATGTGGCCGACTTACGAAAAATATATTCGTAAAGCAGCTGGCCTTGGGCGTTCTCCGGTGGAGAATGACCCGGATATTTACGATCACCTCAATCAACATTGTGATTTGATGGTGGTTGGTGCCGGTCCTGCCGGTCTGACCGCTGCACTGAGTGCTGCGCGTGCCGGTGCGAGAGTGATTATCGCTGATGAGCAGAATGAATTCGGTGGCAGCCTGTTAAGCTCACAGGATGTCATCGAGGGTAAACCGGCACTGGAATGGGTGCAGACGGTGGTTGCTGAATTGGAAACGTATCCGGATGTCATGTTGCTCAAACGGTCGACCGTGAATGGTTACCACGATCACAACTTCCTGACGATTCACGAACGGAAAACCGATCACTTAGCGGATCGTGCCGGACCGGATCAGGTTCGCCAGCGTCTGCACCGGGTCCGTGCCCGTTGGGTGGTTCTGGCGACGGGAGCACATGAGCGTCCGTTGGTTTACGGCAATAACGATGTTCCCGGCTGTATGCTGGCATCTGCTGTATCAACCTACATCAACCGCTACTGTGTTGTTCCGGGTGAGAAGCTGGTCTTGATGACCACCAATGACGGTGCTTATCAGACCGCGATCGATTGGTTGAATGCCGGGCGTGAAGTGGTTTCAATTGTGGATACACGGCCGAATCCCCAAGGTGATCTGATCGATCAGGCGAAAGCGCTTGGGATTGCGGTCGTGACCGGCAGCGCTGTGATTGATGTGGAAGGCAAGAAGCGCGTCTCTGGTGCGGTTGTGGCAAGTATCGACAGCGAAGGGGACAAGGTCACTGGCAATGTTCGCACCATAGCCTGTGACACGATTGCCAGCTCAGGTGGCTGGAGTCCGGTTGTTCATTTGTCTTGTCATACGGGCAGCCGTCCGATCTGGGATGACAGCGTCATTGGTTTTATCCCCGGAAGAACGATACAGCGTCAGTTGACCGCAGGGTCTATCAACGGTTTGTTCAGTCTGGACGAAGTGCTGAAGCAAGGGGTATCGATTGGTCACAAAGTCACAGAACTGCTTGGCTTTACCGCGGAAAAAGTGGCAGTGCCGCAAGCTGCCACCATCACAGAAGGTCCGGCGATGGCGCTCTTCCATGTGCCCCATACCAAACCGACCTCACGTGCACCAAAACAGTTTGTTGATTATCAGAATGATGTCACCGCTGCCGGGATTGAGCTGGCAACGCTGGAAGGCTTTGAGTCAATCGAACATGTGAAACGTTATACCGCAATGGGCTTTGGGACGGATCAGGGCAAACTGGGAAACATCAACGGCATGGCGATTGCCGCCAAAAAGCTAGGGCAGACCATTCCTGATACAGGAACAACTATCTTCAGACCGAACTATACACCGATCACCTTCGGTGCGATTACGGGGCGCCACTGCAATGAGCTGTTTGACCCGATGCGGTATACGGCAATGCATGAATGGCATGTTGCCCACGGTGCCAAGTTTGAAGATGTCGGTCAGTGGAAACGCCCATGGTATTACCCACGCGGTAACGAAACGATGCAAGAAGCATTGAACCGTGAATGCAAAGCCGTCCGTGAAAGCGTCGGTGTACTTGATGCTTCCACACTGGGTAAAATCGATATTCAAGGTAAAGATGCCCGGGAATTTATCGGCCGTGTTTACACCAACGCATGGGCAAAACTGAGCGTCGGTAAATGTCGCTACGGCTTGATGTGTGGTGAAGACGGCATGGTGTTTGACGATGGTGTTACCTCTTGCCTTGGTGAGAATCACTTCCTGATGACGACCACTTCCGGTGGGGCTGCGCGGGTACTTGAGTGGTTGGAATTCTATCATCAGACCGAATGGCCGGAGCTTGAAGTTTACTTCACCAGTGTTACGGACCACTGGGCGACCATGACTATCGGCGGACCAAACAGTCGTCAGTTATTGTCTGAACTGACGGATCTCGAACTCAGTAACGAGCACTTCAAGTTTATGGACTGGAAACAAGCGCATGTTGCTGGCGTGCCCGCCCGTATCTTCCGAATTTCGTTTACCGGGGAGCTGTCGTTTGAGATTAACGTCCAGGCAAACTATGCCCAATATGTCTGGGACAAGCTGTTTGAGCATGGCGAAAAATACAATCTGACACCTTATGGAACAGAAACCATGCATATTCTGCGGGCCGAAAAAGGTTTCATTATCGCCGGACAGGATACCGATGGTTCCGTGACACCGTACGACTTGAATATGGGCTGGTGTGTCGCGAACAAGAAACCGTTCAGCTTTATCGGTAAGCGTGGTATGGCATTGGAAAGTAATGCCCGTGAAGGCCGTAAACAACTGGTTGGCCTGAAAACCATCGATCCGAAAGTGGTGCTCCCTGAAGGCGCACAAGCGGTCAGTAATCCGAATCAGCCAGTACCGATGGAGATGCTCGGTCATGTGACTTCAAGTTACTGGAGTGCAAATTTGGATCGCAGTATTGCGATGGGGTTTGTGAAAAACGGCCTGCAACGGATGGGAGAAAAGGTCTATTACCCATTGGTTGACGGACGAGTCGTTGAAGCTGAAATTTGTAGCGCTGTATTTTTTGATCCGGAAGGAGAACGCCAGAATGTCTGATGTATTAAGCCCTGAAAAACAACAAGCGCCTGAAGCTGATCTGGTGGCGGTCATGGATCAATATGCGTCGGTGCCTACCCAAACCCCACTGCATATGAGTAAAAAGTCATCGGTTGCATCGCACGCAACGACTGCCGGTGTCACAATGAAAGAGGTCGCTCTGCTGGGGCACCTCATACTCAGAGGTGACAGTCACGATCAAGGACTGGTTGATGCGGTGGAGAAAGTGTTGGGACTGTCGTTACCAACGCTGCCGCTGACGTCATCAGAGGAAGATGATAAAGCCATTTGCTGGATGGGGCCTGATGAATGGTTGATTCTGGTTCCGGGCGAGCAGGCTTACGCGGTGGAGGTTGCGCTGCGTGACCATCTTGCCGGGCATTTTTCAATTGTCAATCAGAGCAGTGGACAGACAATCATTGAGCTGAGTGGTCCTCAGGCGGTCAATATACTGAAGAAAAGCACCACACTGGATGTGCATCCGAAAGAATTTCCGGTTGGGAAAACCGCCGGTTCTGTCTTGGCGAAAAGCTCGGCGGTGTTCCGCCGGGCTGATGAGCAACGCTGGCAAATTATTGTCCGTCGTAGTTTCGCGGACTATATCTGGCGATGGCTCTCGGATGCCGGTAAAGAATATGGTTTATCCATTGAAAAATAATAAGTGACGACACTGCCGGGTTTTGACCCGGCAGTTTTGACTGGAGTAACGAATGAAGCCTTCTTCTGACACTTGGATTGTGACAGCAAGCTGTCCCAGCCGTTTAGGTACGGTTGATGTCGTCACCCGTTTTATGGCGGAATCGGCAAATTATATCAATGAGATCCATTCATTTGATGATCGGGTGCTTGATCAATTCTTTTTGCGGATCGAGTTTACGCCGGAAGATAAAAACTTTTCTCCTGAACGGTTTAATCAACAATTTGCAATAAGAGCCGAGCCATTTGAGATGAATTGGCAACTCTATCCGGCGACGAAAAAAGATCGGGTGGCAATACTGGTCTCGAAATTTGACCATTGCCTGAATGATTTACTGTTTCGCTACCGGACCGGCCAGCTCAATATTGAAGTGCCGGTGATTATTTCCAACCACCCGGATTTAGAGTCGCTGGCCAAGTGGCATGATATTCCGTATTACCATCTGCCGATCACACCGGAAACCAAACGCGAGCAGGAAGCGCAGATTTTGCAACTGGTTGAACAATATCAGGTCGATTTAGTGGTATTAGCGCGCTATATGCAGGTGCTGTCCCCTGAAATGTGTGCTGCTCTAGATGGTCGGGCGATTAATATTCATCACTCGTTGCTTCCCGGGTTTAAAGGGGCTCGTCCTTATCATCAGGCTTGGGAAAAAGGTGTAAAAATGGTTGGGGCAACGGCGCACTATGTGAATAACGACCTCGATGAAGGCCCGATTATCACGCAGGGGATTCAGTCGGTTGATCATGCGCATTATCCTGAGGACTTAATCTCGAAAGGGCAGGATGTCGAGCGGATTACCTTGTTTAATGCCGTCCGTTATCATGTCGAGCGGCGGGTTTTTCTCAGTGGTAACCGAACAGTTGTTTTTAGTAACTAGGGGCTGTTTCTTTCATGGTTTAATTTTTTCAGATGAACCCTTTGGGCAGCAAGAAAGGCAACGCTCTGCTATAAAATGATAAAGGGAACCAATGGGTTCCCTTTATCATTTTCTCGTCGACATCAGTGGTCAGGATGTCGTTTTAAAGCATGTCTTCATGCTCTGAATCACCAATAATTCAGCATAAAACAAGAAACGGATTTTTGTAGGAGCGAGTCATGAGTATCAGCGTATTTGATCTGTTTAAAGTCGGCATCGGACCATCCAGTTCCCATACTGTTGGCCCAATGCGAGCCGCCAGTCTTTTTGCTGAAGCGCTGGTGAGTCAGCAATTGTTGGCCAGGATTGAACGGGTTGAAATAAAATTATACGGCTCGCTCAGTGCTACCGGGGTCGGGCACGGCACCGATAAGGCTGCTGTGATGGGGCTGATGGGATATCAGCCGGATACCATTGACCCTGTAGCCATTGAGCCGGCAATCAAAGCGACACTAGAAACAGGCACGTTGCGGCTGGCAAAACAGAAGACCATTTCTTTTGACTGGCATACCGATTTGCAGTTTATTGATGAAGCCTTACCGTATCACCCCAACGCGATGTATCTGGCGGCTTATGGCGCGGATAATACCGTTGTGAGCGACAACACTTATTATTCGATCGGCGGTGGGTTTGTGCTGGATGAAGCATCGATTCAGAAAACGGAATATGTCACACCACAGGTCAAACTCCCTTACGAGTTTTCGACGGCGCAAGAGCTACTTGAGATTTGCCAACAACACAAACTGCGCATCAGTGAATTGGTGATGAAAAATGAGCAAACCTGGCGGACAGTCCCGGAAATCAATGCCGGGATTGAACAGCTGTGGCAAGTGATGCAGGAATGTATTGCCAACGGCATTGAGCAAGAGGGGATTCTGCCCGGAGGATTGCAGGTGAAGCGACGGGCTGCGTCTTTGCATCGTTCCTTAATCCAATCCAGCGATGACAACGTGATATACACGTCACTAAGTGGTATGGACTGGGTCAATCTGTATGCGTTGGCGGTCAATGAGGAAAATGCTGCCGGTGGACGGATGGTGACAGCACCAACTAATGGCGCGGCAGGGATTATGCCAGCCGTATTGATGTACCACATGCATTTTCATCCGAAAGCCAAAGCCGAAGACGTCAATAAGTATTTTCTGGCCGCCAGTGCCATCGGTGCTTTGTGTAAAATGAATGCTTCGATTTCCGGTGCTGAAGTCGGATGTCAGGGAGAAGTCGGCTCTGCCAGTGCGATGGCCGCGGCAGGATTGACCGAAGTGCTTGGCGGGACGCCCGAGCAAGTCGAGAATGCCGCTGAAATTGCGCTGGAACACAATCTGGGGCTGACGTGTGATCCCGTTGGTGGATTAGTTCAGGTCCCTTGCATTGAACGTAATGCGATTGCTGCGGTGAAATCGATTAATGCCGCGAATATGGCGTTACGGGGGAATGGCGAGCATTTCATTTCACTCGATAAAGTGATTCGTACAATGCGAGATACAGGGCGGGATATGCAGGATAAATATAAAGAAACATCCCGTGGCGGATTGGCGGTAAATGCCATCGAGTGTTAAACCAATCAATATTGCACTGGCAGAATCAATGATTCACAGATGATTGTCTTCGTATCATGGTTGTCTCAATATGGTTTTGGTAGGGGCTGTTGACCGTTCGTGGTTGAATTTTGTTCAGATGAACCCTCTGGGCAGCATTTGTCGCTCATTTATCCAGCGTTAGGTCATGGTTCATGTAGATCGCTACACTTCACATGACCCGCCTTGACTAAATGCACGATAAATTGCTGCAAAAACCATCACGAAAGGTCAACAGCCCCTAGTGTTGTCATCCGCTCTCGGTTTTATTCAAGACCCATCGATTTAGTACGCATCTATTCAACATACAGCCATTCAACCCAAGGTCGTCTCATCCAAATATTTACTGGAACATTCATTTGCAGCAGTCGTTGATTATGGTATTCAATCTTGTGTATATCAAAGAGATGCATCCCAACGTTGCGCTGGGCTCACTGAGTGCGCCATTTTAGGGTGAGCCGATGAGTCATCTTGGTGCACCCCCCTTACTTTATGCAAGTTAGTTGCAAAAAATTTCATATTTTAGTGACCCATTTTCCCTTCTGGTCCTGCCAGAAAATCGGCTGTATTCCCTCTCTTTTCTGCCTTTGCGACTTCGATCAATTTTTGTCAAGTCAATAGATGAATTTTAGAGGGAGGCGTGTTTATTTTAAGGTATAAATGTTGCTAATTTGTTTCTGTAAGGTATTTACAGTTAACTAATTGTTAAAAATGTTCTCCACTATTACAAAGCAAAATGGAGTCGCGCAATGTCAGCACTATTAAATAGCTCACTCAAAAAAGAATATCCGCAAAAGGAAGTTAGTCGTATAGGCTTCTTGCTGTTAAATAATTTCACCATGATCGCCTTGGCATCAGCGGTTGAGCCGTTAAGAATGGCGAATCAGCTCAGTGGTAAAGAACTCTATGATTGGTATACGATCACAGAAGACGGAGAGTCGGTTGCGGCGAGTGATGGCATAACTGTAACGCCGGATATATCAATCAATGCCGCACCAAAGTTAGATACATTGATTGTTGTCGGTGGCGTCAATATTACCCGGAGTTATACACGCCGTCAGGTGAGCTGGGTTCAGTCTTTGGCCCGTAAGCACGTCAACCTTGGTGGGGTCTGTACCGGTCCTTATCTGTTGGCTGATGCCGGTGTCATGGATGGCTATGAATGTAGTGCGCATTGGGAATGTATTGCTGCCTTGCAGGAAGCGTATCCTCGCGTTTCATGTACCAATAATTTGTTTGTGATTGACCGTGATCGCATGACCAGTACCGGCGGCTCGGTACCCATGGATATGATGATCAACATGATTAAACGCGATTACGGCCATCAGCTGGCTGCCAGTATCTCTGAGATGTTTATTTGCGACAGAATCCGGGGTGAAACGGATTATCAGCGCATTCCGCTGCGGCATGTTTTGGGAACTGCGCAACCGAAACTGGTTGAAGCGATTACGCTGATGGAAGCGAATATTGAGGAAACCATCGAGCTTGACGAGCTGGCTGCCTATGTCGGACTGTCGCGCAGACAGTTGGAGCGACTGTTCCAGAAATACTTGCAGTGTCCTCCGTCAAAATACTATTTGAAATTGAGACTGTTCCGAGCCAGACAGTTGTTACGTCAGACTTCGATGTCAATTATTGATATCGCAACTGCATGCGGATTTGTTTCATCGCCGCATTTCAGTAAGTGTTATCGTATTCATATTGGTATTTCACCACGGGCTGAACGTCTTGGTCACGGTGAAACGGAACTCGAGAATGTGCTGCTGACCCCTGATGTGGTTGAAGATAATCCGGTTCAGGCCGATATTTCTGTATTTGAAGTCCCAAGTCTTCGCTCTTCACGCGCCTTATATGAAGCACAGTATGAACCGACTTATGGTTCGGTTTTAGTCTGATTCTATACGCCTTTCTGTCAGGCCGCCGGATATTCCGGCGGCTTTTGTCTGTCTGTAAGAACCATCTGTAAGAACCGCTGCTGAATCACCTCAGCTGAATGTCTGTATTTGCAAAGATAAACCAAAACGACACCCCCAAAACTAACCCCGAAAAACTGCCCGAAAACGACGTAGCAAGTTACGCAAAAGGTGTTCTGAGTGACGTTTTCAGAACACTACTCAGTTGCAGGAATACCTATTCTGAATACCAAGCTCACAGTGAAATGAATCAGGTGAAAAATGGACTCAAGGGAATTGCATGATGATGCGATCGTTATCGACGGACTCGTGATAGCGAAATGGGATCGTGATTTATTTGAAGATATGCGTAAAGGCGGAATCACGACGGCAAATTGTACGGTATCAGTCTGGGAAGGCTTCCAGAATACAGTCAACAACATCGTTGAGATGAACAATCTAATTGAAGCAAACAGCGATATTGTGACCAAAGTACACACCACCGACGATATTCGCCGGGCGAAGCAGGAAGGAAAAACCGGTGTCATGATGGGTTTCCAGAATGCGAATGCCTATGAAGATCAGCTTGGCTACGTACAAGTCTTCAAAGATTTAGGGGTTGGGGTGGTTCAGATGTGTTACAACACGCAAAACCTCGTGGGAACCGGCTGTTACGAACGTGATGGTGGTTTATCCGGTTTCGGTCATGAAATCGTGGCGGAAATGAATCGTGTCGGGGTGATGTGTGACCTGTCTCATGTGGGCGCAAAAACTTCAGAAGAAGTGATTCTCGCGTCGAAAAAACCTGTCTGTTACTCCCACTGCCTGCCCAGCGGACTCAAAGATCATCCACGGAATAAATCAGATCAGGAACTGAAGTTCATCGCGGATCACGGTGGTTTTGTCGGTGTCACGATGTTTGCCCCGTTTTTGAAAAACGGCATTCATTCAACCATTGAAGATTACGTGGAAGCAATTGCTTATATATTCAATTTGGTTGGCGAGGATCAAATCGGCATCGGGACCGATTTTACGCAAGGTCATGGCCAGCCCTTTTTTGAATGGTTAACTCACGACAAGGGCTACGCCCGTCGCCTGACTAACTTTGGCGAGATTATCAACCCGGAAGGTATTCGTACGCTTGGTGAGTTTCCTAACTTAACTGACGCGCTGTTACGGCATGGTTTTACTGAGACGCAAGTCCGGAAAATTATGGGCGAAAACTGGCTTCGTGTTTTAGGTGACGTGTGGGGTGAATAAACCACCGTCATGGCGTTGAACCGCAAATGAAAAGGAGAATCCGAAATGGGAGTACACGCACCTGAAATGCCAATACTGGTCGATGATGAGACCGGTGTCTGGACAACCGACGCGCTGCCAATGCTTTATGTCCCTCGTCATTTCTTCGTCAACAACCATATGGCGATTGAAGAAGAAATGGGTGCTGAGCGTTATGCACAAATCCTCTACAAAGCAGGTTACAAATCGGCTTACTACTGGTGTGAAAAAGAAGCGGAAGCTCATGGTATCGAAGGGGATGACGTCTTCGAACACTATATGAATCGATTATCTCAACGTGGCTGGGGTATTTTCACCATCGAGCATTTGAATATTGCCGAGGGAAGCGCCCGGGTACGTCTGGACAATTCAGCCTTTGTTTATCAGTACGGCAAAGTGAACCGCAAAGTGGATTACATGTTCACAGGCTGGTTTGCCGGTGCGATTGACCAAATCGCCCAAAGTCTGGGGTATACGGTACAAACTCAGGCAGAACAGGTCCAGAGTGCAGCAGAAGATGGGTGTGACCACGGCATCTTCGACGTCTCACCGGTCGCCTGATCACACATATAAATACAAAAACACTGATTACTAAAAAGTATTCGTCAAGGAAGACAGCCTTATCCGGTCGGAGATAAGGCTGGTATAGAGGTGAAGCATGTCTCAGTTTGATATTCTGTTCCAACCATTAAAAATCAATCATCTGACGATTCGTAACCGCATCGTCAGTACCGCTCACGCCGAGGTGTACGCAACCGACGGCGGTATGACAACGGATCGTTATGTCAAATACTATGAAGAGAAAGCCAAAGGCGGCTGTGGTCTCTGTATTTGTGGCGGTTCCAGTGTGGTTTCTATCGACAGCCCACAAAGTTGGTGGAGTTCGGTCAATCTTTCAACAGACAGAATCATTCCTCATTTCCAGAATCTTGCCGACGCCGTCCATAAGCATGGCGGAAAAATCATGATTCAGATTACTCATATGGGACGGCGTTCGCGCTGGGACGGTGAAAACTGGCCGAGTCTCATGTCACCGTCAGGGATTCGTGAACCGGTTCACCGCGCAACCTGTAAAACCATTGAAGAAGAAGAGATCTGGCGCATCGTGGGTGACTTTGCCAAAGCTGCGGTACGGGCAAAAGACGGTGGTCTGGATGGGGTTGAGCTTTCCGCAGTTCACCAGCATATGATTGATCAGTTCTGGTCTCCCCGGGTCAACAAACGGACTGACCAATGGGGCGGAACGTTTGAAAACCGGATGCGCTTCGGCATGGAAGTGCTGAAAGCAGTCCGTGAAGCGGTTGGCCCTGACTTTGTGGTCGGGATGCGGATTACCGGTGATGAATTCCATCCGGACGGCCTTGATCACGAAGAGATGAAAAAAATTGCCGCTTACTATGATGCCACGAACATGGTGGATTACTTCGGTGTGGTCGGCTCCGGCTGTGATACGCACAACACACTGGCTAACGTTATTCCGAATATGAGTTATCCGCCAGAACCATTCCTCCATCTGGCAGCCGGGATTAAAGAAGTGGTTTCTGTACCGGTGATTCACGCACAGAACATTAAAGACCCGAATCAGGCGAAACGTATTCTGGAAGGCGGCTATGTCGATTTCGTCGGGATGACCCGTGCGCATATCGCGGATCCGCATCTGATTGCCAAAATCAAACTGGGTCAGACCGACCAAATCCGCCAGTGTGTCGGGGCAAACTACTGCATCGACCGTCAATATATGGGGTTAGACGTTCTCTGTATCCAAAATGCAGCGACATCCCGAGAATATATGGGGATGCCGCATCTGATTGAAAAAACTACCGGCCCCGTCCGTAGAGTTTTAGTCATCGGTGGTGGTCCCGGCGGGCTTGAAGCTGCAAGGGTGGCAGCCGAGCGTGGCCATCAAGTGACGCTGATCGAAAAAGGTGAAGCGCTGGGCGGACAGATTACGATTGCCGCGAAAGCACCACAGCGTGATCAAATGGCCGGGATTACCCGCTGGCTGGCGATGGAGCTGGAGCGTTTAGGGGTTGAAATTATTCTTAATACCAGTGCCAGTGCAGACATGGTTCGTGAAATGAGTCCGGATGTTTGTATTCTGGCGACCGGTGGCCGTCCGTTTATCGACCAAAACCCAGCATGGGGAGCAGAAGAAGGCTTGGTTGTTTCGAGCTGGGATATTCTCAACGGAACCGTTGAGCCGGGTAAAAATGTGTTGGTTTATGACACCATTTGCGAGTTCTCCGGCATGTCGGCTGCGGATTACCTGACGTCGAAAGGTGCGATGGTTGAGTTGGTGACTGATGACATCAAACCGGGAGTCGGTATCGGTGGGACCACCTTCCCGACGTATTACCGCAGTTTGTATGAAAAAGAAGTCATCATGACCTCAGACCTGATGCTCGAAAAAGTCTACCGGGAAGGGGATAACCTGATTGCATTACTGGAAAACGAATATACCGGCCAGCAAGAAGAGCGCGTTGTCGATCAGATCGTGGTTGAAAACGGTGTCCGGCCGAATGAAGCGCTGTACTACGAGCTGAAAGCGGACTCGATCAATAAAGGTCAGGTTGATAATGAAGCACTGTTTGCCTCCGCACCGCAGCCAGTGTTATCTGCGGATGACAAGGGCATGATTCTGTGGCGTTTGGGAGATTGTGTGTCACAACGTAACGCCCACGCTGCGATCTACGACGCATTACGTCTGTGTAAAGATCTCTAAGGAGGTGCCTATGAACCTTGAGTGGTTGCTTCCCATTTTAGTCGTGACCGCCAGTACGCTGGCGGTCCTCGGGATGGTCCGGCGTGTCCGCATGTGGTTGCGGGGACAGGCGTCTCCGGTTGCCATCATCGGTGGACTAATGGCAATGCCCCGGCGTTATCTGGTGGATCTGCACCATGTGGTCGCCCGCGATAAAGTCATGTCCAATACCCACGTCGCGACAGCCGGTGGTTTTGTTCTGTCAGTGCTGCTCATCTTTGCTGTGCACGTTTTCGGTGTTGCTCAAGACATTCTCTCTTATCTGTTACTGGCTTCTCTGGCGCTGATGTTTACCGGCGCGCTGTTTGTGTTCCGCCGTCGTTTGAACCCGCCAGCAAGACTATCGAAAGGGCCGTGGATGCGTTTGCCGAAAAGCTTACTGATGTTTTCCGTCAGTTTCTTTCTTGTGACGCTTCCGGTCTCTGGGGTACTACCAGAACAATTTAGCCACTGGGCTATCGTCACCGTGTTATTGGTTGCCATTGTCTGGGGCATGGGAGAAATGTTTTTCGGGATGGGCTGGGGCGGGCCGATGAAGCATGCCTTTGCCGGCGCGCTGCATTTAGCATTTCACCGCCGACCGGAACGTTTTGGCGGTGGGCGGTCAACCGGCCTGAAACCCGTTGATCTTGAAGCCGACAAACTCGGTGTTGAGCACCCATCCGATTTTAAATGGAATCAGTTGCTGGGATTTGATGCCTGTGTTCAGTGCGGTAAGTGTGAAGCCATGTGCCCGGCATTTGCTGCCGGTCAGCCGTTGAACCCGAAAAAACTGATTCAGGATATGGTGGTCGGATTGGCCGGTGGGACTGACCAGCATTATGCCGGTAGCCCGTACCCGGGCAAGGACGTCGGTCACGCCAAAGGCGACCCGCATCAACCGATTGTCGGTGGCGTACTGAACTCAGAAACGCTGTGGTCTTGTACCACTTGCCGGGCCTGTGTCGAAGAGTGTCCGATGATGATTGAGCATGTCGATGCCATTGTTGATATGCGACGCTTCCTGACGCTGGAAAAGGGACAGACACCCGAAAAAGGTGTCGAGGTGCTGGAAAACCTGATCTATACCGACAACCCAAACGGTTATGCACCACAGCGTCGTTCGCACTGGGCTGCGGATCAGTCACTAAATCTGATGTCTGATGTCAAAAGAGCGGATGTACTGTTCTGGGTCTCTGATGGGGCGTTTGATATGCGCAGTCAGCGGATTCTCAAATCTTTCGTGCAGATCCTGAAAGCTGCCAAAATCGATGTCGCGATTCTCGGTGACGAAGAGCTGGACAGTGGGGATGTCGCCCGCCGCTTAGGGGATGATGCAACCTTCCAGCGTCTGGCTCGCCGCAACATTGAAACACTGGAAAAATATGAATTCAGCTGTATCGTCACGACCGATCCACATGCATTCCACTGTCTGAAAAACGAGTATCCGGATCTTTATCCGGCAGGGCAATCACCACAATATCAGGTCTGGCATCACACCACGTTTATCAATCAACTGGTTGAGAAAGGTCTGATTCACTTACGCCCTTATCAGGGCGGCAAGGTCACTTACCATGACCCGTGTTATCTGGGACGTTATAACGGTGAATATGATTCTCCCCGCGCGGTTCTGGCACAGCTGGGCATTGAAGTGAGTGAGATGGCGCGTTCCGGTTTCCGCTCTCGCTGCTGCGGTGGTGGTGGTGGCGCACCGATTACCGATATTCCCGGAGAACGCCGGATTGCAGATATGCGTATGGATGACATTCGTGAAACCGGTGCAGCGCTGGTTGCTGTCGGGTGTCAACAATGTACAGCCATGCTTGAAGGGGTGGTTGAACCAAGGCCTGAAGTGAAAGATATCGCTGAGTTGGTTGCTGAAGCATTATTTGAAATAAGTGTTGAAGCCAGTGAAAGCCATTCAGCGGATGCCGGTGTATGGACACCGGATACTCAGGCCGTAACGGTGTAGGGGGAAGCGATGAGTGAAATAATTGTACGCCGTGATCGCCGCATTGAATGGATTATGCGTAACCGGCTTCATCCACAACATGACAGCTTTGTTACGCAGCCGACAGAGGAAAGAGGCCCGAGCGGTCTCCTGCGCCGCTATCCGCACCGCGTCGGTTTTATCGGTCCGAACGGCCTCAAGCGAATTGATCGTCTGCATGGCAGTGGGGCCCCGTCATTTTCAGTCCGTTCTCAGGGTGCTTCAGCCGAAGTTCAGTTGCCGTTACATACGGTTGCCGAGCCTGACTATTATATTGTGGTTGTACCGGATATGCCGGGCGGCCGCTTAAGCAGCCATGATCGTGATGTCCTCGGGCAGGCGCATCAGCTTGTTCAGCAGCACGCTGGTGCTGGCGCTGTGATGGCGGTTGTTTTTGGGCCTCACCGTGAAACTCAGTTTGATACCGCCGGTGTTGACCGTTTGCTAAATCTTGCCGATGACATCTATACCGGATATTGCCCGGAACAGAAAGTCGCCGCACTCGAACAGGTTGAGGCGCAATATGTACCGAAACACTGGTTGTTCCCGGACAGTATTTCCGGTGGATTTGAGCTGGGCGCACGCCTGACCGCGCGGATTGGTGAACGCCCCGCGACCCAAGCGTGGCAGGTAAATTCGCAACAGACCGTTTGCCGTGCTGCCGGTGGACGGAGTGATATCAAACGTGCAACGCCGCGATGCCTGCTGTTGGCAGAAGAGTGCGCACCACAAATTGATGAAACCCGTCACGAGGCGCTGGCCGTCACACTTGAAGCCACGACATCAATTCAGCCGACGATTGCAGATTTGGGGCAGGTTGCCATCGATCCGCAGTCCGTTCCTTTGACCGAAGCTGAATTTATCCTTTCTGCCGGAAACGGCATCCATGATTGGGAATTATTCCACCATGCAGCACAAGAGCTCGGTGCCACTGAGGGCGCGAGCCGTGTCGCCGTAGACAATGGATTTATGCCGCGTTTCAGACAGGTTGGTGCGACGGGGTCTTGGGTGACCGCTCGGGTTTATATTGCAGTGGGGATTAGTGGTGCAATTCAGCATCTGCAAGGCATTGGCGGATGCGACAAAGTGATTGCCGTCAATACCGATCCCGGATGTGACATGGTGAAACGCGCTGATTTGAGTGTGATTGCTGACAGTCATGAGTTGCTGGCAGCGTTGGTTTCACTGATCGAGAATCACCAGAAAGAGGAACTCAAGGATGCAGCCTAGTTTAACCAAATCATTCGTTGTTAAAACCCTGGTCTCGATTGGTGCCCATCCTGACTCTGGCCGTCCGCGTCGGGCGATGACCGATTCCAGAGCGGTAGAGCTGGCACTCAATCTGCCTGACAGCGAACTGGAAGTGATTCATGCCGGTGATCCGGCGCATCCGGCCCTTGGTTATTACAGTGGTATGGGGTTATCCCGTATTCGTGTTCTGGCACAGGAAGCACAGGCGGATGCCGTGGAGACATTAGCCCAGTATCTGCAACAAGAGATGCCAGACATTGTCCTGACCGGGACACGCGCTGAAAGTGGCGAATCGTCAGGATTATTACCTTTTTTTCTCGCTCAAAAGCTTCAATGTCCGGTGGTCGTCGGGATTGCAGAAATTCTTTCGATTGAAAACGGACAGGCGAAAGTGCTTCAGGCTTTGCCTCGCGGGCAGAGACGTGCTTTGAGCGTTTCTCTACCTTTTGTTGCCAGCGTCGATATGGCGGCACCCCAGCCAAGGCAAAGTGCTTTCGGCATTGCCCGCCGTACGCAAATTGACGTGAGTAAGGTCGATAGTATGACACTCGATCATGAGTGGATGAATTGGGAGGAAACCCCCGCGAAAGCGAAAGTAAAACGTTTGAAAGTGGTGAAAGCCAAAACGGCAGCCGATCGGTTCAAGGCTGCAACTGCAAAAACGACGTCTTCAGGTGGGCAGGTCATGAAAGATCAGCCAGTCAGCGAGATGGCTAAGGCGGTGTTTGATGTATTGCTTGAAGAAGGCGTCATTCGTCAAAAATAACAAGCGTATTCCGGTAACAGGAATTCACCGGATGAAAAGCGAACGTCTGTACATCTTGTGACAGATGGTATTGATGAGGGATCGCATGAAAACGACTATAGATTCTCCAAAACGTCGCAAACCCGTATCACGGATTCAGTATGATACTGATTATTGTGCCGGGCAGGATAACGTTAAGATTTGGGGGTTGGACATTCACAACCCTGTATTTGGGATTAGCGTGGGTTTGATACTGTTATTTATTATTCTCACTTTGATTTTTCCTGAAGGCGCAAAAACGGTACTGACACAAGCACGTAGCTGGTCAATTGGTCACTTTGACTGGTTATTTATGGCAGGTTGTAATCTGTTTGTGCTCTTTTGTTTGGTATTGCTGGTTTTACCCGTCGGCAAAATCCGGCTTGGTGGCGTTGATGCTACCCCGGAATTTTCAACCCTATCTTGGTTTAGTATGCTATTTGCTGCCGGAATGGGTATCGGCTTGATGTTCTGGAGTGTTGCCGAGCCCGTTGCTTACTATACGGATTGGTACGGTACGCCATTGAATGTGGCACCGCGTACCGAAGATGGTCGGGCATTGGCGCTCAGTGCAACCATGTATCACTGGGGATTACACCCGTGGGCTATCTATGCAGTGGTTGGTCTGGCATTGGCATTTTTTGCTTATAACAAAGGGCTGCCACTGACGATTCGCTCCGTCTTTTATCCTATTTTCGGCAAACGTTGCTGGGGCACCCTGGGTAACATCATCGATATTCTTGCTGTGCTGGCGACTATTTTTGGCCTGGCAACCTCTTTAGGGTTTGGTGCACAGCAAGCGGCTGGCGGTCTCAGTCACCTCTTTGGGATTAGTAATGGTCTCGGCACGCAGATTGCATTTATTGTCGTCGTCACCTTGATCGCGATTATTTCCGTCTCCCGCGGACTGGACGGTGGGGTAAAAATCCTGAGCAATATCAATATGCTGATGGCGGGCAGTCTGATTGCACTGGTGATTGTTGTCGGCCCGACACTGTCGATTTTCCAGACGGTCGGCACCATTGCCAAAGGGTATGTCGAAAACTTTATGCCATTATCGAACTGGATGGGGCGGCAAGACACCGAATGGTTCCATGGCTGGACCGTGTTCTACTGGGCATGGTGGGTATCGTGGTCTCCGTTTGTCGGCATGTTTATCGCACAGGTTTCCAAAGGACGCACCGTGCGTGAATTCGTGACAGCGGTATTACTGATCCCGACACTGGTTACGGTTTTATGGATGAGTGTCATGGGAGGAACCGCTCTTGAGCAAGTCACCCATGGTGTGGGAGAGCTTGCGAACGGGATCAGTGACGTTTCTAAAGCAATGTTCCAGATGTTTGATCATTTGCCGATGGCATTTTTACTCTCTACACTTGGTATTCTGTTGGTTCTGCTGTTTTTCGTCACATCCTCGGATTCCGGGTCGTTGGTGATCGATAGCATTACTGCTGGCGGTAAAACCGATGTCCCGACAGCACAGCGAGTATTATGGGCATCATTGGAAGGGGTGATTGCGATTGCCTTGTTGTTGGGCGGAGGGGATCAGGCTCTGACAGCCCTGCAAGCCGGTGCAATCACCACTGGGCTACCATTTACACTGGTACTGATTTTGATGTGTTGGAGTCTGTACCGGGGGCTAGCAACAGAGAAACATTTATATTGACACTCACCAATATAAATTGACGCGATATAAGGATGAACGCGCCTTAATGAGTTCAGAAATCAGGGTTTAGACGCGAACCCTGAATCATTCAATATCAAGGAGAGAAATGATGATGTATGCCGAATTGGTCGATATGGAGGATTTCACTTTTATGATGGGGAAATTCGGAATTTCGGCCAGTCACCAAAATACAGCCAATCAAGTCCACACGGATAGTGATGAACTCAAAGGACAGATCAAGGCTTGGTTAAATCAGGCCGATGAACGTGCGTTGTGCGCTTTCTGGGAAACCATCGATCGCATTGAAGATGATGGTATTCTCTTGCCGGATGTCGAAAATATTATTTGTTGGAGTCGCCAGTATTACGCTTCTCGTTAGTTAGTCGCTTCACCGATTCAAGGCCTCGTCAGAGGCCTTTTTACTGTTATTCGTCTCCTCATGATTCATTTTCTGGTTACTCATTCACTCCCTGTTTCACACCAAAAATGAGAGATGCATTCAATAAAATGCATCTGGTAATGAAAGTGAACTGATAAAGGCTGAACTCGGTAAATTAAATTGAATACAATAGCAAGTTGTTGAATAAATCATCATCGCGCGCTTGGCGGGTTTATTTGGAGATCAATCAGCCGTGGCGACGCAAATTAGAACAAAACATCGACACTCTCAAATCAAACATCAAAGGTTTTCTTCATGGCAACGTTAGGTTTCAGGCTCACGATCAATGGGGTCAATGATGCGTCATTGGTGGTTCGTGACTATCAGGGATTTGAATCTGTTTCAGCATCGGTGGACGCCAGCGGGCATCCGGTTTATGGCTATCGTTATCATCTCGAACTCGCCAGTCGCAACAGTGATTTGAGCTTTGAGCAACTGGTCGATACCACCGCGCTGCTTGAAGTGCTGCGCAACGGGCAGGTGGTGCAGAAAGTGCATGGCATCATCCGCAATTTTAGCCGTGGCGATACCGGCCATCACCACACCTTTTATTCCCTGACGCTGGTGCCGTCGTTCGAACGACTTTCACTGCGCCACAACAGCCGGATTTTCCAACAGAAAAGTGTCCCGCAAATTCTCTCGGTGCTGTTACAGGAAATGAACATCACCGACTATGCCTTTTCCACCAAGCGCGAATGTCTCCCGCGTGAATTCTGCGTGCAATACCGCGAAACCGATTTAGATTTCTTCCACCGCCTCGCCGCTGAAGAAGGGCTGATGTACTACTTTGCTCACGAAGCAGACAAACACACGCTGGTGGTGACCGACAATTCGGAAGGCTTTACCCGTCTTGGTGGCACGGTGCCGTATAACGTATTGTCCGGCGGCGTGTCTGAGACCCCGTATGTGTCGGCGATGACTGCGCGCAAGCAGTCTGAAGTCAGCTCGGTGTGGATGCAGGATTACAGCTTTAAAAAGCCGACCTACAGTTTTAAACAGTCGGTTGAAGCCAGTGATTTAGACTATCAGTTGCCGAATTATGAATATTATGACGCACCGGGGCGTTACAAAGACGATGCCAGCGGCAAAGCGTTCAGCCAAATCCGCCTCGATGCGCTGCGATGCAATGCACATACTGCTAGCGGCAAAAGTAATCAGGCGATGCTTCAGGCCGGGGTGCGGTTTGACCTCAGCGACCACCTCGACACGGCGATGAATCAGAACTGGCTGCTGGTACAGGTCGCGCATCAAGGCAGTCAGCCCCAGGCGCTGGAAGAATCTGGTGGCAGTGGTGCCACCACGTATGCCAACCAGTTTACCGCCATTCCCGGTGATAACTTATGGCTATCACCCGTCACGCATAAACCGCGGGTCGACGGCACGATGATCGCCACGGTGGTCGGCCCGGCCGGAGAAGAGATCTACTGTGACGAGCATGGCCGCGTCAAGCTGCATTTCCCGTGGGATCGCGAAAGCAACGGCGATGAGCTGAGCTCGTGCTGGGTGCGGGTGTCACAGCAGTGGGCGGGCAGTCAGTACGGCATGGTGGCCGTGCCGCGCATCGGTCACGAAGTGATTGTTGATTTTCTGGAAGGCGATCCGGATCAACCGCTCATCACCGGACGGGCATTCAATGCCAGCCATGTCCCGCCTTATCCTTTACCGGCGAACAAAACCAAAACCGTGCTGCGGACCGAAACCCACCAAGGGCAGGGTTTTAACGAGCTGAGTTTTGAAGATCAGGCCGAAAGCGAACAAGTCTATCTCCATGCGCAGAAAGACACCGAAGCCCTGATTGAACATGATGCGACCACACTGATCCGTCACGACAGCCATTTAACGGTCGAGAACGACCGGTATGAACACATCAAGATGAACGACCATCTGACCGTAGACGGCGAGCAACGGATCAAAATCACCCAAGATCAGAGCCATGACATCGGCGGTGATTTACAGCAGCAAATCGGCAGCCTGACCGCGGTCGAAACCGGCAGCGCCATCACCCTCAAAAGCGGGGCGAAGATTGTAGCTGAAGCCGGCTCGGGGCTGACCTTATCGGCCGGTGGCAGCTTTATCAGCATCGACAGCGGCAGTGTCAACCTGTCCGGTGCTGCGATTAACCTCAACGCCGGCGGCAGCGCTGGCAGTGCGGTCGCTTATGGCGGTAAAGCCGCGTTGTTGCCCGGAGAGCTGGAAGACATTCAGCCAATCGCGGAAATATCTCCGATGAAGCAAGTTGCTGCATTAAAATCTGCTGCAGCGAATGTTCAGGGGCTTTGCCAAATCTGTGAAGAAATGCAAGAGGCATAATTTGATGTTACCTGCAATAGAAACCACACAGCCGCTCTATCTGTTGCTGGACGGGGCTCAAATTGATGCGCTGGCGAAACGGATTGCTTTGCTTGATGCTGCTGACCAAGTGATGCCGCTGTATGCTGGAACCCGGTTACAAGATGTTATGGAAGTTTCCCCTCTTTTAGTTCAAGTCTCATCACTGACCCCTTTTGCTGAATTATTGGCCAGTGATGAGAACAAAGACGGGTGCCTGATCCTTGAATCTGACGCTGGATTTGATGACCTGTTTCGGTACTGGCAGGCTCAGCTTTTCGCTTTATCTCCGGAAAGTTCGGAACCGATGATTTTTCGTCTGTATGATCCGCGCATTTTTGCTGCTTTTCAGAAAACAGAGCATAGCTTAGAGAAGAAACGGCTTTTCGGTCCTTGTCGTCGAATTTGGTGTTGGCATCGAAAAGAGGCATGCTGGGAAAATTTTCAGACGGAAGAAACTGTAGATAGAGAAATCTGGCAGCAGTCACCATTTGTGATGACTCAAGCGCATCTGGATGTTTTGTTTGCGCTGAAAATTGAACATTTTATCCATCAACTGCATCAGCATATTCAGTCTTATTTTCCACATTTATTACCGCTGGGTGAAACCCGTGAGGATTTCGCTCGTTTTTTGTATCAAAAATCGATGTCATTGGGGTTTGAGAGTCCGCAGTCAATTTTTTATTTTGCCAATATCTGGTGCCACCTCGGAGAGGCTTGTCTGGATAAAGCAATGTATCCGGAAGTTGCCACTTTACTTACCGAGCCCAGTCCGCAAATCCCACAGCAGCGAATAAAAACCGCTGCCCTGCAACTTGCCAATTATCAACCCAATCTGACGCATCGCGTAGCAGACTATATTTGTTGAGGTCAACATGACGGAACATATCTTATTAGCGAATAATGCCGCCGCATCCCAATCGACAGAGGATACTGGTAGCCTTACGGGAGCCTGCCCGTATATGAATCCAATGATCCAACTGGTTCCGATGCGTTATGCCATGAGTGAGGAAGGGGAAATAGTCCCTGAAAACCTCAATGCCAGTTTGTATCGAGACGGAGGTGTGCCCCAAGGGTTTCGTCCGCTGAATCCCGGTTTTCTCTATATCATCCACAGTGAAGATAAAGAGACGTTATATGAATTTGAAGTAAAAAATGATCAAAGCTTGACTGGACGTTATTTTGAAAAAGGAACGGAAGCATTTCAGAGCAGCGACCTTAAGTCGATCATCGTGCCTCGGCGAGGGATTTTACACAGTCTATTTATGCCAGTTGCGATGACACCGGAGCGAGCAGAGATTTTGCTTGGAGCAAGCAACGACCAGTCTGAACTGATGAATCGGGTCTTGTTGGGCGATGTTGACCCAATTGATGGGACAAAGGGTTTGATGCCAACAGAGAAAATTCCGGGCTGTATCGATTTTTCGACACAAAAAACAGAGTCTAGTGGTCAGTATGATTTAGGTAAGTATTTGTGGCTATCCAATTTAATTTTTCAGCCGGAAGTTCAGTCACCGGTACAGTCTTCGGTATTACCCGCATATGAAAAAGACAGTGCCGTCTTGTTGATTAATGATATTTGTGCCGATCTTGTCGAAGCCGCTGAACGGCAAAACGATTTAAAGACCCAATATAAAACTTGGTATGAAAAAGAAGTAGACGGGCACCGTAACTGTGATCGCTATGAAGTTGCGCAGTTATTGAATAACCTGATGCAGGTCGATCAGTTCTTAGCTGGGCGATTTGATTCACTACTGGATTCATTGGGGATTAGTGTCTCTGATAATGAGCAAAGGAAATCCCTGCTGGCACGGTTAGAAAAACATATCGAAATTTTAAATGATCCGAGCGAGTACCATTGGGAAGTTTCATCAACGTCAAGCCTCACGATCAATGTTGGTCATAGTGTCAATGATAAAGCGAATGCAATGGCAAAGAAACTGGCTGAGGATTACAGCATTGCTTATGACACGGCGAAAAGCACGCTGGAAAAGTGCGCCGCTGAATACAAGCAATTGATTGAGGGTGGAGCCTTTGGCAAAGACGGCATCAAAACGGTAATCCATTATGATGAGATGACCGATTTCGTGAAAAAGTGGGATGATTACAAAGTCACTGTTTCAGAGAATTTAGAACGTCTGAATCCTTATGTGAAAGGCATTGCGCCCAAGTGGTCTCTGCTGGCTGCTTATATTTCACCGGAAAATAAAGAACATTTCAAAATTAAGCTGGATTATGAAGATATTCTGACTGCTTTTTTTAAAAACAACGATGATGCGTGGTTACTGGAATATTATGCGGGTACGGATGATTTTCCGCTGTCAGTTTACGACGATATTTCCGCTGATACCACGTTTGTTTCGGTAAAAGATGCACTTAATATCAGGAAAAAATTTGTCAGTATCGGGGATGCTCTGAAAGGGGTTGAATCATTTAATGATAAAGTCCAGACAGCCAATAACCTGAATCATCTGAATCCGATCCTTGATGATGATCTAAAGGCACGGGTTGTTCAGAGTTTATCTTTGAAGAATGAAGTATTTGTTGTATCGATGACTGCAGCATTACAGGCACCGAGTGGCGAAATGAACTTTACTCAGCGTTTGAGTAATAATCTGGATAAGCTGAGTAAGGGTACAAAACAACTGCTGAATCTGAACTTTAAAATGAATGATGTTCAGTGGCATATTCCGGATCAACAAGCAGCCAATAAGCTTCAGTCGCTGCATCAGGAACTTGAACAGGTCAATAAAAATCTCAAACAGACAGAGCAGACGATCAAAACTATTAAAGGTCGTAATGATGGCATTTTGCAAATGTCAAAATCAGCTCGTCAGGCTGCCAGGGCTCAGTATGTTCGTGAGTTGCGGGCAGCAAAGGGTACTAAGACTCGTTTACTAGGTCAGTTCAGGTCAAAATATAATGAAATTATGAGTCACTCCGGCCCAGAAGTGAGCCTCGGCATCAAAAAGAGTGGTAGCTATCCGATGTCTCAGGTGATGGATGAAGCCAAGCAGATGGTTAAAAGCATCAATGCCCGAGGAACGGTTCGGGAAATGCTTATGGCGGAAGGCAAACCCGATGCCGGCAAAATCGCCAAGAATGGTATTGCTTTCCTACTGACGTATATGTACGTCTGGAGTGCTTGGCACGCGTGGGAAGCTCTGACCGATGATGACCCCCAAGAAGGAGAATTACTCACTTTTGCGGAGGCTGGGATTACCGCAACCGCGGCCGTTATTTCTTCTGCCGGTACGATTTATACCGCGTGGCTCAATGCCTCTTTGAAAGTGGGTGACGAAACGCTACAAAAAGCAACACTGGCACGTCTGGCAACATGGTCGGTTTACAGTACACCGATTGTCACCGCAATGGGTGCAATTGGAATGGGGGTTCGGACGTGGAATGCGAGTATGGATGCTTATAACTCTTGGTCTAAATCATCAACACAATTATATATATCTGTTACACGTGCCCTTGTTAGTTTTGGAGGTGCTGTCGTTGGTAGTCTTGAAGCAGTTAAATACATTTCTACAAGTTTCCGATTCTATACAGGCGCTAAAACTGCTGCTGGGGTAGTAGTAACAGCTGAAGCTGCTGTTACAGAGACATTGGCTGTTGCGGCAAAGTTTATTCGTCTAAATGTCTATTTGTGGGTGGCGTTTTTTGTGCTCGATAAGTTGTGGCAGTACTACAAGTGGCCGCCACTGGTTGATTGGGCGGATGACACCGCTTGGGGTAACGATGATCAAGGCTGGTCACTGACCAACCATTATGAAGTCTTGGCACCGCAATCGTTCGAGCCGGGAGCCAGCTATGAGGTCATCAATAATACCTACACTGATAAGCAATCTGTTGAGACCGAAGTGCAGTTGAAAATTTTTCTGCCTCAGATTGTGCTACCGACAACTGAAAACTGTAAACTGGAACTGAAAGCATTTTGCCGCGATCCGAGACGCAGATTCCGGGGGGAGTGGGTTGATGTGCTGGCGCAACTGAAAGTGGATGCGACGCTACTACCGATGAATGGGGGGTGTGAAATGACTTTTTTTGTTCGCAGTGACTGGTTAAATGAAAGATATATCAATCAAATTCGGTGCTGTGTATCGCTGCGGAGTGGTGAAAACAAATGGTATCGGAAAAACTGGGATTTTCATATGAATCAGGCAGTGTATATACCGTTTACCGACCATAATGTGCTCAGCCTCAGTCAGGAAGAAATCGATACCCCTTCGGGCTCACATCTGGTTGCATGGAGTTAAAATTATGAATGAGTTAGCCCAATCTGAAAATACTCCGATGATGTCCTGTGGGCAGAAAGTCAAAATTAACGGCATAGAGAAACTGGCGTTATCTCCTTTGCCGGTCACGAATAATCGTCAACCGATTGCTATAACCAAGTTTATTTCGGTGAATCAACATGGCTTATTGGCATTACGCAGTGTTAACTCTAGTATTGGAGTGGTAAAATTATTATTTTTTAGTCGAATATTTTTAATGGGAGTTATTGTATCTTCTTGGTTTATTTTCAGTAAAATGCTTTTGGTCTTCTTACCCTTATTAATATTATCTACTCTTTTATTAGGTGGGAGTTTGTATTTTGATTACATAGATGGAATGAAATCTGCTAGAAGAACTCTACCAGCAATATTTAACCCCCAACGAAGAGGTGTTTTTTTTTCGTGGATAAGTGGTGGTGGACTAATTCGACCTTCTTTATTTGGAGCATTCACCAGTGAAGGATATAGTCAGGGAATGCCAGATAAAGTTATATTGTCTGGGTTTTTGGGGGCTATTCTTATCTCTTTAGGGTGGACTATGTGGCTTCGTGAAAATCAAATATTTTGGTTTATTACTGGAACTATTTTAATTTTATCTGGGACTTTTCTCCTCTACTTTCCTCTCAAACCTTGGTTCACTTATTTTCGTCAGTTAAGAGCGCAGCCTCGTCAAACCGAGCAACAACAATTTATCGGTGTGCCGTGGGAGCAAGTGGCGGTTGAACTCCATCACTTAAGTGCCGTCAGTTATATTGGTTTACGGACGATGTATACGCTGAATTTTATCTGCCCTTTGCCGGGCGAGACGGATAAAAAGTATTTGATCAGTTTACCGGTGTATTCAAAAGAAGAAGGTTTGTCATTGTTTGAGTTGATCCGTGATTATATGGAGCACGGTGCACAAGGGATTGAACAGACAGCCGCTGCCAAACTGCAAACTGAAACGGCAGATTATACCCGGGCGGCTTATCGGCAGAAGATGCAGGAGATGCGCCGAAAAAATCCGCTGTTTTATCCTCTATGGCGGCTGTGGAATATTGTGACGTTACGCTACTGGGCACACTGGTATCTGGAGCGTGATTTAGATGTGCTACCAGCACAGATGATGAACCGAGAAGAAGTGGTCAACTGGTGTCAGCCACTCCCCGAATCTGAGTGGCAACCGATGAGTGCTGAACTCCAAGAAGCCAACCAACGGGTCAGAGCGTTATATGCTGTCGGTTATCAGTGGGAAAGTGAAGAAGTTCGCTCGGTACTGCAGGATTATGTGCAGGTATCGTGAGATCAATGATGTTCAATATAACGAGCCGCAACCGCAGCTCGAAAACTGGTTATCTGATGTGAAATGATGAGTGAATCTATAGCCCAATCGGAAACAATTTCTATGATGTCCTGTGGGCAAGAAGTTAAAGTTAATGGCATAGAGAAACTAGCACTGGCCCCATTGCCGATTACTAATAATAGACAACCTATTGCTGTAACAAAATTCGTGGCGATTAATAAAAAAAAATTGCTAGAAGTTCGTCGGGTTAATGCAAATATTGGTGCGGCTAAACTCATGCTCTGTGGGGGAGTCTTTTTAGCAGTAAGCATTATTTTTGTTTGGTTTATCATGAGCAAGATGCTTTTGTTTTTTCTACCGATGCCCTTATTTTTTAGTTTGTTTCTAGGTGGAACACTATACTTTGACCATAAGGATGGAAAAGAGAATGCTCGTAGAAATCTACCTGTTTTTTTTCATCCGCAAAGGCAGCAGTTACTGATTTCTAGAGAAAATAGTAACAAGGTAAATCGCCCTTCACTGTTTGGCTCAATGAACGGAGATAGTTTTAATAAAGGTATATCAGATAGAGTAATTTTAGCTGGTTTCTCAGGGGCTATTATTTTTTCACTTGGTTGGGCTAGAGCTGTTGGTCATATTGTTGATTCAAAATATGATGAAGGATTGCCTTTGACAATATCCTTTATACTTATTGGTATTTGCTGCCTCTACATCCCCCTCAAACCTTGGTTCACTTATTTTCGTCAGTTAAGAGCGCAGCCTCGTCAAACCGAGCAACAACAATTTATCGGTGTGCCGTGGGAGCAAGTGGCGGTTGAACTCCATCACTTAAGTGCCGTCAGTTATATCGGTTTACGGACGATGTATACGCTGAATTTTATCTGCCCTTTGCCGGGCGAGACGGATAAAAAGTATTTGATCAGTTTACCGGTGTATTCAAAAGAAGAAGGTTTGTCATTGTTTGAGTTGATCCGTGATTATATGGAGCACGGTGCACAAGGGATTGAACAGACAGCCGCTGCCAAACTGCAAACTGAAACGGCAGATTATACCCGGGCGGCTTATCGGCAGAAGATGCAGGAGATGCGCCGAAAAAATCCGCTGTTTTATCCTCTATGGCGGCTGTGGAATATTGTGACGTTACGCTACTGGGCACACTGGTATCTGGAGCGTGATTTAGATGTGCTACCAGCACAGATGATGAACCGAGAAGAAGTGGTCAACTGGTGTCAGCCACTCCCCGAATCTGAGTGGCAACCGATGAGTGCTGAACTCCAAGAAGCCAACCAACGGGTCAGGGCGTTATATGCTGCCGGTTATCTGTGGGAAAGTGAAGAAGTTCGCTCGGTACTGCAGGATTATGTGCAGGTATCGTGAGATCAATGATGTTCAATATAACGAGCCGCAATCGCGGCTCGAAAACTGGTTATCTGATGTGAAATGATGAGTGAGTTAGCCCAATCTGAAAATACTCCGATGATGTCCTGTGGGCAGAAAGTCAAAATTAACGGTATAGAGAAGCTGGCGTTATCGCCCTTGCCGGTCACTAATAATCGTCAGCCGATTGCTGTAACCAAATCCATTTCGGTCAATCAACATGGATTATTGGAATTACGTAGTGTTAATGCTGCTCCAGGCTTGATACAGATGTTGCTGCTCATCGTATTATTGGCTCTCGGTTTTATCACTGGTTTTTGGATCTTTGGATTGATGTATTTTTTATTACCTATTTTACCAGTTCCGGTCTTGTTTACCTTATTTGTGGGGGGAGGGATTTATTTACAGTTTAAAGATTCTGCTGATAGTGCTTGTAAAAATATACCAGTAATTTTTCATCCTCAGAAGCGAGAATTGTTAATCTCAAGAGTCAAATCAGCTGGCCTTATTCGACCTTCTTTTTTTGGTAATATAACAAGCAAAGGTTATAGCGAAGGTATGTCAGATCTCACCCTCTTATCTGGGTTTGCTGGATTTGCTTTATTTTCTGCAGGGTGGGGATTATTTTTTGCTGAAAGGGAACTTTCCACCGCTTGGTTGATAACCGGTATTATTTTTTTGTTAGGAGGTGCATTACTAATATATATCCCCCTCAAACCTTGGTTCACTTATTTTCGTCAGTTAAGAGCGCAGCCTCGTCAAACCGAGCAACAACAATTTATCGGTGTGCCGTGGGAGCAAGTGGCGGTTGAACTCCATCACTTAAGTGCCGTCAGTTATATCGGTTTACGGACGATGTATACGCTGAATTTTATCTGCCCTTTGCCGGGCGAGACGGATAAAAAGTATTTGATCAGTTTACCGGTGTATTCAAAAGAAGAAGGTTTGTCTCTGTTTGAGTTGATCCGTGATTATATGGAGCACGGTGCACAAGGGATTGAACAGACAGCCGCTGCCAAACTGCAAACTGAAACGGCAGATTATACCCGGGCGGCTTATCGGCAGAAGATGCAGGAGATGCGCCGAAAAAATCCGCTGTTTTATCCTTTATGGCGGCTGTGGAATATTGTGACGTTACGCTACTGGGCACACAGGTATCTGGAGCGTGATTTAGATGTGCTACCAGCACAGATGATGAACCGAGAAGAAGTGGTCAACTGGTGTCAGCCACTCCCCGAATCTGAGTGGCAACCGATGAGTGCTGAACTCCAAGAAGCCAACCAACGGGTCAGGGCGTTATATGCAGCCGGTTATCAGTGGGAAAGTGAAGAAGTTCGCTCGGTACTGCAGGATTATGTGCAGGTATCGTGAGATCAATGATGTTCAATATAACGAGCCGCAACCGCGGCTCGAAAACTAAATCAACCAATCAATCATCACACCAAATCTGATTCATCCGGCTCTTCATGATAGCGCACGTAATGGGTGGTAATCAGATTATTCAGATACAGCAGCACATTGCGCAGCTCTTGACTATTGTGCCGCTGTTCGGCTTCAAATATTTCTTCTAACTGGCGCAGATATTCGCGGGCTTTTTGGGCGAATTGGTGATCGTAAGGGATGGTTTCGTACATAGGTTATAACCTCTGTTTGCGATGAAATTCAAACCACCACGCAAAGGTTCCTAATCTTTAGGTGGTGAACTAGACAAGGTTAGGAACAACCGCTCGCAATACACGGTGCGCCGAAGCGCCCTAGCCTAGCTCACCAAAGTGGAAGTGTGCCAAAGCCCAACGTAAAAATCTAGCAAAGAGCAGATTTTTACGTGTATGCGAACAGAATGCGGGGTTCCTAATCCCAGCACCGGATTTTGCCAGTGCAGAGCGTAGGTTATCTGTTTTTGGGAAAATAAAAGTATTAAAAAAGTATGAGATTTTGGGTGTAGGTTCTCAAAATAATCAGCCGATGAGCGTTTCAGCGAATTTGAGTACAGTTTTAAAAAGGAATTGGACAGATGTTTGTCAGCGGCTTTCCTAAATTAGCAATTTATGGATAACTACAAGTTTGGAAAGTCGTTAGCTTTATGTCCAGTATCAAAGGTGCAGATCACAACTCTATCTAACACTTTCATTTTAGAGCTAAACCAAACCTGACACTCTGTTTCGTGACAAAAGCAGACTTTAACCCTTACAAATTTACACCATGTAAAAAATGGTTATTTCTTCGTTGCTCTCCCTCGCTGCTAACTACATTAAAAAATCCTCTGCTAACATCGTCTGAAACATCAATAATGTGTTTTAACGCAGAAAGCGTCTTAAATTGCTTGCTAGTTAAGCCTGCCTTATCAAGCACTAATTGCTCGTCATTTACATCTTTTAAGTAAGAAAAATACTTACCTAAAAAGCCTGCTATAATATCAGATAGTTGAACAGCCTCTGAGTTGTGGGATGTAACGAATTCATGATTATGTATTGGCATGCCATTATCAGTTAACGGGAAATCTTTAACGTCATCCTGAATGCTTTTTTCTTCATCAAATATGTGAATGGAATTTTTAAATATATACAGATTTCTTAAATAAAATACCATAAAGCTATCGATCAGTACTCGACCATGAAATCCCGATATGAACGGTAGACTTTCGATTCTCAGAGATTCTTTAACCAAATTTTCGAGCACATTCGCTCGAAAATTAGACAGCATACAACTGTGTATGCATGTAAAATCGATAAGCCATAAGCAAAACTCATGAGCTTTTTCTTCTGGAATATCTGGATAGTTAAACTCATGTAGAGCATTCAGAAAAACATCAGAATTGCTATTGGCAAGTTCATAAAAATCGCTTTTAAGTGACATGTGATTCATGATATAAAAAGGATGATCTAACTCACCAATAATAGAATCAATAATGTCAATAATAGACCAGTATATGATATTAAGATTAAAATAATGAATGTAGAATTTGTTTTCGATGAGCCAGTTTAGAATAATTAAAAGCTTATCAGATTTAAGCATATCCAAAAAATCACCCTTAGCAATATGCTTGAGCTTTAGCTCCTGAGCACTTTTTTGAAGATTAAGCATTTTAAATAGAGTTGAATAATCACTGCCAGTGCTGAACCCTTTGTGCAGTATGCCTGCAAGAATGAAATTATCCGTCTTGTTAACATTAAAACCAGAATCTTTTAAATATAGCTTTCGGATGTTATTCGTTTCATCATAATAAAACGTATAGACTTCATCAGTATTTCTAAGATCATTATACTTGATGAGCATCTCTCTAAGCTCATTTACATCCATTTTATTCCCCTTATGCAATTCTCAAAAGAAGGTCAATTTCGATATTTATCCGTTTATTTTTATTTCTAGACTGCCTACATTCGTATAACGTTTTGATAAATGACAACAATCAGTGCAATCGTAGTAAAAAAAGGAAGTAGCCAACAAAATATCGTTTTGACTAAAGCTAAAAATGAAGATTCAAATTTTACTGCGATTAGTAATTCCAAAGGAGTTTGAACTACTACCTTTTTTCTTGCTGAACGATATGATGTCCAAGTCCCTGTATTAACTGTAGGGTGTGACCAGCCTAGTAAAATCGCTTTTGATACACGATCTCTTTTGTTGCCAGTTGTTTCTTGAAGTTTGTGATTAACATAATAAATTAGTCTAGAGTGTGACTGCGATATCTTTTTCTGTTCATTTTTAAGTACTTTCCAGTTAAAAATACAACACGCAAAGCCAAGGATAATCGCTACTAATTGAGTAATCAGCTCTACTTTAGGCACCGTGACATTATTAATAGTTACTACGCCGAGGTTGAGTGACAGAGATTCAAATGTAATCCCCAGCTTCATTGCCAAAATTAAAGCAAAGACAGTATAAAAATACATTTCCACACGTTTAAAGTCTAACAAGCTACCTCCTGTCGTTTAACACTTTGAATAGCTACTGAATCAGTTGATAGAAGCGTGTCATATGGATAATCATATTGATGCATTAGGGGAATTTGGTCAAATATAGATAACTAGGTGTAGCGTGATTAGTTGCTCTAAAGGGAAAAGGGGTATGAATGAGTTACCACCTTTTTAATCATTAAAATCCTCTCTCAAACAATATACCTACGATGCCCAACATGTGATTCAGTCGCGCGAGCTGGCCGGTGGGGCGGTGTTCCGCTGGGAATGGCAGGGCGAAGGGAAGGATGTTCGGGCGGTGCGCCAGTACAGTAACCTGACGCAGGTCGATACCCGCTATGACTGGGATGAAGAGGCCGGGACGGTGACGCTGACCAACAGCGACGGCTCGCAGCAAGTTTACCAGCATGATGAAAACGCGCGGCTGATTAAAGAAGTGGACGGCAGCGGCGGGGAGTACCTCAAGGCCTATGATGACAAAGGGCGGCTGACTAAAGAGACTGATGCGCTCGGCAATGTCACCGAATCGGTGTACAACGATGCCGGTGAGTTGGTCGCTAAAATTGCGCCGAACGGACTGACAACCCATTTTTCATACCGGAACGGCTTGCTGACTCAGGTGCAGCAGGACAAAGCCGTGTGGCGTTACCGACATGACCGCTGGGGTCATATCACCGAGCAGACCGACCCGCTCGGTCATACCACCACTTACGATTACAACGACCACGGCCTGATTGAGAAAATCACTTATCCGGATGGTGACATTCACCAACTGACCTGGAGCCGCAACGGTCATCTGGTCGATGAGACCACCCCGCAGGGGGAAGTGATTCGTTACCGCTACGATATTCTGGGGCGGTTGCGGCTGCGTCATGACAGTCAGGGCGTTACAGAGCTCTCCTATGACCGCAGCGGGCGGTTGACCAAACAGGTATTGCCGGGCGGGCAGACCCGCTTTTATGAATACAACGCCTATAACAAGGTCACCAAGTTCACCGATGAGCAGGGCAGAGCCACTACCTACGATTATGAGTTCCCGCTGCATCTGGTGACGCAGAAGACCAACCCGGACGGCAGTACGGTCCAGTATCGTTATGACAACCCGTTCCACTTTGTCAGTGCCATTATCAATGAGCGCGGTGAGCGCTATCAGATAGACTACACGCCGACCGGCCATGTCCAGCGGGAAGTGACCTTTGACGGGCGTCAGTTTGTCTATGAATATGACGCGCACACGCAACTGACGGCAAAAACAGAAATCGGCAGTGAAGGCACCGAGCTGACGACCCGTTACGCGTATGACGCACAGGGCAAGCTGATTGAGAAAACCCTGCCGGATGAATCGACAATTCAGTACAGCTATGACTTACTCGGCAATCTGACCGGGGTGGATGACGGCCGTTGGCCGCTGGCGTATGCCTATGATGTGCTGGGCCGGTTGACTACCGAGCATCAGGGGTGGGCAACCACCGGTTATCGTTATGATGCGCTGGGCCACATCACGGCTCAGTTACTGCCGGACGGGCAGCAGCTTGACTATGACTTCCAACACGGGCGGCTGCATCAGGTCAATCTGAACGGTCACTGCCTGACACAACACCAATATCAGGTCAGTGGTCTGGAAACCCGCCGGACGCAGGGGGCGCTGAGCAGTCATTTTCAGTATGATGAAACCGGTCGCCTGACCGAGCATCGGGTCAGTCAGGCTCAGCAACAGACGTTGTTCCGCCGTTATCAGTACAACCGCTCGGGGAACTTAACGCAGGTGGAAGATAACCTGCGTGGGTTGACACAATATCACTATGACCCGTTAGACCGTCTGACGCAGGTGCGCGGCAGCCTGAGTGAGAACTTTGCCCACGACCCGGCAGGCAACCTGATACAGAGCCGGCAGAGCAATGTTGAAGGCAACCGGCTGCTGTTTCAGGGAGACCGACACTATCAGTATGATGAATTTGGTAATCTGATACAGGAAGCGCGCGGCACCAATCAGTCCCTCATTACTCGCTATCAATACGACGGCCAGCACCGCCTGACTCACGTTGAAAAGCCCGACGGCACCCTTGCGGAATACCAATACGATGCCTTTGGCAGAAGAACCCATAAAACGGTCACTGACAAAACCGGTCACCAGACCACCACTGAGTTTTTATGGCAGGGTGACAAGCTGCTGGCCGAATCGGGTGAGCATCACTATCAGACCTATCTGTACGAATACGGCAGCTTTAAACCGCTGGCGCTGGTCACCGGTGAAGGGGCGGAGAATGCAACACCGTACTTCTACCACCTTGACCAAATCGGCACCCCGCTGGAAATCACCGATGCAGAAGGCCGTGTTGCCTGGTCGGTGGATTATCACAGTTACGGCAATGTGGCTTACCAGCGCAAGGCCGAAATCGTCAGCCCACTACGTTTTCAGGGGCAGTATTACGATGAAGAAACGGGTTTACATTACAACCGCCATCGTTACTATAGCCCTGACTCCGGTCGGTTTATCACCCCGGACCCAATTGGCCTCGCGGGTGGTTTAAACAACTACCAGTATGTGGTGAATCCGACGGGATGGGTGGATCCGCTGGGGTTGAATCAGTGTGAGGGGAGTTGTGCAGGGAACCCCCAAATTAATGCTGGGACAATTCCTCAAGAGACTGTTGATAAAGTATTAAGTATAAAAAAAGGGGAAAGACCTCTTCCTGAAACCTACTTATCACAAGAATATAGAGATGCGCACGCAGCATTATTTAAAAATGGTGTGGCACGAATTCAGCCTTCAGCACCTACGGGAAAAATTGGTTACGATGAAACATGGGTTATGCCAAAAACTACAGCCCTTGATGCGATAGAAAAAGCTAATGGTAATCCAAGAGTTTTAGAGAAATTGCTAGGGATGGATCCCAATTATTTGGGTGATTCTCCGGTACTAATTGATATTCCTAAGCCTAAAAGCTATAGAATTCCTAGTGGAAACGAATATGCAGCTTATGACGACTACTGGCGTCCCGGAGGTTTTACATACCCTGGAGGATTGCCTGAAGCTGTTATAGATCCTGTTCTCCCTAATCAATATTCAGTTCATTTGATTTTTAAAAAGTAATTATTTATGAAAGAAAAAATTTATGATGAAGATAATATTGCCATATTTAAAAATGATGGGAAATATTACATAAGATATGATGCTGGTGCTCATCAAGTTGCTATTCGAGAGGATGAGATTAATGAAGAAGAAGCTAGTATGATTATTAATGATAGAAGTAAATTGATGAAGGTTTTACGTTCATTGCAAGAACACTTGATAAAAAAGGGTGAAAAACCATATATATCTAATGTTTGATTTTACATTTTTATATGGAATCCTAATCGAGCCGCAATAGCGGCTCGAAAACTGAATCGACCAATCAATCATCACACCAAATCTGATTCATCCGGCTCTTCATGATAGCGCACGTAATGGGTGGTAATCAGGTTATTCAGATACAGCAGCACGTCGCGCAGCTCTTGACTATTGTGCCGCTGTTCGGCTTCAAATATTTCTTCTAACTGACGCAGATATTCGCGGGCTTTTTGGGCGAATTGGTGATCGTAAGGGATGGTTTCGTACATTATTTGACTCCTGGATAGTGATCAAAATAATTTCACCACAGGAGTTCCTACGCTCGGGTGGTGAACTGGAACAAGGTGTAGGAATGCCGTAATCCAGGACACGGCCAGCCAAAGCTGCCTTGCCCAGCTCACCATAATTCAGATGTGCTGAGGCCGCATATAGTAAAAAACCAACGTAAAGTTAGCAACCTATAATGTCTGGATAGATATCAGCGGGTTCCTACGCCCGGCACCGGATTTTGCCAGTGCAGAGCGTAGGTTATCTGTTTTTGGGAAAATAAAAGTATGAAAAAAGTATGAGATTTTGGGTGTGGGTTCTCAAAATAATCAGCCGATGAGCGTCTGGAATTGATAAAATTCGACCCAGTTGCAGCGCTTTGAAAAGGTGGATTTTACGCTTTAAAATGTTGGTAGATTGTTAATGATGAAATTTCTTTTTATTGATCAATGATCTATATTTAGAGTGTTCCCCGTACACACGGGGATGAACCGTCTAATTCGCTCGGCCTCTTCTGCTGCTTTGCGTGTTCCCCGTACACACGGGGATGAACCGTGCAAAACTATCACGGACAATACAGTTAGCCAGTGTTCCCCGTACACACGGGGATGAACCGCGGGATAAGCCGGATTTGGCCGGGCTTTGGCCGTGTTCCCCGTACACACGGGGATGAACCGTAGCCGGCACGGATTGGTCGAGGGTTATCACCGTGTTCCCCGTACACACGGGGATGAACCTGACTGTTCCACTTTGTCAGTGCCATTACCAACGAGCGGGGCGAAACCCACAGTATCGGCTATTACCCGAATGGTCTGGTACAGACGGAAAACACCTTCGACGGTCGGATGTTCAGCTATGAATACGACCTGCTGGGGCAACTGACCAAGAAGACCGAAACCGGCACCGAAGGCACTGAGCTGACGACAACGTTTGAGCGGGATGAGATGGGGCGTCTGGTTAAGAAGACGCTGGCCGATGGCAGCAGTATTGACTACCGCTACGATGAATACGGCAATCTGACCGAAGTAGATGACGGCGAGCGTCCGCTGGTATGGCGTTATGACCTGATGGGCCGGGTGACTGAAGAGCATCAGGATTGGGCCTCGAACTATTTTAGCTATGATGCACTTGGGCAGGTTGAAAGCTGGCAGCTTCCCGATGCCAATGTGCTGAAGTATCAGCGTGGCAGAGGCGGTGTGCTAAAGCAGATTGACCTCAATGACTCAGTTTTGACACAGCACCTGTACCAAAATGGTTTAGAGAAAGAGCGTCATCAGGGCGCTGTTATCAGCAGCTTTGCCCATGACGAGCAGGGCAGGCTGACTTACCAGCAGCGCAGTTTGAGCCGTCAGGTGACTCGTAAACGGGATTACAACTATGACGCACGGGGCAATCTGACTCATATCAGTGACAGCAAAGACGGAGATATTCATTTTGAGTATGACCCGTTATCACGTTTGAAGGCAGTGCGGGGGAATATCGAAGAGCGGTTTGTGCATGATGTGACGGGGAACGTATTGTCGCAAATCCTCGGGCGTCATGATGACATCACCGGGGACAAGCTCGGTAATGCGCAGGGCAACCAACTGGCCTTTCATGGTGACAGTCACTATGAATATGATGAATTCGGTCGGCTGATGACCGAGAAACGGGGTAAGGGGCAGAGCCTCATTACAACCTATGAATACGACTGCCAGCACCGGCTTATCAAAGCCAGTCTGCCGGATGGCGCAATAGCCGACTACAGATACGATGCCTTCGGCAGACGGACCCACAAAACCGTCACTGATAAGGCCGGTAAGGCGACCACGACAGAATATTTGTGGCAGGGTGATAACCTGATAGGGGAAACCACCAATAGCGAATACCAGAGCTACATCTACGAGCCGGGCACTTTTAAACCACTGGCATTGCTTAAAGGTGAAGGTAAAGATGCGACACCGTACTACTACCACCTTGACCAAATCGGCACACCGATGGAAATCACCGATGTAGCAGGGCAGAGTGTGTGGGCAGTACAGTACCGCGCTTACGGTCGTGTGCTCACTCAACAGGTTGAAGAAATCCAAAGCCCGCTGCGTTTTCAGGGGCAGTATTACGATGCAGAAACGGGTTTACATTACAACCGTCATCGTTACTATAGTCCGAGCACTGGCCGCTTCACCACTGCTGACCCGATAGGGCTGGCGGGTGGTCTGAATAACTACCAGTATGTGCCGAATCCTACGGGATGGGTGGATCCGCTGGGGTTGGATAATAAGGCAACTAATTGTCCGGGGAGTAAGAATTCAGGGAATTCGAGTTCTCCAGAACCAGAAATGCCTCAGGTGCAGAAAGAATCGTTAGATTGGGATTCTGTGGTTCCTACAAAAGGAAAATAAGGGGCAAAGTCGCCCAGATCATGTTCGCCTTCATAATGTTGATAATCCTAATAAGCCTAGTCATGGTGTATTTTATGGAGATGGAGTTGATATTACTAATCAAGCATGGTCCAAAGCATTGCAAGAAGGGTTATCACCTGATGCTCAAGGAAGTCTATTTGTACCAATGAATAAGCTGGTAGGGCGGTCAGGTGGTCAAGCTGCTGATACAGGGGAGTTATTTTATGGTGTACATATAAAACTCGTTCCTGATTCGAACAAAATTATAACTGCATATCCTGGAAATTAGAGATTAAGTATGGAAAAGTTCTATTGGTTTTGTGAATGTTCTAACTGTCATCAAGGGCGGCTGATAATAACAGAAGATATAACAAATAATAGGTTGTATCTTCACTGCGAAGAGTGCGAGTACGGGTGGCTTAATCCATTAGATACTGATGATATAGAAAAAGGTTTTTTAACTTTATTAGAAGAGTTTGAAACTCGTAATCCTAGTATTGAAGATATTGGTCAATATAATTGGTTGGATTATGCAAAAAATAGTTTTGTAGAATGATATGGCAGCAAAATTAACAGGACAGATCTCTAACCCGATTCACAAATCCTGACCCCTTCAAAAAACAGCCGGGCTAAAAATAGTCCCGGCTGTTTTATTTCATATCAACTGATATCAGGGATGAGCACAATACAATCCGCGGTGATATTGACGGTGATTTTTACCCCGGTCTCAAACGTTATCTGGCCTATAGTCCGAGCACTGGCCGCTTCACCACTGCTGACCCGATAGGGCTGGCGGGTGGTCTGAATAACTACCAGTATGTGCCGAATCCTACGGGATGGGTGGATCCGTTGGGGTTGGATAATAAGGCAACTAATTGTCCTGGCGACGCTGCTACTTCTGATGAAGATTTAGATTTGTCTGGTGAACCTAGTTTGCCAGATGTGAATAGTTATTCTACACCTTATCAACCTTTAAGTGCATCACAACGCAAGGTAATAAGGAACAAGATTGAACAACGGGCTGTTTCTAAACGAGAATATCAGCATTATGATTGGGATAGACGTTTTAGTAACAGACGTAATCGTGGTGTTGATAGATTCTGGCGAGAAGAAAAGAAAAGACTTAAAAATGGTCAATGGGATGAGGCTCAAACAGAAGCTATATTGAATGGCAAAAGGCCTAAATTTGAGGGTGAGACAATGGAAGCACACCATCGATATAATGCTTTATCTTATCCTCATCTTGCGGATAATCCTGTGAATCTGTATCCCGCAACAAGATATGAACATTTATATCGTTGGCATGGTGGAAACTTTAGAAATGAAACGAGTGGAAAACCATTGAATGTTAATGTGAAAGAGGAATTTTAATGTCTAAAATATCTATATCAGTTAGTCAACCATTGGATAATATTGATGCTGCGAAATTTCTACATAAAACTTTAGGGATGTCATTAGTCGCAGCTAAAAAGACATTGGGATATGGTTATGAAGGTGTTTTTTTTACAGCAGAATTGTTCTTAAATGATTACCCTCAAGTTGCAAAGAAAATTCGTAGTATTCTTAAATATTTTGATTCGATTGGTGTGGAGTTGTACATCGTTGAAATATCCCCAGAAGAAGATTGGGAAGGTAAGATTAATGACGATAACAGAATATCTAGAGAAGAACTGATTCATATTCTGGATGAATCCGAAGGTAGCTATGAATGATTTTTATGCTCATTAAAACGAGCTGTGAAAATTAATAGAAACAGGCCGCTAACCTGATTCACAAATCCAACCCCCCCCCTCAAAAAACAGCCGGGCTAAAAATAGTCCCGGCTGTTTTCATTCACATCAACTGATATCGGGGACGAGTACAATACAATCCGCTGCAATATTGGCGGTGATTCTTACCCCGGTCTAAAACACAGCCTCACTCAGCCACTTGCCCTTGAGATGAATATCTGGGGTGCAGGTATTGTCCTGATAAATATGTAGCCAATGAGTTACATCTTATATTCCAAAACGAGCCGCAACTGCGGCTCGAAAACTAAATCAACCAATCAATCATCACATCAAATCTGATTCACCCGGCTCTTCATGATAGCGCACGTAATGGGTGGTAATCAGATTATTCAGATACAGCAGCACATTGCGCAGCTCTTGACTATTGTGCCGCTGTTCGGCTTCAAATATTTCTTCTAACTGGCGAAGATATTCGCGGGCTTTTTGGGCGAATTGGTGATCGTAAGGGATGGTTTCGTACATTATTTGACTCCTGGATAGTGATCAAAATAATTTCACCACAGGAGTTCCTACGCTCGGGTGGTGAACTGGAACAAGGTGTAGGAATGCCGTAATCCAGGACACGGCCAGCCAAAGCTGCCTTGCCCAGCTCACCATAATTCAGATGTGCTGAGGCCGCATATAGTAAAAAACCAACGTAAAGTTAGCAACCTATAATGTCTGGATAGATATCAGCGGGTTCCTACGCCCGGCACCGGATTTTGCCAGTGCAGAGCGTAGGTTATCTGTTTTTGGGAAAATAAAAGTATGAAAAAAGTATGAGATTTTGGGTGTGGGTTCTCAAAATAATCAGCCGATGAGCGTCTGGAATTGATAAAATTCGACCCAGTTGCAGCGCTTTGAAAAGGTGGATTTTGCTCTTTAAAATGTTGGTAGATTGTTAATGATGAAATTTCTTTTTATTGATCAATGATCTATATTTAGAGTGTTCTCCGTACACACGGGGATGAACCGATTGTCACTGGAGGATAGGGCTAACCTTATTAGTGTTCTCCGTACACACGGGGATGAACCGCGGCTTATGATTTGTTCATAACAGCATTCCCAAGTGTTCTCCGTACACACGGGGATGAACCGAATGTTTGAACGCCTTATGAATAGAATGAAAAGTGTTCCCCGTACACACGGGGATGAACCTGACTGTTCCACTTTGTCAGTGCCATTACCAATGAGCGGGGCGAAACCCACAGTATCGGCTATTACCCGAATGGTTTGGTACAGACGGAAAACACCTTCGACGGTCGGATGTTCAGCTATGAATACGACCTGCTGGGACAACTGACCAAGAAGACCGAAACCGGCACCGAAGGCACTGAGCTGACGACAACGTTTGAGCGGGATGAGATGGGGCGTCTGGTTAAGAAGACGCTGGCCGATGGCAGCAGTATTGACTACCGCTACGATGAATACGGCAATCTGACCGAAGTGGATGACGGCGAGCGTCCGCTGGTCTGGCGTTATGACCTGATGGGCCGGGTGACTGAAGAGCATCAGGACTGGGCCTCGAACTATTTTAGCTATGATGCACTGGGGCAGGTTGAAAGCTGGCAGCTTCCCGATGCCAATGTGCTGAAGTATCAGCGTGGCAGAGGCGGTGTGCTAAAGCAGATTGACCTCAATGACTCAGTTTTGACACAGCATCTGTACCAGAATGGTTTAGAGAAAGAGCGTCATCAGGGCGCTGTTATCAGCAGCTTTGCCCATGACGAGCAGGGCAGGCTGACTTACCAGCAGCGCAGTCTGAGCCGTCAGGTGACTCGTAAACGGGATTACAACTATGACGCACGGGGCAATCTGACTCATATCAGTGACAGCAAAGACGGAGATATTCATTTTGAGTATGACCCGTTATCACGTTTGAAGGCAGTGCGGGGGAATATCGAAGAGCGGTTTGTGCATGATGTGACGGGGAACGTATTGTCGCAAATCCTCGGGCGTCATGATGACATCACCGGGGACAAGCTCGGTAATGCGCAGGGCAACCAACTGGCCTTTCATGGTGACAGTCACTATGAATATGATGAATTCGGTCGGCTGATGACCGAGAAACGGGGTAAGGGGCAGAGCCTCATTACAACCTATGAATACGACTGCCAGCACCGGCTTATCAAAGCCAGTCTGCCGGATGGCACAATAGCCGACTACAGATACGATGCCTTCGGCAGACGGACCCACAAAACCGTCACTGATAAGGCCGGTAAGGCGACCACGACAGAATATTTGTGGCAGGGTGATAACCTGATAGGGGAAACCACCAATAGCGAATACCAGAGCTACATCTACGAGCCGGGCACTTTTAAACCACTGGCATTGCTTAAAGGTGAAGGTAAAGACGCGACACCGTACTACTACCACCTTGACCAAATCGGGACACCGACGGAAATCACCGATGTAGCAGGGCAGAGTGTGTGGGCAGTACAGTACCGCGCTTATGGTCGTGTGCTCACTCAACAGGTTGAAGAAATCCAAAGCCCGCTCCGTTTTCAGGGGCAGTATTACGATGCAGAAACAGGTTTACATTACAACCGTCATCGTTACTATAGTCCGAGCACTGGCCGCTTCACCACTGCTGACCCAATAGGGCTGGCGGGTGGATTGAATAACTACCAGTATGTGCCGAACCCGACCGGGTGGGTGGATCCGCTGGGGTTGGTTAAGAAGGATGGGAGTGGATGTCCCAAGCCTAGTTATCCTGCTGTTTTAGAATATGATGAACATGGCAATGAGATTATGTATAGGACTATGTCTGAACAGCATTTTGAGCATTTGCAACAGACTGGCGAACTTTTACCAACAACGGAGACATCTACATCTCCACTTCTTTCATATTCATCAAAGTATGATGGAGTTACTGTTAAGCTGGTTACAAATCCAGGAACATCTGCGGAACTTCAGAAAATAGGAATTGCAGCTAATAAACCTGCTTCTATAGAGTTTCCGAATATGTCAACTCGAACTGGTAAGTGGATGGATACAAATGCACGGTTTAAAGTGGAAAAAGGGCAGATGACTACTCAGTTAGGTCAAGGGAAAGCTATGCAGATATTTAATGAAAATTTAGTAGACTTTGAGCGTGTTTCTAAATAGCAGATGGGTAATTGAATGTTTTTAGAACAGAATAGAACAGATTTTTCCATGAAATTGGTTTTCCAATTATCTGAGGAATTAAAAAGAGATCCTAAGAGAATAGAAAAGACACAATCGCTAACTTTAAATTCATCAAAGCCACTCATGGGGTTAAAAGGGACTTATGGTCTTTTTGCATCAGACGAGTGGTGGAAGAATATTAGGTTAGGATTGATGCCTCAATTATATATAAAAGGAATTGTTCAGCGGGTTTATGAATCTGGTCAGGATACCTCAGGTATAAATAATACTGTTGATTTGTTATCAGATGATGGTTCCTTTCACTCTGTCGGTATTTATGTGAATGATATTAGAGATACTGATCTGTTTTGCGTTGGAAAAGAGGTGGAAATATTATATGTACTTGATGAGCTGAAAAAACAGCCTGCTTCAGATGGTAGTGTAAATTACTCAAGAATTGCAATAGAAATGGCTGTATCTATAGAAAATGATGGTAGATAGGAAGTAAGCCCTTATTAGGGAATTTTCTCCTAAATCCAATATCAATGTCATAATTTCTGAATAGTGATTCTATTGATAAAATGCTCTTAATATCTTATATCAATCAAAAGAATTGGGGTTTATACCTGATTCTTTCTTGAGAAAGATTAATTGTTTTTGCAATTTCTTCGATTAGTGGGTAAGGGGATTCCTGAGGAAGCAATGTTTCGGCTTCCTTGATGTTACCATCGATAATCAATTCATGGATATGCTGTGTTGTTTCTGTAATATCAGTAATATTTTGAATCCATTGATTCACATAAAGTGGTACGGCTTCATTAGATAAGCCGATCTGAATTGATCGATATTCTAGAGGTTGTAGATGAATGTCTCGCTCAGGATCCCATTGAATGCGAACCGGTGTCGCTTTCTTGATTTTTAACCATTCGTCTTTGTTTGTGTAATCGTTGGATTGATGACTAAGAAGACTGTGTGATAATGCCCATTCAAAGCCTGCTCTTGTAATATCGATTGCTAAGATACGGTTTTGCCTATTATCTTTTTTACCCCAACCCGAACGGTACATCATCCAGAGAAAAGAAGGCTTAATCCATGTCATTCGCTCTATCTTGAATGGTGGGGAAACGAAACGTCCATGTTTGAGTGCTGAATCGGCGATAATGTTGTTATATGCTTGATAGACACGAATGGTTTTGTCGTTATATGTAGCTCGGATCTGACGTGTTGGTGTAGTCATATTTATGTTTGATGTGGAAAAATACTTACCGGATTATACCAATTGAAATACCCTCCGTACATACGGCATGAACTGAGTGGAATTGTATAACACATACCAATATTGGTTTTGAATAATTTAAAATTTTAGGTAGAAAACCACTGTATACCCTATTTATTAGGAAATTTTATGAAAATCAGTTTTTTATAGAATAACTTAGAAGAAGTATTTAGACCTTTTTGCACATCAGATGTTGTTAATGATGATGGAATTAGCATTGTATCTTGTCTACTGATGGACGATGGCGGCTTATCTTATACAGATACAATTTCTTGGATTGATGAAGGGCTAGATAGGATCACTTCTGTTTTATCTGGAAAAGAGAGTTCTATAGATTGGTCTCGTGAGTCTTGGGGAGCTTCGATAACTATAGGTGGTGTCATTGTATATAGTGAATCATGCTGGTCATCATCAAGTTAGTATAAAAATCGCTCAAGAATATCCAGTAATGAATCGGGCTGCTGAGTTGGGCTATAACATAAATAGAGGCTCTAATGGTATAGCTTTGCCGACTGATATTGGAACATCTCTTGAAACTGGCCTGCCTTTGCACACAGGAAGGCATTTAAGTGCTCGACACGAAGGCTCTGCTGATGCGCTAGTTCACCGTGAAATGAATGCATTACAGAGAAAGTATGATAGAGGGATGATTGATGATTCAAACCTTATTAGTGAGATCGGAAATATTGAAGATAGGATTAGATTAGCACTTAAAACTAATCAAGTCCGTTTACAGGCGGCAGACCCACATTGGAAACCTAGGAATTAAGATGACGATTAAAATTTGGACGAATAAAGTTGATAACGATTTGTATTACACAACAGGAAAAGCCAGAAACCAGTCTATTCTTCATAGTTTAAAGTTAACTAGTGGCACCGCTCTATCCGATAGGTGGCCTGAAGTCGTTATTGATATTACGTCTGATTATAAGCCTGCAGATAGCTTTTTAAGTGGACCCATGTTAATCGTCAGTCGAGAATTAGCCGATCTAATTTATAAGTTTGCAACTGATAAAGAAGTAGAATATTTACCTGTAGAGGTTGTATATAAAGGAAATCCTCAGGGAGAATATGGATTTCTGAATATTCTTAATATATGTGATGTATTAGATCGAAGTAACTCTCAGTTTACGGAAATTGATGGGATGATTGATTCCATTGATTTAGTTAGAATTGATGAATCAGCAACAGAAGGGAAAACAATTTTTCAGTTAGACGCGATAGAATGGATTGTTTGTGTTGATAAAGGATTAGCAGAAGAAATTGAAAAAACAGCGTTTACTGGTATTGCCTTTAAATCGGAATCAGAATGGCAACCTTTTTAGTTTTTGATATTAAAATGAGATAAATTTTTAAAATTAACGAGGAAACTCAAACCCTAGGGCGGGATTGCACTTTGTAACAGATATGCTCTGTTGTTCAAGGACAGTCCGAATATTATACAACTGAGAGTGCTTTGGAACGTTCGGGATATAATGCAGAGAAGTTGTTTAGTGGTCTTCAAGTTGCTCCTCATCCTGATTATGGCTACAGACCGGGAGTTACAGCATATGAAGTTATGGAAGATACTCCGGCAGCATTTTGAAGGGGAAATACCTGCTGATACTTATAGGATTATAGAATGAACAGAGATATCAAAGAGCAGTTAAAAATTCTAACTTCCAAAGTTGAATCAGCAATGATTTTTGAGTCAGATGATGATGAAGAGGAATATAAAGTTAATAAAGAAAGCAAAGAGGAAGTGTTTGATTTTATATTAGGACAGTATAAAAATTTTAAAGATGAACTTATTTCTGAAAGCGATTACATATTTTTATTTGAACAGTGTATGGGTTTACTAGCTAATAATACTGGTTGTGCTGAAGATATGGAAATATTAGAATCCATATTGGATCGATTGTATGATATGAATATCATAGATCAAAATTGTTATCGAAATATAGTTGAGTCAAGTTCTTTAGGACGATGGTTAGATTGAGCTAAAAAAGAAATGACACATTATGTCTGATGATAAATAGGTAGCATTGAGGCGAGACTGTTCATTATTCTGGGTAGAATTCCAGGACAGTCCGAATATTATACAACTGTGAGTGCTTTGGAACGTTCAGGATATAATGCAGAGAAGTTGTTTAGTGGTCTTCAAGTTGCCCCTCATCCTGATTATGGCTACAGACCGGGAGTTACAGCATATGAAGTTATGGAAGATACTCCGGCAGCATTTGGTATAACTAGAGCTAATCCTCATTTAGGAGAAGGTGGTTTACCACAATTATATGTGCTAGATTTTCAAGTAAAATTAAAGCCATTATATTCAATTAAACTTGAGTAAATGTTTATGAGTAAAAACTATTGGGAGTTTATCTGGAAAAGTAGTCAAGGAATGCCTTGGTCTAGTCTCGAAAATAGTGGTCTTCAACATGATCCTTATATAAAAAATAAGGATTATGAATCGATCAAGTTTTCTAACATTTTGTGTGGTAACTATAAATATTATTGTGTTCTTTTCTTTTATCAGAAAAAGCTGACTCACATTCATGTCTATTCATCAAGTGATAATGCCAATGAACAAGATGCTTTAAATTATTGGAAGAACAATTTTGGAATGAAAATGAATTGGAATCAGTGTGATATTTTAGATGATAAAAAGAGTGGATATAAATATATAATAATATCTTGATTATACTGGTATTTTTATATTTAAATTAGCAGGAACACCTAATCAACACATTCAAGCCACCTCAAAAAAAACAGCCGGGCTAAAAATAGTCCCGGCTGTTTTCGTTCATATCAACTGATATCGGGGGCGAGCACAATACAGTCCGCTGTGATATTGACGGTGATCTTCGTCTCACTCATCCGGTTCTTCATGATAGCGCACGTAATGGGTGGTAATCAGATTATTCAGATACAGCAGCACATTGCGCAGCTCTTGACTATTGTGCCGCTGTTCGGCTTCAAATATTTCTTCTAACTGACGCAGATATTCGCGGGCTTTTTGGGCGAATTGGTGATCGTAAGGGATGGTTTCGTACATTATTTGACTCCTGGATAGTGATCAAAATAATTTCACCACGAGAGTTCCTACGCTCGGGTGGTGAACTGGAACAAGGTGTAGGAATGCCGTAATCCAGGACACGGCCAGCCAAAGCTGCCTTGCCCAGCTCACCATAATTCAGATGTGCTGAGGCCGCATATAGTAAAAAACCAACGTAAAGTTAGCAACCTATAATGTCTGGATAGATATCAGCGGGTTCCTACGCCCGGCACCGGATTTTGCCAGTGCAGAGCGTAGGTTATCTGTTTTTGGGAAATAAAAAGTATTAAAAAAGTATGAGATTTTGGGTGTGGGTTCTCAAAATAATCAGCCGATGAGCGTCTGGAATTGATAAAATTCGACCCAGTTGCAGCGCTTTGAAAAGGTGGATTTTGCTCTTTAAAATGTTGGTAGATTGTTAATGATGAAATTTCTTTTTATTGATCAATGATCTATATTTAGAGTGTTCCCCGTACACACGGGGATGAACCTGATGACGGGGAACCAAATCCCCATGTTCATATGTGTTCCCCGTACACACGGGGATGAACCTGACTGTTCCACTTTGTCAGTGCCATTACCAATGAGCGGGGCGAAACCCACAGTATCGGCTATTACCCGAATGGTCTGGTACAGACGGAAAACACCTTCGACGGTCGGATGTTCAGCTATGAATACGACCTGCTGGGGCAACTGACCAAGAAGACCGAAACCGGCACCGAAGGCACTGAGCTGACGACAACGTTTGAGCGGGATGAGATGGGGCGTCTGGTTAAGAAGACGCTGGCCGATGGCAGCAGTATTGACTACCGCTACGATGAATACGGCAATCTGACCGAAGTGGATGACGGCGAGCGTCCGCTGGTCTGGCGTTATGACCTGATGGGCCGGGTGACTGAAGAGCATCAGGACTGGGCCTCGAACTATTTTAGCTATGATGCACTTGGGCAGGTTGAAAGCTGGCAGCTTCCCGATGCCAATGTGCTGAAATATCAGCGTGGCAGAGGCGGTGTGCTAAAGCAGATTGACCTCAACGACTCAGTTCTGACACAGCACCTGTACCAAAATGGTTTAGAGAAAGAGCGTCATCAGGGCGCGGTGATTAGCAGCTTTGCCCATGACGAGCAGGGCAGGCTGACTTACCAGCAGCGCAGTCTGAGCCGTCAGGTAACTCGTAAACGGGATTACAACTATGATGCACGGGGCAATCTGACTCATATCAGTGACAGCAAAGACGGAGATATTCATTTTGAGTATGACCCGTTATCACGTCTGAAGGCAGTGCGGGGGAATATCGAAGAGCGGTTTGTGCATGATGTGACGGGGAACGTATTGTCGCAAATCCTCGGGCGTCATGATGACATCACTGGGGACAAGCTCGGTAATGCGCAGGGCAACCAACTGGCCTTTCATGGTGACAGTCACTATGAATATGATGAATTCGGTCGGCTGATGACCGAGAAACGGGGTAAGGGGCAGAGCCTCATTACAACCTATGAATACGACTGCCAGCACCGGCTTATCAAAGCCAGTCTGCCGGATGGCACGATAGCCGACTATCAATACGATGCTTTTGGTCGGCGGACCCACAAAACCGTCACTGATAAGGCCGGTAAGGCGACCACGACAGAATATTTGTGGCAGGGTGATAACCTGATAGGAGAAACCACCAATAGCGAATACCAGAGCTACATCTACGAGCCGGGCACTTTTAAACCACTGGCATTGCTTAAAGGTGAAGGTAAAGATGCGACACCGTACTACTACCACCTTGACCAAATCGGGACACCGACGGAAATCACTGATTTTGGTAAAGGGTTTTATACGACAACTGATTTCGCTCAAGCTAAAAATGGGCTGAACGTTATTCTGGTGAAGTATTAGAGTTTAGGATCCCACGCGAGGAATTTATGAGTCTTAATGAACTTAATATGGGCTCAAAAACTAACTCATCGTTGTTTAGGTTTTTCCGGCATAACAGGCTTGGCGGCAGGATGCATCAATATGATACTGTGTCTGGATCAATGTTGAGTAATCCTGGAGTATTTCTTCGTGGTGGAACAGGAAAAGCCTTTGGTCAGCAGACCACATTCCATACACAGAGAGCTATTAAGTTACTTTTTAAAGGATTACGGAAATGAGTCATTTTGAATTTAAGACAGATAGTGAAAGTGCGGCGTATTGTGAAGAGATCCTTGGAAAAATGATCGAATTATTTGCAATAGATAGTGAAGAAGCTATTGGAAGAATGAATAAGTATTGGCATAACCAAATAATCGTTGGTGAAGATGATCCTATCTACCATGAAGATGAAGAATATTGGGCAAAGACCATATTCTATGGGAAAGATTCTTTTTGGTGGATGAATCCACCAGATCTTAAGCCATTACCATATCCATAATAAATTTGGCAGTAATACTATCCCTAGAAGTTGAACGGAAACGAGCCGCAATTGCGGCTCGAAATCCAAATAACCAATAACTACACCAAATCCTCTCCTGGAAATTAGAGATTAAGTATGGAAAAGTTCTATTGGTTTTGTGAATGTTCTAACTGCCATCAAGGGCGGCTAATAATAACAGAAGATATAACAAATAATAGGTTGTATCTTCACTGCGAAGAGTGCGAGTACGGGTGGCTTAATCCATTAGATATTGATGATATAGAAAAAGGTTTTTTAACTTTATTAGAAGAGTTTGAAACTCGTAATCCTAGTATTGAAGATATTGGTCAATATAATTGGTTGGATTATGCAAAAAATAGTTTTGTAGAATGATATGGCAGCAAAATTAACAGGACAGATCTCTAACCCGATTCACAAATCCTGACCCCTTCAAAAAACAGCCGGGCTAAAAATAGTCCCGGCTGTTTTATTTCATATCAACTGATATCAGGGATGAGCACAATACAATCCGCGGTGATATTGACGGTGATTTTTACCCCGGTCTCAAACGTTATCTGGCCTATAGTCCGAGCACTGGCCGCTTCACCACTGCTGACCCGATAGGGCTGGCGGGTGGTCTGAATAACTACCAGTATGTGCCGAATCCTACGGGATGGGTGGATCCGTTGGGGTTGGATAATAAGGCAACTAATTGTCCGAGGAGTCCGGTTAATCCAGATCGAATTGTTAATGGAAGAAAAATCATTAATTCTGATTTAGCCGGTACAAAAGTTAAAACTGCGGGTGGTGATGTTTGGTTTGATAATGATGGATTTCCTGATTTTTCACCTTATTCACAGAAAAGTGTTCGTGTAGATGGACTCACGGGTGATATGTCGAACGATGTACCTCTTGCAATGAAAAAAGCTAATTTATCAACATATGATGAGACAAATTATGTATGGCACCATCATCAGGATACAAAAACTATGATGTTAGTTCCACGTAGTGTACATTCTGTGAGAAATGACGGCGTAGCACACACAGGAGGACGGGCAGTCATGCAGCATAACCTGAAAAATCCTACGATTAAATTACAATATCCTTCACCACCAGAGAAGTTATAAGAGAGGGGATTAAATGGAAAATTTATCTGATATCAAAAATATGTTAGATGGTATATGGAATGAGCCTTTGCATAGTGATCTAGTCACTAAAAAAATCGATGTTTCTATCTATGATGAATTAAGCAGCAGTATTCCTGATAGTAGTGTGTTAATAAAAGAAGTTTTCCCAGAAGATGAACTGTTGGAAATATGGAATAACTATAAACCATATTTGGAAGAATATAGTATTTTCCCATTTTTAGGTACGTTGGGAGAGGCTGTAATATGTATTGGGTATGGGAGTTATAATTTAGGTAAAATATTCTATTTTGACTTCGATTTTGGTCAGTTTTGCTTGGATAATGATTCATTGAATGTCTTCTTATCTAAATTAATTGATTAGTTTGAGGCTTCTTGTATTAAATTAACAGGGACGCTCTAACCGAAATCAAAAATTTAGAAACCCTCAAAAAAACAGCCGGGCTAAAAATAGTCCGGGCTGTTTTCATTCATATCAACTGATATCAGGGATGTAGTCAACGAGTTACATCTTATATTCCAAAACGAGCCGCAATAGCGGCTCGAAAACTAAATCAACCAATCAATCATCACACCAAATCTGATTCATCCGGCTCTTCATGATAGCGCACGTAATGGGTGGTAATCAGATTATTCAGATACAGCAGAACATTGCGCAGCTCTTGACTATTGTGCCGCTGTTCGGCTTCAAATATTTCTTCTAACTGGCGCAAGTATTCGCGGGCTTTTTGGGCGAATTGGTGATCGTAAGGGATGGTTTCGTACATAGTAGACTCCTAGAGGATGTAGAGATAATTTCACCACGGGAGTTCCTACGCTCGGGTGGTGAACTGGAACAAGAGTAGGAATGCCGCCCTCTAGGTACGACTAGCCGAAGCCGCCTTGCCCAGCTCACCATAATTCAGATGTGCTGAAGCCGCATATAGTAAAAAACCAACATAAAGTTAGCAACCTATAATGCTAGAGGTTATTTGCGGGTTCCTACGCCCGGCACCGGATTTTGCCAGTGCAGAGCGTAGGTTATCTGTTTTTGGGAAAATAAAAGTATTAAAAAAGTATGAGATTTTGGGTGTGGGTTCTCAAAACAATCAGTCGATGAGCGTTTCAGCGAATTTGAGTACAGTTTTAAAAAGGAATTGGACAGATGTTTGTCAGCGGCTTTCCTAAATTAGCAATTTATGGATAACTACAAGTTTGGAATGAAGTCCCCTTGGACTGAAGGTCAGATTTTGTGGAAACACTGCAAGCATCGGGTGAAATACGCATAATATTCAGCGAAATCGCGGATAAGTAAAGCGGGTCTCTGGTGAGAAAGATGAGGTTGTGACACCTCATCCTGTATGGGGCGAAAGTTAATGAATCACGATTTTATTTACAACAGCACTGGAACCATTGCATGACTGAATGAAGTATCGGCTTTCTACTCCAGCGTTGGTTTGTGCAAAAGCTTTCTTGAGGACAGTTATGTAATCGTTAATAGAAAGATCCATAAATTTCGGGTTCAGTACGATCTGATTCGAACCACAGCGAGTGTAAGTATCTAGCTGAATTTTATGAACCGGAATTAATGTAGCGTTCTTGCCATAAACAATACTACCTCGTTCGGCATCAGAAATGATCAGAGCATCAAATTCATTTTTATCGGTATACTTTGAATTAATTATCTGTTTTAACTGACTCCCTTCATATTCTTTATTTCCCAGTTCAAGCATTTTGAGATGCTTCATGTTACGCAATGTACCAATAGGAAGCGGGTGATGAGCATCAAGAGTCAGTTCCTCTATCTCCATTTTTTCAAGAGGGCTTACATTTATCGTCGGGTGATGTAGTTCGAGTGATTTCAATCCGGTCATTGCAGTGATCTGACCAATGTCACTGATATTTTTTCCGATTTTGTCTTTAAAGTACTCAGTGTTTCCCAGATAACGTCTATCATTCGGGTCATGAGTATCCCGATAATGAATCACCAGTTTTTGAATTGCTGGGTTATGAATAGCTGGTAGTTTTTCAACACCGGCAATATCGATTGTTAGCTGGTTTAAGGATTTCAGCATTGTAAGCGCTGAATAATCGGTTAGCCGGATGGTATCAAGTCTAAGAGACGTGAGGTTGGGAAATTGCTCGATTCCATTCAGAGAGGTTGTTTTATGCAGCACCAGAACCATTGCTTTGATTGTCGGTATTGGCGTGTGTAAGTCAAAAGTCAGGTGTTCTGCGGTGATGTCCAGCGTTTGGATATTTCTGAATCTTTCCAACCCATTTGTATGGAATTCTGGTGAGCTGATTGATAGCTCTTTTGTCGTATTTGGCAGTACAAGATTTTGTGGCGTGAATTTGGGACTGGTAAGGCTAAACTCTTTCAATCCTTGCAACTGGCTCAAGTCAAGCCGAGGCATCGGAGACATCAACGTGATATTCAAATTGGATAATTTCTTGAATTGCTTCAGAGAGGAGATTGTTTGGTAGAATTTCTCAGGATGGTCTGACTGTAATGTAAGTGAGATTCTTGTAACTGTATGATTTTCACCGATAAATTGAAGATCAATATCCCCGGCAGTAATTGATAGTATCCCCAAGATTCTGAATTTATTGATATTTTTTATATTAACTGAGTCTAGTTTTTCGAAACCGGAAGTCGTAATGTATGCGTCAGTATCAGTCATACGTCCGGCTAGCTCTACTTGTTCTGTTTTGGCAAAAATTTGAAATGAACCGCATAGATTAATGATGCCAATAATGAAGATTATCCTGATGAAAGATAACATGGTACCAAGCCTTATTCTTGTAATTGATAATATGTAGTCACTCTTATTGAGATGCTCACTATGATTAAACTACCTGACTCAATCAAGATAAAACGATGCGATTTTTTCTTTTTGGGATGAGAATCATATCAATACAAGACGAAGGCTCATCTGTGTTAAAGAGCATTCATCAATCTACCTGATAAATCCTGCTCATCTTATGGCCTGTTTTAAACATTTATTAGCCCAAGTTATATTTCTCAAAATATGTGAAATTATATTTACATTTAATATTAATTGAGGATAACAACATGTCACAGAATGCTAAATACTTGTTTTTTCGGGCAGATGATAGCAATCATATTATTGAGAAAAAATATTTTGCTGTTGCAGAAAATCAGTCACTGACTTTTCCTGAAATTGATTCATGCATAGCCCTTGTATTTGTCGGTAATAATAAGCTTGTTGGGTTTCATCTGGTTGCTACTGATTCTCGAAACGAATTTTTAGGATTTCCAGGAGCCGCAACAGGTACAAACATCCGCCAAAGTATTGATGATGTATTGTTAGGAGAAAACATCACGCTTGGTGCGAACAGCAAGTTTTTGATTGCTGGCGATTACAATAATGAAATTTGGAATGCGGTCTTGGGGGACGTCACAAATGGCCTTGCAGATGGTAACGGTACAAGGGTGGAAGAACATGGAAACTTACAAGTCACTTATAATACGGCCAATGCAACATTCACAGTGACTAAATAACGTTGTGATGCTCTGTACCTTTGATAACCCATCTTGAGACCCATCTGTAAATGGTAGCAATAATCATGTTGCTACCATTCTATTTTTATGAAAAATAATGACACATTAAAAATGGTTGATTATATGTTTCCGTATTTAAACGTATAATCCTTCTAATAAAAATCATTTATTATCTATCAGATTGATTCAAATCGAGCCGCAACCGCGGCTCGAAAACTAAATCAACCAATCAATCATCACACCAAATCTGATTCATCCGGCTCTTCATAATAGCGCACGTAATGGGTGGTAATCAGATTATTCAGATACAGCAGCACATTGCGCAGTTCTTGACTATTGTGCCGCTGTTCGGCTTCAAATATTTCTTCTAACTGGCGCAAGTATTCGCGGGCTTTCTGGGCGAATTGGTGATCGTAAGGGATGGTTTCGTACATAGTAAACTCCAGAGATTGATGAGAAGAATTTCACCACGGGAGTTCCTACGCTCGGGTGGTGAACTGGAACAAGGTGTAGGAATACCGCTCTCTGGAATGCGGTCAGCTAAAGCTGCCTTGCCCAGCTCACCATAATTCAGATGTGCTGAGGCCGCATATAGTAGAAAACCAACGTAAAGTTAGCAACCTATAATGCCAGAGATTTATATCATGGGTTCCTACACCCGGCACCGGATTTTGCCAGTGCAGAGGGTAGGTTATCTGTTTTTGGGAAAATAAAAGTATTAAAAAAGTATGAGATTTTGGGTGTGGGTTCTCAAAACAATCAGCCGATGAGCGTTTCAGCGAATTTGGGGACAGTCAGTTTTAAAAAGGAATTGGACAGAAACGTGCTAGATCCCATGCTCTAAAACGTTTCTGTCAGATTAGGAAAAGTATATTGATACCTTGATTGTTTGTATGGACAATAAATATCCAAATTAGGGTAAAGTGAGCCCCAGGCTTTAGCAGCAACTAAAGCTTGTTAGCTTATAAACTATGAATAGTACTTAAACACATAAAACTGATTTGAACGAAAGCAGCCACGCGTTTGTTAGCCCACTGTACTTCAACGTTCAAAGAACCTTGATGACGACCGAGATGACCATGCATCCAAGACTATTTGAGCACTCTCTAATGGCGTTTGAATACTTGTATCAAGCTCAAAATCATACTCCGAGTAACTATGTACATGCGCTAAGTGGTATTCAGCCTCGCCACTGTACCTATTGCCAATATGTCGATCGTCTCGCCCTAACTCCCTTTCACGTAAAATACTAATTGGACAGTGAACGCCAACAAAGAATAAGTCATGACCAGCTAACATTACCTTTAGTTCATCGTACCATTCATTCGACTCAATTATATGGTCTAAGATGACATTGTTTCCTGAATCTAATATCGATTTTATACACGTATGGAAGGCAGTAAAAAACTTTGGACGATTGAACTTCCAATCAAACACTCCACCATCATTTTTGCGCTTTGGAAGCATACCCACTTCCACTAGTTGATCCGAAGCGAAGTGCCAAAAAGGAATTGGCGCTTGAGCCTGAATTTGTTTTGCAAGCGTAGACTTTCCGCTACTGCAAGTCCCGTTTAGAAAGATAATTTTTGACATAAAATCCTTTTTGATTGCTTGTGGGCTAACGCCTCAATCAGCGGCTAACCGAAGTGAAGGCAAATTTGGGGTAACGTGAGCGCAGCGAACCCCAAATTTGACGGAACGGAGGTTAGTCCGCCTGCATTGATTTGTTATGCAATGCCCAGTTTTTAAACTTCAGTCTATATAGCCGCACCAGTCGGTTATGAAACTCCTGAACCGTGTAATCCCCAAATCCCGCCTTCTCGGCAACCCTGACAGATGCGGTATGTTCCGGCTCGATGATAACAACTATCGATTCACAGCGTTTTAGATCGAAAGCATAATTTATAACACCTTTTGCAGCTTCAGTCGCGAGCCCTTGATGCCAGTACCTACGCGCCAATCGATAACCTAGATTAATTTCCTCAACTTCACCGACTAACTCAGGGCCAACACCGCAGAAGCCAATAAGGTCACCCGATTCTTTCTCAGACAAAGCCCATGGGCCGAGTCCGTGTGATGAATAACACTCAATGCACCAGTCTATAAATTTACGGGTGGCCTCCTCGTCGCAAACTCCACGAACGGAATACTTCATAACTTCCGGGTCACTTAGAATCTCAGCTAGTGCTGGAACGTCCTGGAAAGATAACTGCCTTGCGATCAATCTATCCGTTTCAAACAGTTGCACTAAATTCTCCCTATGCATAACAGTGATTATACAAATATAGCCTATATAAAATTGTGAGAAATCACAGATACAATTTAATTAACATACTGTTTTATAAGTCTTAAACTTCCCTAGGCTCACAGATTACAGAAGATGCCTGTATACGTTTTATCTACTAGATGCATACTCTGCTATTAGAAAAAATAGGTCAAGATCTAACATAAGACAGTGGTCAGGAACCTAGGCCCAATACATTTCGGGGCACAAACTAATGATGACCTCACCGTTTAATCATCAAAATCTTCTCGCAAACAATACACCCATGATGCACCGGATGTGATTCAGTCTATGATCTGTCCGGTGGTGCGGTGTTCTGCTGAGAGTTACAGGGGCGGGGGCAGCTCACCGGTATAGAACGAATATTGATTTGAATCATCTTATTGATAGAAAAAGCAAATAGTTAGAATGAGTTATCTATAATTAAAGAAATACAACCTGACTCACCTTGAGGTATTGATGAAACATCTCAGTTTACTTGCTCGTTTTAGTGCCGCAGGCTTTATATCGATTCTCTTGGTCTGCTTTTTATTTATCTGGGGCGCGGTGCGTTTAGCTCAGCAGTTATCGGATGACTTTATTTTTACAAAGATGGCCGGGCTGGAACAACAGGTACAGTTCCAAATCGATTCGATCCTGTCCAAAAGTCAGTTAGCGGTAGATACGATTGCCGCTTTGCCTGACGTCCAAAAAGCCGTCGCACAGCATGATAAGAATAAATTGAGTGAGCTATTTGATGCGCAATGGCCACAGATCCGGGCATCGGGGGTCAGCCAGTTTCAATTCCACATTCCGCCAGCCTACTCACTCTATCGGGTTCATAAACCGGGGAAAAGTGGTGATGACTTATCGTCTTTTCGCCATACGGTGGTTGATGTCAATACTTCGCATCGGCCTATCTCCGGAATTGAAGCGGGTGTTGCAGGGCTTGGTTTGCGTTATGTTGCCCCGATCCGTTTTGAAGGGAAACCTGTCGGTAGTGTCGAATTCGGGATGACACTAAACCGGGAGACCTTCGCGAATTTGCTCAGAGATAAACTGACGGATGTCGCGATTCGCGTTCAGAAAAATGATGGATTGAAGGATGTAGTCACTCCCCGGACAGGCGGTGTGTCGGTTTTGACACCGGAGCAATATCAGCAGGTTATTTCCGGTCAGACGATGGATATCCGTTCAGAGCAGCAAGGTCATGAAACAGCCATCAGAGTTTTCCCGCTGCAAGACTATTCCGGAAAAGCTATCGGGGTGGTTGAAGTCAGCTATCGTATCTCCCAGTTGCAAGCGATGATTTGGTCTGATATCAGCATGATGATGATATTCGGGCTGCTCAGTGCGTTCGTCGTCGCCGCTGGATTGATATGGATGACCCGCTACTCAATCCGTCCGATGAAGGACATCATTGATGCCATCGAAAAAATGGTTGAAGGACAACAAGGCTTAGATGCCAGACTGGAAGACGGTGGCCCTCGGGAGATCGCAAGCCTGACCCGGGTTTTCAATCGTTTTTGCGATAAATTGCAGGCGACTTTTTACCAAATGTCAGATGCGATCAATCATATGGTCGTCCAGTCCGATCATTTATCGAACGAATCGGTGATGACCGACAAAGGGATGAAGGAACAAAAAGATCAGCTGACCTATGTGTCAACAGCGATGACGGAAATGACGGCAACGGTACATGATGTTACCCAGAATATTGTGCAGGCTGCCGACAGTACATCACAGGCAAATGATCAATCTCAGGTCAGTAAAGCCGTGCTGCAAAAAGCTATCAATCAGATGCTGCAACTGGACGAATCTATCCATCAGATCGGGGATCTGAGTTCTCAGGTCCATGAAGCCAGTACTTCAATCGCATCGATTCTCGAAGTCATACAAAATATTTCTGAACAGACGAATTTATTGGCTCTGAATGCAGCAATTGAGGCCGCCCGTGCGGGAGAGCAGGGAAGGGGGTTTGCTGTGGTTGCCGGTGAAGTGAGAAATCTGGCACAGAAAACGCAGGCATCAACGGAGGAGATCCGCCAGAAAATTACGATTCTGGAAAACAGTGTGAATGCTACGATTGTGGTGATTCAGTCCAGTCAAGAACAGGCGCGACAAAGTGTGGATAATGTTCAGGTTGCCGGTGGGGCAATCTCTGAGATGGAACATTCTGTCGGGCAGATTAATGAGATGACGACTCAGATAGCGGCCGCCTCGGAACAACAAGTTCAGGTCTCCGATGAAGTGAATGCGAACATCAGTAAAATTCATGAGTTAGCCGAGACGACTGCCAGCTCCTCACTTCTGACTGCGAAATTATCCGCGGAGATTGCCAATGATGTGGAACAACTGAATAAATACTGTACCAGTTTCGGCGGCGATTCTGATGCGCAGAAATTGAAACAGGCAAAAACATCTCATCTGGCATGGAAAACGGTTATCCGCAGTTATCTGTCCGGATTAACGCAGATGAATCAGCAAGAAATCGTCTCTCATAAAGAGTGTCATTTCGGTCAGTGGTATGACGCGGTCGGTCGGCAGAAATTTAGCGACATTCCGGCTGCGGCGGCAATTGATATGCCGCATAGTGAGATGCACGCAACCATCAAGAAAATTATTCAGGCCAAAGAAAGCGGTGACATGATGGCGGCTGATCGTTTATTTCAGGATATGGAAAAATATTCCGCTGATCTTATCGCACTGCTCGATGAAATTATTCTTCAGGTCGAGCAGCAGGAAACCGCTGAAAAGCAAAAGATTTGTTGAGAATCCAGCACTAGCAGATCTAGGGGCTGTTGACCTTTCGTGATGGTTTTTGCAGCAATTTGTCGTGCATTTAGTCAAGGCAGGTCATGTGAAGTGTAGCGATCTACATGAACCATGACCGCCCCTAGTGCTGTGTGGTTAGCTTGTCTGATTATTTTTAATAAATGATACAGCACTATCGATTGCCTGATCGGCTTCGGGCTGTTGTCCGGCAAACAGGTGCCAAACATGGAACATACCTGGCCATACTTCAATCGATGTACGTACTTTTGCTTCGGCAAGGTTTGTTCCTAACCGTAATGCATCACTCAACATGACTTCGTTTTCACCCAACTGTAATAGGATGGGGGATAACCCCTGTACATTTGCAAAAACAGGTGAAGCATCGGGGTGAGTGGCGAGTTCATCGCCTAAAAATATGCGCCCGAGTTGATTTAAAAATGCAACGTTACAGATCGGATCGACACCATCGCGAGTAACGGCAGACTGACCACTATGAGTCAAATCAGCCCATGGTGAGAAAGCGACCCCTGACGAAGGTAGTGGTAATCCTGCGTCGCGCGCTTTTCTCATAATCGTTACGACCATTGCGCCACCGGCTGAGTCGCCGACAAAACTGATATCTTTAGGGTGATAACCTTGTTTTAGCAGGCTTTGGTAAGTTGCATAGACATCGTCAATAGGCGTCGGGAATGGGTGTTCCGGTGCTTGTCGGTAGTCTGGAATATAGACCTTGGCATTGAGTTTTTGGGCTAAATTCCCACAGAGTGCTTTATAAGCCGCTACGCCACCGTGAACATACCCGCCACCGTGAATGTATAAGATGATGCGCTGTGGCTCTGACAGATTCTGAGGGACACAAACTAACGAATCAACGGTTCCCATGCGTTCTGTCTGATAGTCTACGTCTTCAAGGGCGGGGAATAATGCTTCCAGACCAGACATATACAGCTCACGCGTTTCTTGCCAAGATACTTCAGATTTATCTAATACTTTATCGACAACCGGGCCTGCGGCTGCAATCCAGCCATTTAATGTCTCTTGTGCTTTTTGGGACAACATGTAGAAATCTCCTCTCTGTTTGCTCTACAATCGGTACTATAATTGATTTATTAACGAAAAATATTCCCTTATGAGTGATAGAAGATTCCCAAATAAAGCCCCCTACGGAACATCTTTGGATTTAATGGCGATTCGTATTTTTGTGGCTATAGCAGAAACAGGGAGTTTTGTTGCAGCAGGAAAAAGCATCGGCCTGACTCGCTCGGCCGCAGGAAAAGCGCTCGCCCGATTAGAAGGTTATTTAGAAACTCGGCTGTTTCACCGCACCACGCGTCAAGTGACACTGACTGCGGAAGGACAAGCGTTTTACGAACGATGTTTACAGATACTGAAAAGCATAGAGGAGGCTGAATCCAGTCTGCGTCAGCAGCCAACTAAACTGAACGGTGTGCTAAGAATGACCGTATCGGAAGGGTATGGTAAAACGGTCATACTCCCATTTATTCATCAGTTTCAACAACAATTCCCTGAACTTTCTTTTGATATCAGCTTTACTGACCGCATTGTTGATTTAGTCGAAGAGGGGATTGATGTCGCGATCCGAGTTGGTGAGTCGTATACCAGTACACAATATATTACTCGTGTGATTGATCGGTCGAGAATCGGTCTATATGCCGCCCCTGACTATTTGAAGAAAAATAACCCACCAAGAACCATCGCTGATTTAGATAAACATCAGGTCTTGATTTACGGCTCAGGAACAGCGCCGGCTTACTTTCAATTAAAAACCGAGGATCATCGATGGGTGAAAGTTCAAGGCCAGTCATTTATGAAATTTGATAGTGGTGATGCGATTCGTGTTGCTTGTTGTACCGGCATGGGAATCAGTCTGTTACCTGAGTTTTTAGTCAAAAATGATGTGAAGGCAGGGCTGCTTATTCCGCTGAGTATGGATGATCAACACGAAGATAGTGTCTCCATTCATTCAATTTATCCAGATCGTCAATTTCTTCCGAATCGTGTGCGTGTATTCCTTGATACCTTGATCGCGTATCTGGGTTGATACGACGCCTGAGAAAAAGCAGTGATTGAAGCAGATTATCCTTGATCGTGTCGCGATACGTTGAAAACGAGCCGCGATTGCGGCTCGAAAACTCAATAATGATGCGTTACCAAGCATAATTGAAAGATGCATTAAACGAGCGGCCCGGGTTGTAGTAGTTTGCAGTCCCTGAACCGACCACATACTGCTTATCCGTTACGTTTTGTACATGAAGTGACAACTGGGCCGACTTTGACATGTGATATGCAAATGCTGCATCAAAGAGTGTTGCCGAATCGCTTTTCCCTTTATTCGCGGCATCAAAGTAATACGTACCCACATAGCGTGCCCCTAAACCAATATCCATGGTTTTATTGGGCAGGGTGTAGTAACCCCATACAGAAGCGCTATGATTTGGGACGGTCGCGAATGCATTGCCGTCTAGCACATCACCGCTTCTTGTACTGCCTCGAATCACTTTCGACTTCGTGTAGGAGTATCCACCCGTGACATTGAAACTGTCGGTGACTTCGGCTTTGACTTCCAAATCGAGGCCACGGACACGTGTTTCACCAATGGTTTCGCGTTCAATGGTTCCATCCCCCTGAACAATCGCCATGGTCACATCATTCTTTTCAAGATTGTAAACCGCCGCTGAGAACAGCGCATTCATACTCAGTGGTGCAAACTTCACCCCTGCTTCTAGCTGCTCGCCTCTTTCCGGCTTCACGCCAATACTTGGCGGCGCAACAGACTCGACCTGACTGATATAGGTGGACCATTCTGGTGTCACTTTTACGGTAAACGCACCGCGCAGCGATGTCTCAGAGAATTCACCACTTGAATCGCGGTTACTGATATCACGGCTGGTTAAATCCATATAGTCATGACGTGCACCCAATGTCAGGATGTATCGGTCATCCCATGATAAGTTCTGCTGAATGAATACCGATTTTGTCGTCTCATCCTGATCATTTTTGCTGTAAGGCGCACCGATTGTCGGCATGCCAGAATATGATGGGCTGTCGATATTAATGCTGCTTGTCGTTCCATAAACGGATGCATCTTGAGTCGACGCATCACGGTATTCCAAACCAATTAAGGTGCTGCTATCAATATGTTCAAAACTCGCATCGTATTGCAGAATCGTATTGCCAATCAGCTGCTTAGAATGCGTATCGGTTCCGAAATAGTAACGAGCGATATCACTGCCTGTTCTTCCTTCGTAGTCATACAGATAGACATAGCCGAAATCGTCTTCGAGTTTGCTATAGCGCAAGTTACCGCTGAATGAGATGCCGTTGTCAAAATAATGTGTGATTTGCGCTGTAATGTTCGTCCGTTCAACATCGTGTTTGTTGTAATCGGGCTCACCATAAAATTCACTGCGGCTGTATTCTCTGTCCAAGGGGTAACCACCACTGTTCGGCGTGGTGTCCCGGTCAAGATAGTCAACGATAAGCGTGGCTGTCGTTTGTACTGATGGCTGCCATGTTATCCCGCCCATGAAGAACTGAGCGTTATCTTTTGAATGATCGTATTCAAGATCGCCGTCTTTTACTTTCGTGGTAAAGCGATAGGCGAGTGTTTCCGACTCATTCAGGGTATCCCCAAAATCCAAGCCAATTTCTTTATGATCAAAGGAGCCGTAGGAAACATAGCTGCTGCCGAAGCGTTTAAATTTCGGCTTTTTACTGACAAAGTTCACGGAGCCGCCCGGATCAGCAGGACCAAACAGGGTCGAGTTTGCCCCGCGAATGACTTCAACACGTTCATAAGCATAAGGGTCTTCGCGCACGCCACGCATTGAGCCGAGTGTCATGCCGTCACGATACGTGGTTGCCTGATAACCACGTATCATAAAGTAGTCATTGCGGTCATCGGAGCCGTAGTAATCTGTCACCAACCCCGGGGAATACTGCAAAATTTCTTCAGTTGTCGCTGCGTTACGCTGGTTGATCTCTTTTTCGGTGATAACAGAAAGCAATGCCGGGGTATCTTGAATATTGGTTGCCACTTTACCGCCAACCCATAATTCTTCCGCGACTGTGGTATCGGCATCCTCTGCGATGGGCTGCCCATACACCGTAATGGTGTTTACACGGTAAGCCTGGTCTTCTTGAGCGTGATCTTCTTTTTTAACACGATCATCTTTCACTTCTGTATCAACAGACGCATAAACAGCGCCTGAATAAGAAAGAACAGGAACGAAACAGAGGAGTAGGTGCATTGCACGCCAATGCGCCTTACCACTTCTAATATTTGCCATTTTTAATAATCCTATACTGCTAGTTTTTATTGTTATTTAATACTATTGATAATACAAATGATAATGCTTACTATTTGTGATAAATTAAATTGATATATAGTTATCAACCGATGCCGAGAGAGAAACAACCTCATGGAGCTACGCCACCTCAAATACTTTTTAGCGGTCGCTGAAACACAAAACATTCGTCTAGCTGCCCAAAAAGTGCACGTTACTCAACCGGCCATATCAAGAAAAATCAAAGAATTAGAAACAGAGTTGGGCGTTCTATTATTTGACCGCCAGCCGAAAGGATTACGTCTGAATCGGGCAGGAAAGGCTTATCAAAAACAGTTAGGCGCAATCATCAGACAAATTGACGACGCCAACGAGCATGTGCGTCAGTTTACCCATACGCATGGCTCTCTTGCTTTGGGGGCTCATGACTTCGTGCTGTGGGAGGGCGAGATGAATCAGTGCGTGAGCCAGTTTTGCCATGATAACCATGACGTTGAACTTGAGGTGTATTCAGATACGCCAATCGTGCTGCTGAAACGATTAGAGCTTGATCAGATTGACGGGGCTTTTTTGTATCACTTTTCTGAGTTGTCTTCAGAATACGTGGTACAACCTATCGCTCAGGACAAGTTGGTGCTGGCTTATCCTGCGAGCTGGGGGAGAACCATCTCACCATCAACGACAGTTGAAGCGCTCAACCTATTGCCAGCGGTTCGCTTGCCAAGAAGTGTGGATCCTTACTACTTCGATTGGCAAGAAGCGCTGTTTCACGAGATCGGCTGGACACCAGCAGTCACTCAATGGGCACACGGAGAAAGCACTATGCTTGGTTTGGTCGCAGCCGGTAATGGTGTCGCCATTGTCAATGAGCGCCACTTTACCCGGCCTTCGAATATGATCGGTTATACGTCGCTGGATGTTGTACCGCATACGTCACCGCTAAGTTTTGTCTATAAAAACACGTCGGATAATCCTGCACTGATGGCATTTTTGCAGTGCCTTTCCAACTAAAGGTGCCTTTCAGGTTGCGCTGGTGGACGGTGGACGTTGTTCTGCTACGGTGGCTATTTCAGTTTGTGTCGGCCGATCGGAATCATCATCGGAATATTCGACACCGGATCAATCATGATATGGTTGTTCAAACCAAATACTGCTTGAATGGTCTCATTCGTCAGCACTTTTTTGGGCTCACCATGTGCGTGAACCTGCCCGTTGATCATTGCAAGCAGATGGTCTGAATAGCGGGCAGCTAAGTTGAGATCATGCAAAACCATTACGATGGTAATGCCACGTTGCAGGTTCAGATCCACCAGTAAATCCAACACTTCGATTTGATGCGTCACATCTAAAAACGTCGTCGGTTCATCGAGCAGCAAAATATCTGTCTCCTGAGCCAGCGCCATGGCAATCCAAACGCGTTGACGCTGTCCGCCGGAGAGCGCATCAACGTCTCTGTCAATCAGGTCTGTTAGCTTGGTGACTTCCAGCGCATTCGCGATCGCGACATCATCTTGCTTGCGCCAGCGTGACATGATCCCATGATGCGGATGACGCCCACGGCTGACGAGATCACCAACCGTAATACCTTCAGGGGCGATCGGAGATTGAGGCAGCAACCCCAATGTTCGCGCTAATGTTCTTGTCGGGCTTTGATGGACCGATTTTCCATCAAGCAGCACTTGCCCTTGAGACGGGGCCAGTAAACGAGACAGGGTTTTTAACAGTGTTGACTTGCCACAGGCATTCGCCCCGACAATCGAGGTAATTTTTCCCGGTGCTATCTTGAGCGAGAGATCTTTAACGATCGTTTTTTCGCCATAACCGGCAGACAACTGCGTTACCACAAGTTCATGCGCTTTTGTCATAAAGACCCCCCGTTACGATTCACGCGAATAATGAGATAAATGAGGTAGGGGGCTCCTAAAGCGCCCGTTATCACACCGACCGGATAGCGGCTTGGAAGAAGAAACTGCCCAATGTAATCGCCCGCCAACACTAATACCGCCCCGACTAGTGCAGCCGGAATGAATCGTGTGCCGTTAGAGCCGACAATGCGCGCAGCGATTGGCCCGGAGAGAAATGCCACAAAAGCGATAGGACCTGTCACGGCGGTAGCAACCGCAATTAAACCGACAGCACATACCATAACGATGATGCGGGTGACGGTGATATTGACACCCAGAGCCGCTGCGGTGTCATCGCCCAGCCGTAATGCCTCTAAGGATTTTGTCTGGCTCAGGAGCAGACCGCCAAAAATAACCAATGACATCAACAGTGGCATACTTTGATCAATCTGTACGGAATTGACGCTGCCCGTTAACCAACGCATCGCTTCTTGCAGATCCCAAGATGAGGCTTGCGACAGAAGATAGGCGATATAACTTTCAATCATTGCGGAAACACCAATCCCGACCAGAATCAGCCGCGTCCCGGCGACACCATTTTTATAAGAGAGACCATAGACGGCCAGTGCAACAGCCAAACCGGCCAAAATTGAAAAAATAGCAACAGCAGAACCATTCATATCCAGCACAATGATGGCAAATACTGCTGCCGCACTGGCTCCGGAACTCACCCCGACGATATCAGGGCTGGCTAAAGGGTTACGTAGCATGGTTTGAAATGTGACACCGGCTAAGCCAAAACTCATGCCGACCAATAGCGATATCATCGCTCTGGGGAATCGCAAATACCCGACGGTGAAACTCGCGCCGGGGATCGTTTCACCTTGTAACACGCTCCAGACGACTGACGGAGACGTATACGATTGACCCAAGACCAGCGTTAAGCACCAAGCTGCTGCCGCTAAAATCAATAAGCTCATGGTGATCAAAGACCAGCGTCGCATGCGTTGCTGACGGGTCGTTCTCACTCGTTGTAAAAGAAGCAATTCAGCGGACATCACAATTCCCTAACACGCTGACGGCGCACAATCCAGATGAAAAATGGCGCACCAATAAATGCAGTGACCACGCCTACAGATAACTCGCTGGGGCGGGAAATAATGCGTCCCATAATATCGGCAAGCAGGAGCAAACTGGCACCGCCCACCGCAGAGAAAGGTAATAGCCAGCGGTGATCCACCCCTACGAACAGGCGGCAACAATGCGGCACGACCAACCCGACGAAGCCGATAGGCCCGCAAATTGCGGTGGTCGCGCCACAGAGCAGAACCGCACCCAGTCCGGCGACACTTCGAGCCAAAACTACGTTTTCACCCAAACCAGCGGCGAGCTCGTCTCCAAGCGCTAAACTGTTTAATTTTCTTGCACTGAATGCCGTGATGACTAACCCGACAAGTAAGAAAGGCCAAACGAGACGCATGGTTTCGAATGTCGCCCCCCCGACACCGCCGATCTGCCAGGATCTGGCTCCGCCTGCGATGTCATTGCGTGGCAATACCACTGCGATGGTGAAACACGATAAAGCGGCTGATGTTGCCGCACCTGCTAATGCTAACTTCAGTGGTGTTGCGCCACCTCGTCCCATTGAGCCGATGGTATAAACAAATGCGGCGGTGAGAGCCGCACCTAAAATGGCCATCCAGACATAAGTCTGGATCTGATTCATGCCCAACCAAGCTAGTCCCACGACCACGAAAAAAGCCGCGCCAATGTTTACACCGAGAATGCCGGGGTCGGCAAGGGGATTGCGAGTGATACCCTGCATGACCGTACCTGACAAGCCTAAAGCGGCACCCGCAATGACCGCTAAGACGGTACGCGGAATGCGCATTGCTACTGCGGCTTCTCCCACCGTATTGAGGTTTCCTTGCAGTGCGCTGATGATTTCTTCCCATGTGACTTCTCTTGTCCCCAAGGCGACAGAGAGCAGACACACAAGCAACAAAACGATCACGAAAGCCACGAGCATCACCGAGCGCGACATCACAAAACTTCCCACAGTGAACGGATTGTTTTTTGTAACCGGGGAACTCATTGGGTTTTGCGTGCGGCTGTGGCCAACGCCTCTAGGTAATCATCCAAGACCCATGAGATAGATAACGGTGTTGGATTGGCAGCGGTGGCTAACGGCCCATTGCCCAGCATGACAATTGAACCGTGCTTAATCGCATTCATTTTTGACATCAATGGGTTATCGGACAGTGGTTTTAACAGTGCTTCACCACCGTACGTGACGAAGATATCGACATCATTAAATGCATCGATTTGTTCAATACTGGCTTCGCCGGAAAACTGCCCGGAACGACTCAAATTACGAATGCTTTGCGGTGAGACGAGGGTTAAGTCATTGAAAAATTTCACTCGTGTGTCGTTCGCGGTGTAAAAGTGCACCACACTCAAATCGGTCGGGTCTAAATGGGTAATAAACATGGCCGATTTTCCCTTCAGTTCTGGATACTTCGCTGTTCGCGATGCGATGTCTCGCTCAATACTTGCAATGAGCGCTTCACCTTCTTTCGCCATTCCCAGCCCCAGACTGTTGATGCGGATCATACTCCGCCAGTCAGTCGACCAAGGTGCATTCGGGTACGCCACCACCGGTGCAATCATGCTGAGGGTTTCGTAATCAGAGCGGCTTAAACCAGAATACGCAGCAAGAATGACATCTGGTTGTGTTGCAGCAACGGCTTCGAAATCGATCCCATCCCCTTCATCGAACAGTGTCGGTGTTGGTGCACCAAGTGCATCGAGTCGCGCTTTGACCCAAGGCAGAACGCCGTCTCCGTCATCGTCGCCAAATGTCGCGGCAGCAAAGCCAACCGGTACGATACCAAGCGCCAGCGGCACTTCATGGTTCGCCCATGCGACCGTCGCAACCCTCACCGGTTTTTTCTGAATGAGGGTCGTGCCAAAGGCATGCTGAATTTTGATGGGATAGGTCACGCTATCGTCTGCCCAACTCAACGTAGTCGCGAAAGAAACAAGAAAAACGGTAAAAACGGCTTTGAGATTTAACATTCGATTGGCTTCGGTTTATGGCTGCAAATATCTAAGAGTGCATCTCGTCGAGATGGTATTTGACTCTGTCCTATGAGTTAGAACATGATAATGCAAACCAATTTCAAATGAAACTAAGTATCATTTACAAATAGTTTATAACCGATAACAAAAGAGAATGCCTCAAATGACGCAAATCACCACATTGGAACAATTAAGAGAGCTTTATCACACGCCGCATCCACTCGCCGTTGCCAAAGAGATCCAACACATTGATCCGCACTCCCGTACATTCATTGAAAACAGCAGACTGTTTTTTCTCGCGTCAACCAATCAAGATGGTTTGTTAGATATTTCTCCCCGCGGTGGCGAAGCTGGGTTTGTCAAAGTCTTGGACGACAAAACGCTGGCTTTTCCGGACAGTCCCGGTAACAACCGATTAGATACCTTAACCAATCTCATCACCAATCCCAAAGTCGGGTTACTGTTCATGGTTGCTAACATCGAAGATGTGGTGAGAGTCAAAGGGACGGCATCCATCCATGTTGATGATGACATCAGGGCGTTGTGTCTTGATGGGAAAACAAGGCCGAAGCTGGTTGTCAAAGTGACGGTTGACGCACTGTTCTTTCATTGTCCCAAAGCGCTTATGAAATCCAAAATCTGGTGTAGTGAATCGCATATCAACCGTGAGTTTTTGCCGTCTCTGGTGACGATTATTCAGGATCAGCAAGTCGAAAAAGAGCAGCGAGGCGGCGATTAAGCAACGAATTTATGGGCTTCAATCAGTCATCACATGACATCATGTCATGAATATAAATATTTAATGATGCTCTAATATGAATTTTATTCATGTTTATGATGAGAGATTCTCAATATAATTTCCTGAATACTGTGGTTAAATACCTGCATGGATGTTTAGCGGTATAGAAGTCTAAAATGGCAAATATTACAATTTTGGATGGTGGGATGGGGCGTGAGCTGAAACGTATCGGTGCACCTTTTTCCCAACCACTTTGGAGTGCGCAGGCGCTGATAGAATCGCCAAAGCATGTGAAGCAGGCTCACCAAGGTTTTATCGAGGCCGGCGCACAGATTATCACTGTCAATAGCTATGCTTGTGTACCTTTCCATTTAGGTGCAGAACGCTTTACCGAGCAAGGGGCTGAACTTGCCGAAAAAGCGGCTCGGATTGCGCAAGAGGTCGTTTCTGAATCCCAGCAAGAGGTTTTGGTCGCAGGATCGATCCCGCCAGCGTTTGGTTCATATCGTCCAGACCTGTTTGAAGCTGCAAGCGCTTATGAGATCAGTTCGACGCTATTTAATGCTCAAGACCAGTATGTTGATATCTGGCTGGCTGAAACAGTGGCGAGCCTTGCGGAAGCGGCAGTGATCTCAAAGGTTTTGGCTCACACGGATAAACCGGTTTATTTCTCTTTTACCCTGATGGATGAGGTGGGTCAGCCATCCCGCCTTCGCTCAGGTGAATTGGTCAGCGATGCTGTTGAAGCCTTATTCGCAACCAATGCCGCGGGGATCTTTTTTAACTGTTCGGTCCCTGAGGTTGTTGAGCAAGCGATTTTGGATGTCAATCAAGAGCTGGAACGCTCAGGCAAGATGCTGACCATTGGTGTATTCGCGAATAGTTTTACGCCGATCAAGTCAGGGCACCAAGCCAATGACACCATCCAGACAATGCGCAATGTTTCACCACAAGAGTATCTTGAGTTTGCTCAGAAGTGGCACCAGCTAGGCGCGAGTATCATTGGTGGATGCTGTGGGATTGAACCAAGTCATATTAAAGCGCTAGCGACATGGAGAGACAGCGTTGAATAATCTCAACTTTGGACTCACGATTCCGGCTATCATGCTGGTATTACTTCTGCTGGTTGTCTCTTCCTTATATCCAGATTTGTCTCAGGCGATGGCCGGTGATGCCATGACTTTTGTGACAAATTGGTTCGGCTGGTTAGCGCAACTGGCTAGTTTAGCATTAGTGTTTTTTCTGTTCTGGCTCGCATTTTCTAAATACGGAGCGATTCGTTTAGGGGACGAGAAGCCTGAGTATTCAAACTTCTCTTATGGCGGCATGATCTTTACTGCGGGTGTTGGGGCTTCTCTGATATATTGGGGAATTGGCGAACCAATGTATAACCTGCAATCTCCACCGTTGTTCGCCGATGCCAATAGTTACACCGCAGCCGCATGGTCGGTCACCTATTCAATGTTTCATTGGGGCATTACCGGTTGGGCGATTTACTGTTTTCCGGCGATTCCTTTTTCTTACGCCTTTTATGTCCAGAAGAAACGTACATTAAAACTCTCAACGTTGTGTGAGCCGGTATTAGGCAAGCATCCGATTGTCGCGAAATGTATCGATCTGGTTGCCATCTTCGGCACTTTAGCTGCTTTTGCCAGTTCATTGGCGCTGACGGTGACACTATTGAGTGAAGGCGTATCTCAACTGTTTGGGATTGACAACAATTTGATGCTTCAGGGCAGCATCATCTTGCTGTTCGTCTTGGTATTGTTTGTGGTCATGCTGGTGGGGTTCAATCGAGGGATCAGCAAGGTTTCTGACTACACTGTCGTGGCGGCCATCTGCTTTGCGCTGTTCGTGTTATTTACGTCAAACGCCCCCTTTATTTTAAATAACGTCACCGATTCTTTCGGGGTGATGTTGGACAGTTATTTCCGGATGTCATTGTGGACCGATCCGGTGCAGCAGAGTGGTTTTCCTCAGAGTTGGACGCAATACTATTGGTTCTGGTACTACGCTTATCTCATCATGATGGGGTTATTCATTACCCGTATCTCAAGAGGTCGTACAATCCGTGAAGTGATTTTGTACACGATATTTATGGGGTCACTGGGATGTGCATTCTTTATCTCTATCTTTGGCGGGTATGCAGTTTGGGCTCAGCTTCTTGGCGGCTATCCGGTGCAAGATTGGATGAGCGAGGGCGGACTTACCTTTGCCGTTGTTTCACTTATTCAAACCCTGCCGGTGAAAAATGTCATTTTAGCCGTGTTCTTAGTGATTCAGTTCTTCTTGATGTTAACCACGATGTCGAGTGCAAGTGTGGCTACGGCCATGTTGACGACGAATCAGTTATCGTTAAGAGGTGACCCGGATAACAAAGTAAAACTCATGTGGGCAGGGGCAATCGCACTGATCAGTTTCAGCGTTTTCTTGTGTGGTGGTGGCATTGATACGATTAAGTCACTGTGTGTTGTCGCAGGACTCCCCATGATGTTTGTTTATGCTATTTTGGTGAAGCAATTACTGATGCAACTTTCAAACGGTCAGGCGCAAGAGGGGCAATCTGAGGAATTAGTCGAATATCAAGAGTTCATGCCTTAATGGTCAAATGAAATATATTCCTTCGCTGACCAATGAGACGCGACATCAATGTTGTCCCGTTGCTTACGAATCGACCACCGCTGACAACGGTGGTCCTTTGCTTTTTGGGAGACTGAAACGTGATTTGATTTCCCTTGTCTTTCAAAAAGAGCCGCGCTTGCGGCTCGAAAAGGAAATAAACGAATGAATAGGGTTATTTCTCTTTCAGGTTATTCAATACGCGATCTGAATACCAATCGACGAAGTTAATTACGCCAAATTCAAAGGTTTGTGAATAAGGTCCCGGTTCATAAGCGAGTGAATTAATGCCGCGTTGGTTTTCTTCACCCAGAATACGGTCTTGATCATTGGTGGCATCCCAAACCTGACGCAACCGCTCCGGATCGTAGTCCTGACCTTCGAGCGCATCTTTGTGGACAAACCATTTGGTGGTCACCAGACTTTCCTGTGCTGAAATCGGCAGAACGCGGAACACGATAAAGTGGTCACTTTGCATGTGGTTCCACGAGTTAGGCAAATGCAGAATACGCAGTGAACCGAGCTGACGGTTTTTAACCCGTCCCAGTAGTTTCTCACAGCCTTGATTGCCATCGATGGTCATCACTTCTGTGCCTTCTTTGAGTGGCATACGGACCAGACGATTACGTGTTCCGAAATTTTTGTGTTCGTGTGGGATCTTCTCTGCATCCCACTCACTGGCCATTCGCTTGTAGTGAGCGAGGAATTCTTCTGAAGCGCGAGGGTCGTTGGTATCATCCCATTCCAGCAGCGTATTCAGTAGCTCAGGGTGGCTGCCGGAACAGTGATAACACTCCCGGTTGTTTTCCAGAACCAGCTTCCAGTTGGCTTTTTCATACATGTTTGATTCAACCGCCAGCTTGGTGTTTTCGACATCATACGGTTCCATGTATGCTTCGAGGGTTGCCAGAAATTCATCAAAGTCAGATTCAGGGGGATTTTCCCCCAGACAGATGAAAATAAAGCCGCCTGCGGTTTTACAGTGCACTGCGTGCAGCTTATGTTTTGACATGTCAAAATCATCACCCATTTCTGTACCGGCAAAGAGTAAGTTGCCCTTGGTGTTGTATGTCCACTGGTGATAAGGACAGACAAGGTTGGCAACTTTTCCCCGATGTTCGAGACAAATGCGTGAACCGCGGTGTCGGCAGGTATTGTGAAACGCATTCACAGAACCGTCGGCATCGCGGACAATCAGAACCGGGTTTTGAGCAATTTCGACAGTAAAATAGTCTCCTTTACTGGGGATCTCACTTGTCATCCCGACAAACAACCACTCTTTTTGGAAAATCTCTTCGACATCAACCCGGAACATCACCGGATCATTATATAAGGGACGTGGTAATGAGTAATTCGGTTTACGTTCACTCAGTAGTTCGGTCATTTTATCGCGGGCTGTATCCAAACTGGCATAGCTAATATTGAGTAAATCATTCTGTGTCATTGCTGCTATCTTCTTTTCTGGGGGTTAGTTTTATACCCGAGCCGGGCTTCCTTGCTGCACACCTCAATCCCCGCCCTTAAAAAAAATAAGGGAATGAGTTAGTGTCTTTGCGTATCGTGCACGTTTACATTATTTGAGAAGAGTCTATACACGACATCGAATGATGCTGTTTGAGACAAAGGGGGAAAAAAATCAAAATAAATGACTGTATTAGACAACAGGACGTCGTTAAGAGATAAATGTATTTTTGCGTATACCTGAACAATACGATCAACCTCCATGGAGGGATATAACTATATAAAACCGTTGCGGAGATGCCGGATATGAATACCCCGAACAACACACCTGCCACTAGCAATTCATTTATTCCCGTTACGACACAAACATGGAGCAACGGTCGTCATGTTGTGAGATGTGTGAAGACGATACAAGAAACGTGGGATACAAAAACATTCTGTTTTATGGCTGATCAGCCAATTATGTTCTTTTTTAAACCGGGTCAATTCGTCACATTAGAACTTGAGATTGCTGGTGAACAGATCTTCCGCTCCTACACAATATCCAGCCCTCCGTCTGTCCCTTATAGCTTTTCCATTACGGTAAAACGTGTTCCCGGCGGGTTGGTGTCAAATTGGTTGCATGACAATATGGACGAAGGGTTTGAGCTGGCAGTGCATGGTCCGGTCGGCAACTTCAATAGTATTGATTTCCCGGCAGAAAAGATTTTGCTGTTATCCGGTGGGGTGGGGATTACGCCGGTGATGTCCATGGCTCGCTGGGCGTATGATACCAACACCGATGTCAACATTGTGTTCGTGCATAGTGCCAGAACGCCTCGTGATGTGATCTTCCACCGGGAACTGGAGTTTATGTCTTCGCGAATTTCTAACTTCAATTTACACCTGATTTGTGAAAGGTTGGAGTCAGGCCAGAACTGGTCAGGATACCGCGGCTTTTTCGATGAAATTAAACTAAAAATGATGGCGCCTGATTTTATGGAGCGCGAAATTTTCTGTTGTGGGCCGACACCATACATGAAGGCTGTGCGTGCGATGTTGGAAAGTGCCGGTTTTGACATGCGCAATTATCATGAAGAAGCCTTTGGCGCGACACCGGATGTCGTTGAAGAGCAGGCTGCTCACGATGCGGAAGTTGCTGCTGAAGAAGCGGAAGCAATTCTCCCAAGTGAAATGATTGAAGTCGCGTTTACAGCCAGTGATAAAACCGTCCAGGTCGCACCGGGAGAAACCGTGCACGCGGCTGCTGCCAAAGTGGGACTGACGATTCCGAAAGCTTGCGGGATGGGGATCTGTGGTACTTGTAAGGTGAAAAAACTCAAAGGTGACGTTGAGATGACGCACAACGGTGGGATTACCGACGAAGATGTTGAAGAAGGATATATCCTGTCATGTTGCAGTGTGCCACAGGGTGATGTTGTGGTTGAATATTAATCACTAGACGCACTCACGCAGCGATACTCTGATTCCATTTGAATCAATCAATCCCCGGACGATGGTCCGGGGATTTTTTATGTCATTTTGCTGCCGTTGAGAGAATCAATGACGGAGGATATTCGTTTGGCAATTTTTAGCATGTGACAATAGCGCTTTTTCGCGTATAATAACTTGTTTGTTTTTATTTTAAGTTATTGATATTTATAGAGTTTGAGATGATCATATATAAAGAGTTTACATTTGAAGCCGCCCATCATCTGCCTCATGTGCCTGAAGGCCACAAATGTGGGCGTCTTCATGGGCACTCTTTTTTGGTTCGAGTGAGTGTTGAGGGAGAGGTTGATCCTCAGACTGGCTGGGTCATCGATTTTGCAGACATTAAGGCTGCGTTTAAACCGATTTATCAACGCCTCGATCATTATTATTTGAATGAGATTGAAGGGTTGGATAACCCGACCAGTGAAGTGTTGGCCCGCTGGATCTGGCATGAATTGAAACCGAATTTGCCATTGCTCAGCCAAATCGAAGTAAAAGAGACCTGTACCGCAGGATGCGTTTATCGCGGAGAATAATGCATCAGCCAATGGGTTCAAACCGTTGTGATTCAAGTGATTAAAAACGCCCTTCATGTGAAGGGCGTTTTTGTTGAAGCAGAATTCGATCAGTTCGGTATCCGGTGTTACTGGTTACGGCTAACCCGTGGTTGTTCGTCGATGATTTTTAATCAGTGACTTTTAGCAGGTAACTTTTAACAAGTGACTTTTAACAAGTAACTTTTAACAAGTGACTTTGACCGCAAGGCCACCTTGTGACGTTTCACGATATTTTGCATTCATATCTTTACCGGTTTCGAGCATGGTTTCGATCACTTTATCGAGAGAAACCCGTGGTGCAGAAGAGCGTCTCAGTGCCATGCGTGTTGCATTGATGGCTTTGACCGCTGCGATACCATTTCTTTCGATACAAGGGACTTGTACCTGACCGGCAACCGGATCACACGTCAGACCGAGGTTATGTTCCATGGCAATTTCTGCGGCCATACAGACCTGTTCCGGACTACCGCCTAACAGCTCAGCCAAACCTGCGGCAGCCATAGAGCAGGCAACACCGACCTCACCCTGACAACCGACTTCTGCGCCGGAGATCGATGCATTGCGTTTGTAGAGTCCGCCAATAGCACCCGTCGTTGCCAGATAACGAATATAATCTTCTTCATGTACGGTCTGAATAAACTTGTTGTAGTAAGCCAGTACTGCCGGGACGATACCACAAGCGCCATTGGTTGGGGCGGTGACCACACGTCCGCCGGCAGCATTTTCTTCGTTGACGGCAAATGCATACATGTTCACCCAGTCGATCACGGCCATTGGATCGTTGGACGTCCGCTCCGACGTTTGGAGCTGCTGGTTGAGCGCTGCCGAGCGGCGGGGAACTCGCAGTGGGCCGGGAAGAATACCTTCGGTTTTCATGCCTCTGGCGATACAGTCTTTCATCGTCTGCCAGACTTTGTGCAGGTGCGCATGAATCTCTTCTTGGGAGCGCAGTGCTTTTTCATTCTCTAACACCAGAGTGCTGATGGATAACCCCGATTCACGACACTGGCTGACCAATTCTGAGGCACTGATATAAGGGTAGGGCACCTCGTCAGATGATTCGATTGACAGCCCAAAATTTTCTTCATCGACAATGAATCCACCGCCGATTGAGTAATACGTCTTGGAGTAGAGGCACGCATCATGCTGCCAGGCATGAATTTTCATGCCGTTCTCATGCAGAGACAGATTACTGGTGTGGAATGTCATTCCATCTGCTTTGAGAAAATCGACTTGATAGTCGTAGCAGACGATTGGGAGCTTCTCCGTCTGTTCAACTTGACGGATAAAATGGGGAATCTGGTCGATTTCTACAGATTCCGGACTATACCCGGCTAAACCGAGAATGGTTGCGGTATCGGTTTGGTGGCCTTTCCCTGTCAACGACAGAGAGCCATAAACATCAACCGTAATCTTCGTTACATTGGGTAAAATTGCTTTCTGGTATAGCTCGTCAATGAACTGTTTCCCGGCCTTCATTGGCCCTACCGTATGAGAGCTTGATGGCCCTATGCCGATTTTAAAAATGTCAAAAACACTAATCATAGATGGCTTACTCACAAACAGCTTATATCAACAAATAACAGCAAATGATGATTTCATCCTGAATGACGCGAAATAACGCAGTCTGAGCAGGTTGAAATAGCGGAGGGAGAGTACATGACTCCCCCTGCCTGCACAACTGATAATCTACTTAATCTGCGGTTATTTTTGCTATCTATGAACTGCTTCAAAATGCTAAAAACTGAGGCCGATATATGCACCATACATACGGTATTCGTTTTTACCGCTGTTTGCCGTTTTATAATAGCGCGCATAGGTTGCCAGTTTCAGACGGGAAATAGACAGCTCTACACCCACCTCAGGATACACCCCGACCGTCAGATCTGAATTGCAGTTTTGGTAATCATAACTGTTGCTCAGATTGTTATAGCTTTTATCGCACATTTTATTTTGTCCGCCAAAAAGTCCCGCCCCCACATAACCTTTTAAGACCGGTGTACCAGTGGTGAGATGAAATCCGGCGTTGATTCCTTCATAAAGGTTTTGATCATGGGCAAACCACATAGCGGCGACATTGAATTCGGTAAACTGGGAGTAAGGGACGCGGACCCCGATTTCAAATACACCACTTTGGTTAATATCTTCATGCAGATATCCCATGTAGTAGGTTCCTTTTTCTTCGGCGGCGTTGGCGTAGAGAGGAGCGAAACATAACGGAAGGAGTAAAAAGTATTTTTTATTCATCGTGTTATTCCAAACTATCTGAATAAGAGTTGTTCAATCACGCTTTAAAGAGAGGGAGTGCATGATAGGTAACTTGTTGATGTCGCAGAAGCTTATACTACATTTAGTTGCTCATTGCTACTGTGTTCCCAAGTTATGGGCTGGCGGTATATATTTGGATCTGTTTTTGTAATGCATGGACGATCTGGGCTGTCACGCCCCATATAAAATGTTGTTGATAGGGGATGGCAAACACCCGATGTCGGGCATTTTTCAGGATAAATGTCGTATGGTGAAGATTTCGGGGGTGGAGTAAATAATCTGCCGGTACTTCGAAGACTTCTTCAACTTCATTCGGGTCTATCGTGGCTTGATAGTCGGGGGATGCGAATGCGACGACTGGCGTTACCGAGAAGTAGCTGACGGTTTTTAATTCCGGCAGGCTGCCAATTAATTCAACCTGATGTTGCGTCAGACCTATTTCTTCGTGTGCTTCTCGAATCGCAGTCGCATAGACGGATGAATCCCACCGCTCACACTTGCCACCGGGGAAGCTGACCTGACTCGGATGATGTTTCAGATGTGCTGCCCGTTTGGTAAAAATGACATTCAATCCCGTTGGCCGTTCGACAAAAGCAACCAATACGGCTGCTTTACGTAACTTTTGCCCGGAAAGATGCTTGGTCCGCGATAATGATTCCAAGGCATAGTCACTCGGCTGACGGAGTTGAAAATCTCTTAATATCGTTGTTCGGGTCAGATGCATCTTCAGTCTCTTCGTGGCAGATTATGATGATAATACGGGTAATATCCGACTCAGTTTATCAAATGTTTCTTGATATTCGCTGGCACACTCACTATCAGCGACGATCCCCCCGCCAGCCCAGACATAGAGCTGCTGATTTGTGGCGATCAGGGTGCGAATTGTAATGCTGGTATCCATCTGACCATCGCGGCTGATATAGCCGATACTGCCGCAATAAACACTTCTGCGCTGAGGCTCCAGCTCTTCGATGATTTCCATCGCCCTGATTTTCGGCGCGCCGGTAATGGAGCCTCCCGGAAAACAAGCGCGCAGCAAATCTGCGGCGGTGTAACGGGCATCTAACTCAGCCTGAATGGTGCTGACCAAATGATGAACGGCAGGGAAACTTTCAATTGCAAATAATGTCGGGACATGGACACTGCCCGGTTTGGCGACTCGACCAATATCGTTGCGTAATAAATCAACAATCATCAGATTCTCGGATTGATCTTTTTCCGAGGCGGCTAATGTTTGTGCATGTTGCCGGTCAAGGGTTTGATCCGCGCTACGCGGCATCGTGCCTTTAATGGGCTTTGTCTCAATGACCGGTGCTTTATATTGTAGAAAACGTTCCGGAGATATACTTAAAATGACGCCTTCTTCAATGCGGAGATAAGCCGAAAAAGGCGCCCGGTTTTCATTTTCTAATTGTTGATAGGCTTGCCATTCACTACCGGTATAACCGGCTTGAAAGCGCTGCGTCAGGTTGACCTGATAACAGTCTCCCGAATGCAGATATTCATGAATGGCGTCGATTTTATCGCGGTACTCATGCGCAGTCATGTTCGCTTGCCAGTCGGATGTCAAACGAAAAGGGGGGTGTTCAACGGTTTGTTGTGCATTGAGCCATTGCGCTGCGGCGTCCGTTCCGATTCCGACCAATGCCGCTGTTTGCTGACGATGATCGACAATCAGTGCCCAGGTATAAATCCCCACTGCCATTTCTGGCAAAGGAATATCTCGTGCCGCTTGCTCAGGTAATTGCTCGATACGTCGTCCCAAATCATAAGCAAAGTAGCCCAGAGCGCCACCGGCAAACGGATATGCGGTCATCTCCTCAAGGGCCGGGGTGTATTGATTTTGGTAGTGCGTCAGAAGTTCAAACGGGTCGTCTGGTGACGAGATGTTGCCGTCACTTGTTTGAATCTGCGTCACAGCGCCTTGTGTTTTTAGTGTGACAACGGGCTGAGTTACGAGGATATCGTAGCGGCTGTCGGTATGTTCCGCCGGAGAGCGCAGTAGCATCGACCAAGGCAGATGTTCAATACGAGAGAAATACTCAATAGCGAGCTGAGGATGATATGTGAGTGACTTATGTTCAATGTATTGATCCGGGGCATTATTCATGGCTGTTCATTTGTATAAACTGTGACGAAAAGTCCAATCGTCGCATGGCTTGTTGGTGCAACCAAGAGTATCATAAAAAGCAATAACTATAAGCTAGTGAATCTCCGGTAAATGACAGTGTTTGAGCGTTTTATAATCAGATTTTCTGTCGTCTGAAATGACCCCGGAAGCATAAATAGAATGAGGTAAGCAATGACACTAATTCGGAAAGAAGATCTCATCAGTAGTGTGGCTGATGCGCTTCAGTATATTTCTTATTACCATCCGCTTGATTTTGTTCAGGCGTTAAAGAAAGCCTATGACCGCGAAGAGAGTCAGGCCGCGAAAGATGCGATTGCCCAGATTCTGATTAACTCGCGCATGTCTGCGGAAGGACACCGTCCGATCTGTCAGGACACAGGTATCGTGACTTGTTTTGTCAATATCGGTATGAATGTCCAGTGGGAAGGTGATATGACCGTTCAGGAAATGGTTGATGAAGGTGTTCGTCAGGCATATACCAATCCGGAAAATCCACTGCGGGCATCGGTATTGCACGATCCGGCAGGGAAACGGATCAATAGCCGCGACAACACGCCGGCTGTTGTTCATATCAATATGGTTCCCGGTGATCAGGTTGAAGTCCAGATTGCTGCCAAAGGGGGCGGCTCTGAAAACAAAACGAAAATGGTGATGCTCAATCCGTCAGATGATATTGCAGAGTGGGTCGAAAAAACGTTACCAGCAATGGGTGCCGGCTGGTGTCCGCCGGGAATGCTCGGTATTGGTATCGGTGGTACAGCAGAAAAAGCCGCTGTACTGGCAAAAGAATCCTTGATGGAACATATCGATATTCAAGAGCTGATAGATCGCGGCCCACAAAATGCCGAAGAAGAGTTGCGTCTGGATATTTTCAACCGGGTGAATCGTTTAGGAATTGGTGCACAAGGGCTGGGTGGTTTAACCACGGTAGTTGATGTGAAGATCAAAACTGCACCGACACACGCAGCATCGAAGCCTGTCTGTTTGATCCCGAACTGTGCAGCAACACGTCATATCCACTTCACTCTCGATGGCAATGGTCCGGCTGAGTTTGTACCACCGAAGTTGGAAGATTGGCCGGATATTACGTGGGAAGCGGGTGAAAACACGCGTCGCGTTAACCTTGATCAGGTCACGAAAGAAGATGTCCGTGAATGGAAAACCGGTGAAACCCTATTGTTGTCAGGCAAGATTCTGACCGGACGTGATGCGGCACATAAACGTATTCAAACCATGCTAAACAATGGTGAAGGTTTACCTGAAGGTGTTGACCTGAAAGGTAAGTTTATCTATTACGTTGGGCCGGTTGATGCTGTGGGCGATGAAGTTGTTGGCCCTGCGGGTCCGACAACGTCAACACGCATGGACAAGTTTACTGATATGATGCTTGATGATGTGGGTGTGATGGGCATGATTGGTAAAGCGGAACGCGGTGCGGCAACGGTTGAATCGATCAAAAACCATCAAGCGGTTTATCTGATGGCTGTCGGTGGTGCTGCTTACCTCGTTGCCAAAGCCATTAAGAAAGCACGTGTGGTGGCATTCGAAGAGCTGGGTATGGAAGCTATCTACGAATTTGAAGTCGAAGATATGCCTGTCACAGTGGCGGTCGATTCTCATGGTGTCAATGCGCACCAGACCGGCCCGGATGTATGGAAGGTCAAAATCGCAGAAGCCGAGAAATAAAACCTGTCCGTGATAAAAAAAGCCTCTGAACAGAGGCTTTTTTACTGGCTGATACAGCCATCACTCATCTCGTGATCATCATTGAATCATTTTCACTTCAAATTCTCAGACTCTTCAAGGTACGAGAATCAGTAATCAGATATTGCGAATGCTGATTGATTTAAGATCAATTTCGTTGTTATTCCCCGTGTAATCATATTGGTTATCCGTAAAAGTGCCTTGGCTGAATACATCTTTAGCGGGGATATAATCAGCACTGCTGACGCCATCACTGAATTCAATATTAAATGGTGTTGCACTGGAAATGAGGTTTAAGCTTTGTTTGATCAGTGGGACATCTGCATGTGTTGCCGTGAAGGCGCGGTTGATCCTGAAAATCAGATAATTACTGACAAAACCACCGTTGAATGTTGTAAGTCGATAGGCGACCGAACCGATATCATTGGTCAGAATGTTATTACTTCCGACAATGACACCACTGTTTGGCCGCACGGACATGATTGTCCCTGCTTTATTATATTCGACAATAAAGTCGCCACCCGTCCAGTTTGTCTCATAGTAAATATTGGGGACTTTTGATGTATTCCCGACTTTAATCCGAATGTCACCATCATCGAATGTTGAGTTATGATTCAAGTCGAATGTCACCGTGATATTACCTTTTTCAATTTGTTTTTCATTCAATTGATTATATAAGTGGATGGCGACATCGAAACCATTGGTAATATCATTGAATCCTAATCCATTGGATTGGTAATTGACGGGGGAATATGACTCATCGCCATCGGAACCACCACAGGCAACGAGTGACATGCTCAGGATTGTACTGTAAATAATTTTTTTCATTTTTTGTTGTCTTGTCGTTAGGGAAAAATATTGTCATTTTGAGGGAAAACTGGCCGATATATTCATAAAATGGATAAATAATATGAATTGCTTATTATATCTATGACTTTAATGATTTTATCAATATATATGCCAGCATGCATTCAATAAAAATGCATATAGTTGAATGATAACGTGATAGACCCTCATAAAATGTATCGTTCGTTGTCAGTTATGTGACGGATTGTGACCGATTCTTGATTCAATCTGCTGAGAACCGTTTGAGGAATGATGAAACGCTTTCAATTTCTATCCAGTTTGGTATGGTTTGCTACCGATTTAATTTTACGAGAACAACCATGCAGTGGTTAAAAAAAATCATCCTGATTACCGCCATTATTGCTGCCAGTCTTTATATGGCGAGTGTTGGATTTCTAACCTACTTGTTTTCTTCCGCAGAAGATGAGCCGCAGGAACAAGAGCAGATTTCTGAACAGGCGGCTGTCTCTGAAAACCCGGCAACAGCCCCTAGGGATTTAATTCGTCAATAATGCGACTGATGAATGAGGGAGCGGGACTTGATAGACTTTTTCTTCAATCACAGCGGTCATATTTAAGAAAGTCTCATAAGTAGAACGCAATAAGAGTTTATTTTCCAGCCAGAGCGGAATATGACCGGCAGCACTCCCTTGACCTTGATACGAAATCTGAGTCTGCTGGTTGTCCAGTCGAATTGCTTGCCACTCACCACGGACATGTTTCATGCGCACATAATTTTGTTCGAGAGGATACTGATCGCCCACATCCTGCACGCTAATTGTTAATCGTTGGGCCTGCGGATCATAATGAATCACGGAATCAATCACCATGTCCCGATCTTCAACAGGCCAGGGCGCACTGTAATAGACATGGATGATGCGTTCATGAGCGGATTTGGTTGCAATCACGACTTGACGGCAGTTTGCTATCCATTCGGGACCACGTTGTGCATCATGTAATAAAGCCACTAATGCACCGGGAATCGCTTTAACAGTGGCGACCGCTTTGACTTCTATATGACCCGTTGCCGTTTTGTGGCTGTATATTTTGACGTTATCGTTTGCTTTATAAAGCGACCATGGTGCTGTTGATGAATTTGTCGCATGAGCCGATGTGGGCAAGTTAAGCAGTAGCAACATAGCCAGTGAGATCAATCGCATGATGTCGGATGTCCCTGATGATATTGAGTAATTTCCTCAGTTTCGTTTTATCATCATAGCGGTGCGATCACCCGTTAGCGAGGGGAAATTGGTATCCCCCTCACAAGATTGCTTTTTCACCACACGTCAGTGCTTTTTCTCACCGGTGCGGATCAATTTCGAGCGAGTCTGAACCGCTGTCCGAACAGATTAATCAGCGCACCGGAGACGATGAGAATGCCGCCGATCAACGTCCAGACCGATGGAATTTCATCAAATACAGCGATACCGATAAGCACGGAGATCACTATCTGTACATAAGCGAATGCTGCTGCTCGGCCTGCATCCTGAGTCTGCATTGCTTTTGTCAGACCGTATTGACCTACCTGAGTAAATATACCAACCAAAATCAGCAAAATCGTGATATTGAAATCAGGCCAGACGAAATCATCACCAATCAGCAGAGACGCGATTGGTAGTGCAACCAGCGGAAAATAAAAAATAATGACGGAGCTGTCTTCGGTCGTGCTTAGTTTCTTGACGATGACATAGGCGATTGAACTACCGAATGCCCCCATCAATGCGAATGCGACGCTCAATAAAGGGAGTGGTGTGGTTGAATCTGAAGTCATATCAGACTGTAGGATAAAATAGAGCCCAAGCAAACAGGTCAAAATACAGAGAATGGTTGCCGGCTGAACCCTTTCTTTTAAGAAGAACACGGCTAACAGCGCGGTAAACACCGGATGGACATATTGTAAAATCGTTGCTTCAGCCAAAGGGAGTGTGGTGACAGAGTAATAGACGCACATCAGCGCGACTGTACCGACAGCACCCCGGGCAAACAGCAACGGTTTATTGTTGCCCCAAATTGAAATTTTCTTACGCTTGACATCGATGTAGCTGATGATCAGCGATACTAGTGCACGGGCGGCAACAATTTCGAAAACGGGAATACCATACTGGTTGGTCGCTTTGACACATGCAGTCATGAGGGCAAATCCCAAAGCCGACAGAAACATAAATTGGACACCGATGGGAAAAATCGGTTGCTGGGGTGATTTCATTTTTATAACAGCTTATATTGGTCAGTAGATTGGAGAAAAGAGAGAGGTCACATTTTAGCTGGATTCAGCTGAGTTGTCTCTCTTTTTACGGGGACTAAAAGACGGATAACGATTCCGAGTGAGAATCATTTTTGATGAATTTAGATGAATACAATGCGTTTTGTCGTGCCTTACCTGCGACGACTTATGTGGTGCAATGGCATCATTCCCATGTGTGGAAAATCGGTGGCAAAGTTTTCGCCATTGGTCGTTTGAACCGCGAAGGGCAACCGGCATTTACGTTTAAAACATCACCACTGAATTTTGACTTTCTAAGTGAGCAACCGGGATATCGACCAGCCCCTTATTTTGCTTCCCGTGGGATGAAGTGGATCCAGCATGATAAAAGCACCCCCGATACTGATGAAGCGCTGATGTATTATCTGGCTGAATCTTACCGGATCGTTTCATTGGGATTGAGTCAACGTACACAGCGAGCACTAGGCGTGAATCAGCCGCCATGCTCCTGAGCCTTCACACTGCATTTTAGGTGGTTAGAGTATATAATTGCGGCTAAATATAGCTTAAAAGAATAAAGGTGGTATTGATGCGACAGATTGGTCAGGATGTTTCGGAATTGATTCAGCGCGGACTGGACGCGAATATCAAAATCGCTGTCACAGGGCTGTCTCGGGCCGGTAAAACGGCATTTATCACATCATTACTCAATCAAATTCAATATCTTTCGACCCATCGGCATCTGCCTTTTCTGGCCGCGAGTCAACAGCAACGGATTATCGGTACCAAACGGATTCCACAACGGAACTTGATGGTTTCTCGGTTTGATTATGAGAAAGCCATTGCCGCCATTCAGAGTCAGCCGCCTTTTTGGCCGGAGCCAACCCGGGATGTCAGTGAAACCCGGGTGGCTATCAAATACCGCCCGGAAAAAAGAAGTAAACGTTTACTGGGCAAGTCGCTGACATTGTATATCGATTTGATCGACTACCCCGGAGAGTGGTTACTCGATCTCCCGTTACTGGAGTTGAGTTTTGAACAGTGGTCGGCTCAGCAGATACAGCAGTTAAGTGGTCAAAGAAAAATCATGGCCGATGGGTGGCTCGAGATGAGTCAGGCACTGGATTTGAGTGCGGAAGCCGATGAGCAACGATTGGCGGGCATTGCGACCGAGTACACGGATTATCTGCATCGTTGTAAAGCCGCAGGATTTCACTGGGTACAACCCGGTCGTTTTGTTTTACCCGGAGAGCTGGCCGGAGCGCCGGTGTTGCAGTTTTTCCCGTGTCTTCCACCAGAGGAACAGCACTCCCGTCGTTCACTGACACAGCGAATTGCCACCAACTACGACGTGCTCAAAGCCCGTTACCAAGAATATCAATCAAAAGTGGTGCGCCACTTTTATCGGGAATATTTTTCCACATTTGATCGTCAAGTGGTGCTGGTGGACTGTCTGAGCCCACTCAATGCCGGGCATGATGCATTTGTCGATATGCAACAAGCCTTGGTACAACTCCTGCAAAGTTTCAAATACGGGCGAAGTGGTTTATTGTCACGACTGTTTTCTCCAAAAATCGATAAAGTGCTGTTTGCTGCCACCAAAGCAGATCATGTGACACCGGATCAACATGTGCATTTGCTGCATTTGTTGAATCAAATGATTCAGCCAGTCTGGCAAGATGTATCTTATGAAAATGTGTCGATGGAATGTCTGACTTTAGCGTCTGTTCAGGCGACGCAAGCCGGATATATTTCAACACCGGAAGGGCAGATACACGCAATTCAAGGTACGACACTGAGTGGAGACAATGTGACGCTTTTTCCCGGAGAAGTCCCGGATAAACTCCCATCCTCGGCATTCTGGCAATCTCAGCAGTTTGATTTTACCGAGTTCCGCCCACAAATTTCTGATCCCCGACAGCCGATTCCTCAAATTCGTCTGGACACGGTATTGGAATATTTAATCGGAGATAAATTGCGATGACACCTTATCAACCGAAACGCGTCTTTCAACAAGACTTAGAATCATCGAATGAGAAAACAGCATCACTGCTGGCGCAACAGCAGTTTGATGAGGCAACTTTCACGCCTGAGCCGGTCTCTGAGTCGTCATTGGCGGAATCAGAAGCTGTCAATCTCGACAAGGTTATTCGTCCGCGGAGCAAAACGCCTTGGTTTTGGCGGTTGAGTAGCTGCACCTTTGTCGGTTTAGTCGGCTGGCAGGCGGTAGATACGATTTTTTCGGCATATCAAAATGGTGAATGGTTAACATTGGGATGGACAGCCCTCGTCACAGCGGTTGCCGGCGCAGGGATCAGTCAGTTATTGAAAGAGTGGTTTACACTGCGCGCCTTGCGGAAACACTTTAACCGCCAGACGGAAGCTGAAGCGCTGATTCAGTCACACAGTGTCGGTCAGGCAACCGATCTGTGCCGTAAAATTATCGATGATGCGGGTTTGATTCATGGCTCCGTGTCAGCGATCGAACCTCAGCATGTAACTGAATGGGAAAAGCATCTGAATTCAGCCTATAACGATGGTGAGGTTTTAGCGCTGTTTGATGTGTTTGTTCTGAAGCATCTTGATGAAAAAGCAATTCAGTTGATTTCCCGGTATGCGACTGAGTCAGCTGCATTGGTTGCGGTTAGCCCGCTGGCGATCACCGACATGCTGCTGGTTGCGTGGCGAAATCTGACGATGATCAACCGATTGTCTGATTTATATGGGGTTCGTTTAGGTTACTGGTCTCGGATTCGTTTGCTGCGGACATTATTTATCAACATGGCGGCAGCCGGAGCAAGTGAAATTGCGATTGATGCCGGAACTGATCTGCTTTCGGCCGGGCTGGCCGGAAAAATCTCAGCCAGAGCCGGACAAGGTGTCGGGGTCGGGATTCTGACCGCGCGGCTGGGGCTTCAGGCGGTGACACTATTACGGCCATTGCCATGGGTTCCTGAGCGGAAAGCGAAACTGACCAGTGTCAGGAAAGCCATTGTTTCGAGAGTGCTTGGCCTGATGAAGACCGCGTGATGAGCATTTTTCTGTGCAACAGATCCAGTTATGCGCCTTTGGGGTCAGTGCCTTATTAAATTGTGATATCAGTACATTGATTCTGACGCATGGCATGTTTGTGACTTGACGGAGGTTGAGTGTTGATAGACACTACTGTCAACTTTTCCTTACACGTGTGGGTTGCTTTTTGTGCGTCTAGAAGTCTTGTGTGAAGACCGTCTCGGGTTGACCCGGGAGTTACTGGATATTCTGGTATCCAGAAATATTGATTTAAGAGGTATTGAAATTGATATTTCTGGGATTATTTATCTGAATTGCCCGGATATTGATTTCGTGACGTTTAGTGAACTGATGGCTCAGATTCGGATGATATCAGGCGTGAAAGATGTCCGGAAAATTCAGTTTATGCCAATGGAACGGCATAACACTGAGTTGGTTTCACTGTTGAACAACTTGCCAGATGCCGTATTAACTATTGATTTAAAAGGTTTTGTTGATACAGCTAACCATGCTGCTTTATCATTGTTCAATCGGCAGGAAAACGACGTCATCGGTCATGCGATTTCAACACTGGTGCATGCGTTTAACTTTTCTCGCTGGCTTGAGGGGAGCAAATCCCGTCAGCGTGAGGACATTGTGTTGAATGGTCTGGACTATATTCTGGAAATCATGCCCGTTTATATTCAGAGTGAGTCAAAAGAATCGATTCTGGCCAGTGCGATGGTGATCCTACGCGCCAGACAGTTCCAGCATGAAATACAGCACACGCAATTACCGCTGCATAGCGAACTGGGATTTGAACATTTCGTTGGTATTTCCAACCGGCATAAACACCTCATCAATCAGGCGAAAAAGCTGGCGATGCTGGATCAACCGTTGTTGATCGAAGGCGAAACCGGGACCGGCAAAGAAATGTTGGCGAAAGCCTGTCATAACCGCTCAGAACGGGCATCGAGACCATTTTTGGTCGTCAGTTGTGCATCGATGCCAGATGACGTCGCTGAAACTGAGTTATTCGGCCATGCGCCAGGATCTTTCAATCATCGCGAAGGGCATAAGGGCATTTTCGAGCAGGCGAATGGGGGCACTGTATTTCTCGATGAAATCGGTGAAATGAGCGCCCATCTGCAGATTAAATTGTTACGTTTTCTCCAAGATGGAACATTCCGCCGAGTCGGGGAAGAGCATGAAATCCATGTGGATGTCCGAGTGATCGCATCAACGCGGCATAATCTGGCAGCTTTGGCTGAATCCGATCAATTCCGTGAAGATCTGTTCTATCGGTTGAATGTGCTGACTTTGTCAATTCCACCGTTGCGCGAGCGGCCAAGTGATGTACAGCCATTACTGGAACTCTTTATCGCCAAGCATGTGCGTCATATGGGAATGGTTAAACCGCATTATGACGAATCGGTCATTGAACAGTTGTCGCATTATCAGTGGCCGGGCAATATGCGCCAGTTGGATAATATGGTGCTGAGAGCATTGACTGAGATGCCAGATGATGAATTAAAAATCGAATATTTCCATCTTCCGGGTGTTGAAGTTGTGAATGGGGCGATTGGATTGCTGAACCTCGATGGCTGTCTGGATGATATTATGAAAGATTATGAAGCCAAAGTTTTGGAGCGGCTCTATCAGTCATTCCCATCGAGTCGCAAGCTAGCCAAACGATTGAATGTCTCTCATACCTCAATTGCAAACAAATTGCGAGATTACGATATTCGGAAACATTAATTTCTCCGCGATGTTCATCGCCTTGTGATTGAGGCTGATGTTCTCGGAGTGACAAGCAACAGGACGCTAAGTTATTTATGTATAAACAAGTTTATGATGTCGATGGCGACATTGTGATCCGTTCGGCTCGGGTTGATGACGCCAGAACGATCGCCCGGTATTTTAATGTCAACCGCCACTTCCTTACCCCATGGGAACCGAAGCGGGAAGCAGAATTCTTCCTTGAACAAGGTTGGACACAACGTCTGATAAAACTCAAAGAATTAGAAACGATGGCGATTGGTTTCTATCTCCTGATTTTCGATATTTCTACCCATGAAATGCTCGGTACGATCTCGTTTAGCCAAATTTCACGTTTTCCGGTTCATAGCTGTTATGTCGGTTATTCACTGGCTGAAAATGCGCAGGGGAAAGGCGTGATGACCCGGGCATTAAAAATGGCTTGTCGGTTTATGTTTGAAGCGCAGAATATGCATCGTATCTCCGCTACATATATGCCGCGCAATCAACGCAGTGAAGCCGTACTGAAGCGGTTAGGGTTTCAGTATGAAGGCGAGCTGAAAGATTTTCTGTTGATTAATGGCCAGTGGGAAGATCATTATCTGACTTCACTCATCAATCCGGGGTGGAAAGCCTAGTCTGCCTCGTGATCCCCGTATTTTGAATGACAGCGGATATATTCGTATTGTGGCTAGGGGTTGTTGACCGTTCGTGGTTGAATTTTGTTCAATCTGAACGGGCATTGATCGCGGCGCATGCCGCTTAGCTATCCTAAGCAAATGACCCCTAGCATCTGTGATACTTTATGAGCTGTTGTTACGCTTTCTGTCTGATTCGATAGTCATTCAGGTCGCGCTTATTCATCGATTCACCTATTCATCGATTTACCTCTCATGCATGACATTGCTCATCATGCCACTCGGCTTTTCTCTCCTTTCATTCGTGCTTTTCGGCCGTTCAATCAGTTCTACATGCCTATAAAGTCGATGACTTTAAGCTAAATTGTTGACAATTTTTTTAGGTCAAAAAAAGTATTCAAGCTATCTATTTGTTTTTAAATAATTTAATTTTTAATTGATTTATGGTGAAGGTTTCACGGGTTAGACATTAGTCTAAATTGTCAACAATCTGCTTGCTGTTCTACCTGTGGATCGGCTATTTTTTACATGAAGTCGGTCAGAAGACCTCATTAAAAGAGAGACGACAGTGGATCAAGCGACAGATTTAATTCAGCCAGAGAAAGACAATACCAAGTCAGAACATCTGACGGATTATTTGATTGAGGCAATTATTCAGGGAGAGATTGCGTCGGGAAGTAAAATCTCCGAACCCAGTCTTGCCCGTCAGTTTCAGGTCAGCCGGGGGCCATTGCGGGAAGCGTTGATGCGGCTGGAAGGTCTCGGTCTGATTGAACGGATACCGCATGTTGGTGCGAGGGTGATTGCACTGTCTTATGAAAAGTTGATTGAACTGTATGCGGTGCGGGAAGCGCTTGAAGGCATGGCTGCGCGTCTCGCAGCCCGATATATCACGCCCGCAGAGTTGAGCAATTTAGAGACCGTGTTAGAAAAACATGCTCGCCATCTCTCTCAAATTGAAGGGGCTTCATACTTTCATCAACATGGAGATTTCGATTTCCATTATTGCATTATCAAAGCCAGCCGTAATCAACAGCTTATCCGGCTATTGTGTGATGAGTTGTATCATTTGCTGCGTATGTTTCGTTATCAATCTCCCCGGGCGCATAGCCAGCCGAAAGAAGCGTTGGGGGAGCACCAGTTTATCCTGAGGGCAATCCGGGAACGGGATGAGGAACTGGCAGAAATGTTGATGCGGCGTCATATCGCGGGCAGTCGGAAACTGATTGAAGTCCACATGCTGTCCGAACAGGGAGAACAATCATGAACAGTCCGGGTAAAAAATTCAGAGCAGCAGTCAGCAATAACCACCCCCTTCAAATCGTCGGCACGATTAATCCGTATTGTGCCATGATGGCGCAACAAATCGGCCATCAGGCGATTTATCTGTCTGGTGGCGGTATTGCAAATGCCTCTTACGGGGTACCCGATTTGGGGATAACGACCCTCAATGATGTGTTGGTGGACGTTGAACGGATTACCAATGCGAGTGACTTACCATTATTAGTTGATATCGATACGGGTTTTGGCGGTGCTTTCAGCATTGCCCGAACCATCCGGGCGATGGAAAAAGCCGGTGCGGCGGCAGTTCATATTGAAGACCAAGTGCTGCAAAAACGGTGCGGACACCGGCCCAACAAGGCGATTGTCAGCCGTGATGAAATGGCCGATAGAATTAAAGCGGCTGTGGACGCACGTGTCGATGATGATTTTGTCATCATGGCGCGTACCGATGCTTTAGCGGTTGAAGGTATGGAAAAGGCGATTGAACGGGCGATTGCTTGTGTTGAAGCGGGTGCTGATATGATTTTTCCCGAAGCGATGGTCGAATTGGGTCAATATGAGCAGTTTGCGACAGCGCTGGAAGATGCCACGGGGAAACCCGTTCCGATTTTGGCGAATATTACCGAATTCGGCCAAACACCTTTGTATAACTGTGATGAGCTTGCCGGTGCGAAAGTGAGCATGGTGCTGTATCCGTTGAGTGCATTCCGAGCCATGAATAAAGCAGCAGAAATGGTCTATCAACACCTGCGCACAACGGGTAATCAGCAGACGTTATTGCCACAGATGCAGACTCGGAAAGAGCTTTATGACTACCTGAATTATCACACCTATGAAGACAAGCTGGATCAGTTATTTTCTGGCCAGCATCAGTCGGATTCATAGGGCGGATCAGGTCACAACACCTGATTCACTGAGATTAGGCAGCCGATGATTGGCTGTATCAAACCATTTAGATCCATAACGTGAAATCAATCCTGCCGACTGAATCATTGCCCATTTGGGACGATGATTGTCCGTCAGAGATAAGCGGCAGGTAACAAGGAGCTCAATATGCCAAACAAGGAATTGGGAGGTGCAGGGTTGCGGGGTCAGAGTGCTGGCACGACGGCTTTATGTACTGTCGGACAAACCGGAACAGGGTTAACCTACCGCGGTTACGATATTACAGACCTTGCCAATCATGCGCAGTTTGAAGAAGTGGCTTACCTGCTACTCAAAGGCAAACTGCCGAATCAACAAGAGTTGGATGCCTACACAACGCACCTGATGCAGTTACGAGGATTACCGCAGGTACTCAAGGATGTTTTAGAACGCTTACCCGCAGAAACCCATCCGATGGATGTGATGCGCACCGGATGCTCGGTACTCGGGAATCTTGAGCCTGAGACGGATTTTTCCCAACAGTTGTCAGCGACAGAACGGTTATTGGCCTGCTTCCCGGCCATTATCTGTTACTGGTATCGGTTTAGTCATGATGGGGTACGAATCGACACCGAAGATCGGAGCGAATCCTCGATCGGAGGATACTTTCTGAAGATGTTGCTTGACCGTGAACCCGACGAGCAATTCCGTCAGGTCATGCATTGTTCACTGATTTTATATGCTGAACATGAATTTAATGCATCTACATTCAATGCCCGGGTGTGTGCTTCGACTTTATCGGATCTCCACTCCTGTATTACCGGGGCGATAGGCACGCTACGCGGTCCACTGCATGGGGGCGCGAATGAGGCAGCCATGGCAATGATTGAACAGTGGCAGACACCGGAACAAGCGGAAACAGCGCTGCTCGAAAAACTGGCCCGTAAAGACAAGATCATGGGATTTGGTCATGCGGTCTACCGGGAATGTGACCCGCGAAATGCACTGATCAAACAGTGGTCCCAACGTCTTTCACAACAGGTGGGTGATCATCACCTTTATGCTGTCTCCGAACGGGTCGAAGCGGTGATGAAACGGGAAAAGGGACTGTTTTGTAATGCCGATTTCTATCATGCGTCCGCTTACCACTTTATGGGGATTCCTACACCATTATTTACCCCGATTTTCGTCATCAGTCGTTTGACCGGTTGGGCTGCTCATGTGTTCGAGCAGCGGGACAATAACCGGATTATTCGTCCGAGTGCCGACTATCAAGGCCCTGAACATCAGGATTGGATTCCCATTGAACAGCGTTAATCAAGGACAGACTCATGAGTCAGAATGTAGATTTTAATCAACGGCAACAACCGGATGAACTACTGGTTCAAATTGCCGATTATGTCGATCAACAGCCCATTACTTCACAAGAAGCCTACCACACTGCGCGGAATTGCCTGATCGACACTCTGGGATGTGGTTTGCTTGCGTTACGGTTTCCTGAATGTACCAAGCATTTAGGTCCCATCGTACCGGGCACTACGGTGGTCAATGGCGCACGGGTTCCGGGTACCTCCCATGAGCTCGATCCGGTCACGGCCGCATTTAACATTGGCTGCATGATTCGCTGGCTTGATTTCAATGACACATGGCTGGCAGCCGAGTGGGGTCATCCCTCAGATAATCTGGGAGGTATCCTCGCGACCGCAGATTATCTGAGCCGCATGGCTGTTTCTCAAGGCAAGCCACCGCTGGTTATGAAAGATGTTTTAACCGCGATGATCAAAGCACATGAGATTCAAGGCATTCTGGCATTGAACAATAGTTTCAACCGGGTTGGCCTTGACCATGTACTTTTGGTACGAGTGGCATCTGTTGCGGTCGTGACCAAGATGCTTGGTGGCAGCAGAGAGCAGATTATTGATGCGCTTTCTCAGGCTTGGGTTGATGGTGGGGCGCTGCGAACCTATCGCCATGCGCCCAATGCCGGTTCGCGCAAATCCTGGGCTGCCGGAGATGCGACCTCGCGGGCGGTTCGGCTGGCGATGATCACCATGAAAGGCGAAATGGGGATCCCGACGGTACTCTCAGCACCACAGTGGGGATATTATGATGTGCTGTTTAAAGGAAAAGCATTTGATATACCACAAAACTTTTCCAGCTATGTGATGGAAAATGTGCTGTTTAAAATCTCATTTCCTGCTGAGTTTCATGCGCAGACGGCGGTTGAATGTGCGGTTAAATTGCATCCTCATGTCCGTGATCGGATTGACGAGATTGATCGCATTGAAATGACAACGCATGAATCCGCCATTCGTATCATCTCCAAGGTTGGTGAACTGGCCAATCCGGCAGACCGCGATCATTGCCTGCAATATATGACGGCTGTGCCATTGTTGTATGGTGATTTAGTTGCTGAACATTATGAAGATAGCTTCCATCTGAGCGACCCGCGTATTGATCAGCTCAGAGATAAAATGGTGATTCAGGAAGATGCCCGTTATAGCCGTGAGTACCTCGAATCAGATAAACGTTCGATCGCCAATGCAATCCAGGTGTTCTTCCGTGACGGGTCATGTACAGAGAAAGTTGAGGTCGAGTATCCGATTGGTCACCGGCGTCGCAGAGAAGAAGGGATTCCTGTACTTGAGCAAAAGTTCATTCGCAATTTACAGACGCGTTTCCCTCAAGGCCGTGTTAAAGCACTGACAACACTGTGTCTGGATCAGGAACGTCTGGAGCGTACACCAGTTGATGAGTTCATGGCGCTATTCATGATCAATTAACGGGTGTGAAACTAACTTCCCAAGGTCGCTGGTATCAAACGGATACCAGCCACTATCTATGGGGGAAATGATGCTTACATATGAACGAGAGTATCAATTTGCCAAGGATTACCCAGAGGCATTCTGGGGCGAGCAGGCAAATCAACTGGATTGGTTTCAGAAACCACAAACCATTCTGAGTATCGATGAACATCAGATCGAACGCTGGTTCTCTGATGGGGTGATGAATACGTCATGGATGGCGTTGGATTATCATTGTCAGCAAGGGCGGGGAGAACGAACGGCGCTGATTTATGATTCACCGGCGACAGGCGTCCAAAAACAGTGGAGTTATCAAGCTTTACGGGATGATGTTGCTCGTGTTGCTGGCATGTTAGCGGCCAAAGGGGTGACGAAAGGGGATCGGGTGGTGCTTTATATGCCGATGATTCCAGAGGCGGTCATGGGGATGTTGGCTTGTGCACGCTTGGGGGCGATTCACTCTGTGGTGTTTGGCGGTTTTGCCCCGAATGAGTTAGCTGTCAGAATCGAAGATGCTGAGCCGAAAGTGCTGATAACGGCTTCATGCGGTATCGAAGTCAACAAAATTATTCCGTATAAACCTTTGGTTGATAAAGCGATTATGGACAGTCGCTGGAAACCGGAACAGGTCATTATCGTACAACGGCCGGTTCATACCGCTGAACTCAATCAAGCAAGAGATCATGACTGGCAACAACTGCTTGAGGTTGCGACACCACATGAGTGTGTTCCGGTCCGGGCAACCGACCCGTTGTATATTCTCTATACCTCGGGGACGACCGGCAAACCGAAAGGTGTCGTCCGGGATAATGGTGGTCATGCTGTGGCAATGAAGTATTCGATGTCTGCTATCTATAATATGCCGCAAGATGGGGTATTCTGGGCTGCTTCAGATGTCGGATGGGTTGTGGGGCACTCCTATATTGTCTATGGGCCACTGCTTCATGGTTGTGCGACAGTGCTTTATGAAGGCAAACCGGTACGAACACCGGATCCGGGCGCTTTTTGGCGAGTCTGCGATGAATACCAAGTCGATGTGCTTTTCTCCGCACCGACCGCGTTCAGAGCGATAAAAAAAGAAGACCCGCACGGCGAATTTATCCAACATCATTCACTCCAATCGTTGCAGGCGATTTTTATGGCCGGAGAGCGGCTTGATCCGCCGACGCTGGAATGGGTGCAGTCTCATACCGATAAGCCCGTGATCGATCACTGGTGGCAGACCGAAACTGGCTGGGCGATTGCCGGAAACCCGTTAGGCATTGAAAAAATGGCGATTAAACCGGGGTCATCAACCAAAGCAACACCGGGATATGTGGTTGACATTCTTAATGAGCAAGGTGAGCCTCAGCGCTGTGGTCAACAGGGGTATGTGGCCCTGAAACGGCCATTGCCGCCCGGGTGTCTGCCAACCATCTGGCGTAATCATGATCGGTTTGAGTCGGGGTATTTGAGTCAGTTTCCCGGTTACTATGTATCCGGTGACGGAGGATATACGGACGAACAAGGCTATCTGTTCATCATGGGACGCATCGATGATGTGATCAATGTTGCCGGGCATCGGCTATCAACCGGAGAAATGGAAGAGATCGTCGGGGCGCATCCTGCTGTGGCCGAGTGTGCTGTGATTGGTGTACATGATGAGCTGAAAGGTCAACTTCCACTAGGATTGGTGGTGCTGAAAAATGGTATGAAGGTGGATTCGCATCAGTTAGAGCTTGAGTTAGTCGGGGAGGTGCGTGACAAAATCGGGGCGGTCGCCTGTTTTCGTCATGCTGTGGTGGTGGAGCGGTTGCCCAAAACCCGTTCCGGCAAAATTTTGCGCCGCGTGATCCGGCAGATCGCAGATGGGGAGAATTACACGGTTCCTTCAACCATTGATGATCCGTTGAGTTTATCGGAGCTTGAACATACGTTGCACCCTGATAAACCATAACGCTGTGTGAAAAATACAAAAGATGATGTCATCATCTTGCTGCGGAGAGTGTTACCAACGCAAGGCAGACTCTCTGCGGTCTTGTTTTTGCGTTATTTTTTTACCTGAGAGAGTGTCGGGTATAAACTAGCCATATTCCTATCTTGTGCCTGAGGCAGCTATGGTTAATATTCGGTTGGCGAAATCGTCGGATCTCCCGGTTCTTGAACAGATGATGTATGAATTACACAATGAGCATCACTTAGCTTGCCCACAGCACTTTAAGTCGGCAGATGCGGTGATGCAAGAGAAGCGAATTGCTGATTATTTAGAATCCCCAGAAGGGCTGGTGTTTGTTGCGCTTTGTGAGCATCGCTGTATCGGTTTTGTTTCTGGTCATTTCGCTGATTTAATTTCCTCCGTCAGCAAAACCGTCCTGATGGGCAGCATTGACGAATTTTATGTACTTCCGTCCCATCGCGGACAGGGTACTGGTAGTCAGCTTTTACAGCGTATAGAAAGAGAATTCGAAGATTATGGTGTACAACAAGTCTTTGTTGAAGTCTGGGATTTCAATCAGTCTGCCGTCAAACTCTATCAGCGACTCGGCTTTCGCCATCATATCCATTGCTTAAGAAAGGGAATTCAATAAAAAAGCGCCAGAGAGATTCAACGACTCTTAGCGCTTCTCAGTTGCGATGACGCTCTGAATACAGGATTCGAGCGTCTATTGATTCACCGTTGCTGTTGATCTGGTGCCGATGCCAAAGTAAAGGATAGACGTCTGTTACACCAGTATAAATTTTTCAATGGCTTGTGCGACGCCGTCTTCATCATTACTTGCGGTAATGTAGTCGGCAATCGCTTTGGTTTGTGGCATCGCATTTGCCATCGCAATCCCTAAACCTGCGTATTCGAGCATGTGATGATCATTTTCAGCATCACCGATACACATGACTGCTTCGGCCGGAATACCTAACCGTTCGGCTACGGCTTGAATCCCTAATCCCTTATTACTTTGTGGGTTCAGAAATTCTAGAAAATGTGGGGCGCTCTGGACAATCGTAAATTTTTCGACGACTGCCGCAGGCAAGTTTTGATAGGCCTGAGTCAGTTTTTCCGGTTCATCAACGATCATCGCTTTTATCATGGGATGATCGTCATCCAGTGTCTCAAAATCGACTTCATGGATATCGATATGATTGATTTGCGCTTCCAGCTGTGTGTATTTCGAGCTTTTGGGGGTAATGAGTCCCAGTATTTGACTGAAAGCATGGGTATTGACGTTGAGTGACCGAGCTGTTCGACCAATCGTTTTAACATCGGCAGCGCTGACAACTTGTTGACGAATGATTTCACCCGTCAGCACATTCTCGACAAAAGATCCGTTGTAATGAACGGCATAATCGTGCTCGCTGTTCAACCCTAACTGGTCGAGATAGGCCCGCAGCCCTTCTATGGGGCGGCCAGAGGATAAAACAATTTGGACGCCCTTATCCTTTGCTGCCTGTATGGCAGACTGAGTGCGGGCGGAAATTTGTTTTTGACTGTTTAGCAACGTGCCATCCATGTCGATTCCGATCAGTTTATACATGATTTATCACCGGTAACTTCAGAAATGTGGGACTAAAAATAAAACGGGGCATGAGATTTTATCCGTGGGATAACTGCCCAAGACGCACCAATATGAGGGAGTTTCAGCACAAATACAAGCATAACATCCAGTGTCATGATGGTGTTTTATCGCGATAAAACACCGATGCCGGATGTGCTTGAAATCACCCGTCCAATGGTTTCAATGCGGCGCTCCGTATGTGAGTGGAGAAATCGGACAAAGGCGTATCTTTTTGAATTTTATTATAATTGTAGATTATCGCATTGATTTTTATGTTAATACGACATGGGTTTAATTTGACCTTCTGACAAGCTTCTATTAAGGTCTGCGACTCGCATAATATGACCGCTGAATTAGGATTCATTTTGAGTATCTATAAAGTCAATGAAATCTTTCAAACTATCCAGGGTGAGGGTGTCTTTACGGGCGCACCTGCTGTTTTTGTCCGATTACAGGGGTGTCCGGTCGGGTGTTCTTGGTGTGACACGAAGCATACTTGGTTTACCGAGCCGCAGGATCAGCGGTCTGTTGACGATATTATCGTGAAAACTCAGGATAGTCCTCTTTGGTGTCAAATGAGCGCAGAAGCGATCATCGATTGTTATCATCGCCAAGGTTATACCGCGAAACATATTGTGATTACAGGCGGAGAGCCGTGTCTTTATGATTTGACCGTGTTAACCGAAGCTTTTGAAGCGATCGGGTGTCGTTGTCAGATTGAAACCAGTGGTACGGCTGACGTTCTGGCTTCCGCTCAGACATGGGTGACAGTGTCACCAAAAATAGCAATGAAAGGTCGCTTACCGGTACTGGAAGGTGCATTGCGACGAGCCAACGAAATTAAGCATCCTGTCGGGACACGTAAGGATATTGAGCAGCTCGATCATTTACTGCACCAGACACCGGTTGCCGATGATACAATCATTGCTTTACAACCGATTAGCCAGAAACCACGAGCGACTGAGTTATGTATTGAGGTGTGTATCGAACGCAATTGGCGTCTATCGATTCAGACTCATAAATACTTGTCGATTGCCTGAGGAATTGTTATGAAAAAAGCTGTTGTTGTTTTTAGTGGCGGACAAGATTCGACCACTTGCCTTGTTGAAGCGCTGCAAACTTATGATGAAGTCCATGCGATTACGTTTGATTACGGACAGCGGCACCGGCTTGAGATTGAGACTGCTCGTCAATTAGCAGCTCAATTGGGTGTGAAAGCCCATAAAGTGATGGATGTCGGCTTGCTGAATGAATTAGCGATCAGCTCACTGACACGTGACGATATTCCGGTCTCTCATGAATTACAGGACAATGGATTACCCAATTCATTTGTGCCCGGCCGCAATATTTTATTCCTGACACTTGCGGGGATTTATGCGTATCAAATCGGTGCTGAGTCCGTGATTACCGGTGTGTGTGAAACAGACTTTTCAGGATATCCGGATTGTCGGAATACGTTCATCCAAACCATGAATCGTGCACTGGTGCAGGGAATGGATCGGGAGATGCGTATTGTGACCCCGTTGATGTGGCTGAATAAAGCCGAAACATGGGCAATGGCTGACCACTATGATGCATTAGCGTTAGTCCGGAACCAGACGCTCACATGCTATAACGGTGTGATTGGTGATGGTTGCGGTGAATGTCCTTCCTGTCACCTAAGACAAGCCGGGCTGGATGAATATCTGCATAACCAAGAGGCCGTCCAACAAGCCTATTTGGATAAGCGGACCACTCAAACGCACGCATAATACCATTTTCTTAGCGAAGCTCCGATGAATGCTGTTAAGGCGTCATCGCGCCCTTCCTCAGTGCCCCATCTTTCAGGATTGATGCTCATCTGAAAGGTGGGGTTATTTTTTGAATGATATTTTTATCCCATCGAGTAACTCGTCATTCTAAGCGCTTGTTTGTCATATTTTGAAACAAAATTGGCCGTACTATCGCCTAAAAGTGAAAGCCAGAAATCATACTTGTTTTTATTGATATACCCAAATGACCTCAAGATGCAGTTTCAGCGAGAATCACTGGGCTCAGAGGCAAGGCAGAGATTTGAGTCATAGTCATTCTATGGCGAGAATCTCTAACGCAGTCTCTGAGTTCAGTGAACTCGCCCTTCGGGAGTGCTTCAATCGGCGCCTTTCTGCGTCAAATGCCATTGAAATGGGAAGGCCATTCCTGCCGACATTTTCCTTGAATGACGCCGATTGAAGACACTCTGAATCCGGCATCTTGAGGTTACTTGGGTATATAGTGACTGATGTATAAGTTGAATGAAAATGAATTAATATATTTAATGAGGTATCAACCACATCAAGTGATGAATGTAATAATAATTATAATTAAATGATAAAAAATGATTTTATATTAAACGTGCCAGCGCTTATTTAGTGAGGTAAATTAACATTGATACTGATGTGAGATGGTGGGTTATTTTGTGGTGTACTATTATCTGTTGATGTTTATTGAGCTGTTTTTATAAATCGATGTTATATTTTTTGATGTATGATTTCTTAGTTTAATTGCAAGTAAAATAAAAGCTTAATCAAAATGAAGGAAGTATTATTGACCCGAGAAGGCTGCCTGTTATTTCCTATCTTCTATTTATCCAGTGGTCATATTTTATCATCTAAAATAAGTTGCTGTTCCTTTTATATCCACATGATGAAAATCATGCACCGAGCTATGCGCCCATTCGCACGATTACACTCATAACACGGATTGTGCTGAGAACAAGCTGCATCTCGCACGAGCGCAAATCTTTAAGGGGCTGGATAAAGATGCTGACGATAGAGCCATCACTTGATTCCATAAGTTAAATTAATCCTGAAAAATATGGGATGAAACGCTGATTTCATCGGCGAAATTAAATCACATCGATAACAGTGATAATGTTTATATTTGATGGAATACATACAGAAGGTATCGTGCTTTTAATATTAGATTGAATAATAAGATGGCGAGTGTTCATATCATTATAAATAATATCTCAGATATTGTTCGATCATGCTCTCATTTTTAATGTTCTTTTGGTTTTTTATACAACAAGTTGAACATTGAGTGTTGAGATGTGTATATTTTCAGCCATAATATACCTGCTTGTTTATTCTATATCGGCTTTATTTGTCTTTAAAATAGATGAGTAATATAGAAAGATAACAAGGAAGCGAAAGTTAAAATTATATGTTGTTGCTCCGTGTGCTGAATTTTAATGTCAAGCATATTGGGTACCTTTTAAATAAGGCATTATTTCATTTAATGACTTAATTTGAATATATTTTGGCTTTCGTTATTGAAAGGAAATTAATGTTCACTAAATAGCCTATAAAAACGGAAGAAATATTATGAAATTAACACCTATATTCGCTGCTCTTATCGCATCAGTTGGCCTGAGCAGTCAATCAGCATTGGCTTCAACACAAGAACATGCAACTGTAGACAATGCGCCTACTGTGGCAAGTTGTTCCGCACCTGACTGGTTGATTGCTTCGGGAAGCCTCACTCCGGGAACCGTTGTCGCTGGTGGCAAAGTATCTGTTGAAACAACTGTTACCACAGGGTGCCCTCAAAACTCTGGGACTGCTCCGACGCTAGGCGTTTTACTGGCGGATGCGAATGGACAGCCGTTGGGACTTTTCGGTGAGATTCCGATTGCGCTACCATCAGGTGCACGTTACAGCTTCACGCTCACTATTCCTAAATCACTTTCTGCGGGTAATTACATGATTGTCTTATCTGCCGATTATCGTCAGGTCGTAAAAGAGACGAATGAGAGTAACAACGTTGCAGCAGCACGTCTGACAGTTGTTAACAGCGCTGCTGAAGTTGCTGAAGCACAAGCTGAGCAGTCTTCGCAACTCAGCACCAGTGGACCGGTGAATTATATCGATCGCAGCACAATGAGTAGCGATATCTTCATGGGAGCAGGAGTACCTGAAATCGAAGGTATGACTGTTGTGGAAGAAAATACCAAAGTTGTTGAAGATTTATTGAAACGTCATTCAGCCAAATAAGTCATATTGACTGATTCCGGGCGAAGTCATTCGCCCGGATTTTCTTCTGCCTGTCATCGTTTTTCTCTATCTGCCACTTCTACCATCAATTCATATCGCGCATTGAC